>NZ_DATMRV010000244.1:0-21921 GCF_035565795.1 Pseudorhodoplanes sp.
CGCCTTGCCGATGCCGCACGCGGCTGATAGCTCTCACGTCGAAAATCCGCCGGGCCGCGTGTGACGCGGCCATTATTGTCTGAAACTGCACCTGCTCACGGCCGAGTGACCCATGGCGAAAAAGTCGAAATCGAAGCGAGCTAAGGCGGCGAAGAAAGCGGCCGGCGCGCGCAAGACAAAACGCGCCCGCAAAGCTGTAGCCAGAACGAAGGCGCCGGCCAGGAAGACAACGGCCAAAAAGAAAACGTCAGGCAAGAAGTCGTCGGCCAAGAAGGCCTCGGCCAAGAAGACGTCGACCAAGAAAACGTTGGCCAAGAAGGCCAAGGCTGCTGGGAGGACGACGAAGACAGGGGCTGCGAGCAAGAAGCGGCCTGCGGCCACCGGAAAAAGCACTGCATCCCGTAAAGCCACGGCGGGCAAGAAGGCCGTAACGCGACAGCGCGAGACGTCCGCCATGGCATCGAAGAGCCGGTCGGCGAAAACCGTGACACCGGTAACGATACGCAATGAGGTGCCGGCCGCTCCGGTCGCAGCCCCGGCACTTCGGCCGAAGGCCAAGGCTCGTCGGAAGCTTCCTCCGGGGCCGCAACTGGATCTTCGTCCGAGAGTAGCCGAAACGCCTGCGCGCCGCAGCTTCTACATCACCACCGCGATCTCGTATCCGAACGGTGTCCCTCATATCGGCCACGCCTATGAAGCGATCGCGACCGACGCCATCGCGCGGTTCATGCGGCTCGACGGCTTCGACGTGTACTTCCTCACCGGCACCGACGAGCACGGCCAGAAGATCCAGCAGACCGCCGCGCGCGAAGGCCTGACCGCGCGTGAGCTGGTGGATCGCAACGTGCCGCGCTTCCAGGCGATGGTCGAGCGAATGAACTGCTCGAACGACGATTTCATCCGCACCACGCAGGATCGACACCATGCGGCGTCGAGGGCGATCTGGGAAAAGATGGAGGCCAATGGCGACATCTATCTCGCCAAGTACGCCGGCTGGTACTCGGTGCGCGACGAGCGTTATTTCGCCGAGGACGAAACGCGCCTGAACGAGCAGGGGACACGGCTTGCGATCGAGACCGGCACGCCAGTCGAATGGGTCGAGGAGGAGAGCTATTTTTTCAGGCTGTCCGCCTATCAGGACAAGCTGCTCGATCTCTACGCGAAGCACCCCGACTTCGTGCTGCCGAAGGAGCGGCTGAATGAGGTCGCGAGCTTCGTCAAGGGCGGCCTGCAGGACCTGTCGATCTCGCGCACCACATTCGACTGGGGCGTGCGCGTGCCGGGCAACGACAAGCACATCATGTATGTGTGGGTCGATGCGCTGACCAACTACATCACCGCGATCGGTTATCCGGATGTCGACAGTGAGAGTTTCCGCAAGTTCTGGCCGGCCGACCTGCACGTGATCGGCAAGGACATCGTGCGCTTCCACGCGGTCTATTGGCCGGCCTTCCTCATGTCCGCCGGCATCGCCGTGCCGCGGCGCATTTTCAGCCACGGCTTCCTGTTCAACCGCGGTGAGAAGATGTCGAAGTCGACGGGCAATGTCGTCGATCCGTTCACGCTGGCGGACACCTTTGGCGTCGACCAGATCCGTTATTTCTTCCTGCGCGAGGTGCCGTTCGGTCAGGACGGCAACTACAGTTATGAGGCAATCGCGACCCGCATCAACGCGGAGCTTGCCAACGATCTTGGCAATCTGGCGCAACGGTCACTGTCGATGGTCGCCAAACAACTTGGCGGCGTGATGCCGACGCCTGGCGAATTCTCCGCAGGCGACAAGGCGATCCTTGCTGCTGCCGACGGCATGCTCGAGGGCGCACGCGAGGCGATGAAGACCCAGCAGCTCCATCAGGTGCTGAGCCAGGTCTGGGCCGTGGTCGCCGATGCCAACCGGTATTTCGCCGCGGAAGCCCCGTGGGCGCTTGCCAAGACCGATCCGGCACGCCAGCACACCGTGCTGTATGTCACGGCCGAGGTGATCCGGCAGATCGCGATCCTCGCGCAGCCATTCATTCCGGCGGCCGCCGGAAAGTTGCTAGATCTGCTTGCCGTGCCAGCGGACGAGCGCGACTTCGCGCGGCTTGGCGGTGCGCACCGGCTGGCGGCCGGCGTCAGCCTGCCTGCGCCGACCCCGGTGTTCCCGCGTTATGTCGAGCCGGAGGGCGAAAAGGCATAAGGCGCTACTCGGAATGACGGTTCTGTACGAAAACCTGCAGCGGGCGAAACGGGCCCGGCTCGGCATTCTCGCGGCGGTCGTATGGTCGCTCGGATGGTTCTACTGGGCTTACGCTCTGAAGACCGGCGGCTCGCGGCCGGGCGTAATCACGATTGTGCTGCTCGTCGGCATCCTGCCGATGGTGGCGCTTCATTTCTACGGCAACGTCTATGTCGTGCGGCTCGTCCGCAATGGTGACGAACTGACGATCACGACGCTCGGTCTGATCGGCAATCGCGATATCCGGGTGCCGGTATCGTCCATCGTCGAGGTGGATCGTCCGGAAGCGAGCGGCATGACCATGCGCCTTGCGGGACGCCAAATGCCCTTTATCTTGGACATGCAGGCGGAACATGGCGATCTGAACGCGATCGTAGCGCTTGCTCGTCGCGACACTAAAGAAACCCCTTGAGCCGTCATGCTGGTCGACAGCCATTGCCATCTCGATTTTCCGGACCTTACGGCCGATCTTGACGGCGTGGTGAGCCGCGCGCGCGATGCCGGCATCGGCCGGATGGTGACGATTTCGACGCGCGTGCGCCGGCTGCCCGAGCTGCTGGCGATCACCGATCGCTACGGCGATGTGTTCTGTTCGGTCGGCACGCATCCGCATCACGCGCACGAGGAACTCGACATCACGACGGCCGATCTCGTCGCGAAGTCTGCGCATCCGAAGGTCGTCGCGATCGGCGAAGCGGGTCTCGACTATTTCTATGACACGTCCCCGCGATCGGCTCAGGAGCAAGGTTTCCGCGCCCACGTCGCGGCCGCGCGTGAGACCGGCTTGCCGCTCGTGATTCACTCGCGCGAAGCCGACGACGACATGGCTCAGATCCTGGAGGAAGAAATGGGGAAGGGGGCCTTCCCTGCTGTCCTTCACTGTTTCACCGGCGGTCCGGACCTCGCACGGCGCGCGATTGCGCTCGGCCTGTACATCTCCTTCACCGGGATTCTGACCTTCAAGGCGTCGCAGGGCCTGCGCGACATCGCGGCGTCGCTGCCGGCGGATCGCATTCTGGTCGAGACCGACGCGCCGTATCTGGCGCCCGGGAAATATCGCGGCAAGCGCAACGAACCGGCTTACGTCGTCGAGACGGCCAAGGTCCTGGCGGAAACGCGCGGTGTTTCGCCGGACCAGATCGCCGCGCAGACGACCGAAAATTTCTTCCGGCTTTTCAACAAGGTCCCGCGCAACATTTCAGCCGCCGCATGAGCCTGACTGTCACCATTCTCGGCTGTGGCTCGTCCGGTGGGGTTCCGCGTCCGGCGCTTGGCTGGGGCGACTGCAATCCGGACAATCCGAAGAACCGTCGCCGGCGCTGCTCGATCCTGGTCGAGCAAGGCGGGCCGGGTGGCAAGACCAGCGTGCTGGTCGATACGTCACCGGATCTGCGTGAGCAATTGCTGGACGCCAACGTCACCAAGCTCGACGGCGTTCTGTTTACCCACGAGCATGCCGACCACACCCACGGTATCGACGATCTGCGCGGGCTGTTCATCAAGCACCGTCGGCGCATCGACGCCTATCTCGACGAGCCGACCTCGCGCGCGCTGCACGCGCGCTTCGGATATTGCTTCATGACGCCGCCTGGCAGCGGTTATCCGCCGATCCTGTCCGAACATCGGATCGCACCGGGCAAACCCGTCACGATCGACGGCGATGGCGGCCCGCTGACCGCGCTGCCTGTCCTGCTCGACCATGGCGATATTCCGTGTCTCGGCTTCCGGTTCGGAGACGTCGCTTATACGGCCGATCTCGTTGGCATGCCCGACCACAGCGCGGACGCACTGGCCGGGCTCGATGTCTGGATCGTGGATGCGCTGCGCCATACGCCGCATCCGAGCCACTTCTCGTTGTCGGATGCGCTCGGCTGGATTGAGCGGCTGAAGCCGAAGCGGGCGGTGCTGACCAACATGCACACAGATCTCGACTATGACGCTCTGCGCGAAATGCTGCCGGCGCATGTCGAGCCCGCCTATGACGGCCTGCAAATCAGGACTTGAAGTCGATGGCGGGTCGTCTCAGCTTACTGTCGTAAGCCTATGATTTTATGTACGTTTTGTGGCGATCGGCTTTGAGATAAGGCACGCTTTCAACGCGGTGCCTTGCGCAAGCCCGGCGGCATCCCGAGAAACGGCGGCCGCGGCAATCCGGTTCTTTCCCGCGCCGCCAATTCCAGCATGCCGGCCGCAACCGCCGCTGCGGCAAGTCCGAAGATGGTCAGTTCGACATGCGTCGGAAGCTGGTTGAGCTTGGTGAAGATCGTCGCGCGGTTCATCTCGACGTAGAGCAGATAGCCGAGGAAGCCGAGCCACAAGCCCCATCGGACGACGCGGACAAACATCCAGACTGCGATCTTTTCCATGGCTCATGGTCCGTCCGGAGCGCACGGCAGTCAAGCCGGGTTCGGATTCGACGAACGGAGTTCGCAACGATCCCACAAAAGCCGACGCGAAGGCGCGCACGCAGAAATCTCATTCTTGCAGCAGGAAATGCTTGGAAATCCGCAAATCAATCCGGCTACTGAGCTGCGCTAATATATTCCATAATATGTCTTATGCGAATAATGCTATCTGGGCCACGGTCTTGGGGATGGGCTCCGATAAGGCTTGTGCTGCGCCCGCCGAGCTTGGCAGATCGTTCCGATGACGTCAGGCATGAAACCCTCTCGCGACATCCAGCGGCTGATCGCGATCATGGCCGCGCTGCGGACGCCCGGCACGGGCTGCCCCTGGGACCTGAAGCAGGATTTCGCGTCGATCGCGCCGTACACGATCGAGGAAGCGTATGAGGTCGCTGACGCGATAGCTCGCGGTGACCTCGACGATCTCAAGGACGAACTCGGCGATCTGCTTCTTCAAGTTGTCTTCCACGCGCGGATGGCGGAGGAACAAGGCGTCTTCACGTTCGACGATGTCGTGCTGGCGATCACCGAAAAGCTCATCCGCCGTCATCCGCATGTCTTCGGCGACACGCGCGATCTGACGCCGGACGAGGTCAAAGGGCTCTGGGACAGGATCAAGGCCGAGGAAAAGGCCGAGCGCGCCAGGCGGCGCGGCGGCACGGACGATGACGAGGCGGGCGCCCTCGCCGGCGTTCCGGTGTCTTGTCCCGCGCTGACGCGCGCTCTCAAGCTGCAGCAGAAGGCCTCCAAGGTCGGCTTCGACTGGAACGATCCGCGAGCGGTGCTGTCGAAAATTCGCGAGGAGGCCGACGAGGTCGAGGCGGCACTCGATGCGAACGATAAGAATGCGGCCGGCGGCGAAATCGGCGATCTGATCTTCGCGCTGGTGAATCTTGCGCGACACCTCGATCTCGATCCGGATGCTGCCTTGCGCAGCACGAATGCCAAATTCGAGCGTCGCTTCGCTGCGATCGAAGCGGCGTTAACGCGCCAGGGAAAGACGCCGTCCGGCGCGACGCTCGCCGAAATGGATGCGCTCTGGGACGAAGCCAAGGCTGCCGAACGCGACACCGCGTGTCAGGATACCGGGATCGCCCCGGTGAAGCGCGCGCGCACCTGACCGGCCTTGGTCGGATCGGCCCGTACGCTCAGCAGGACCTTGCCGTCGTCGCGGATCGTTTTGGCGATGACCTCGGTATTGCGGTGAAGCCAGGACAGCCCCGCTCCGTCCGCACCGTCGATCTCGAGATCGATCACGATCCGCGTCTCTGCCAGTCGATCCTCGACTGCCGCCAACAGGGCATCGATGCCCTCGCCCGTCAGCGCCGACACGAGCAGCGGCTGATGATCGGGTGCGACACGTGCGGCCATGTTCTCGACCTGCGCACGGGCCTGCGCATCGAGCGCATCGATCTTGTTCCAGACTTCGATGACGCGGCCGCGGCGCGCTTCGTCGATTCCCAGCGCCTTCAGAACGTCCTGCACGTCCTGCATCTGCGCTTCTGAATCCTGATGAGAGATGTCGCGGACATGCAGGATCACGTCTGCTTCCGTCACTTCCTCCAGTGTCGCACGAAATGCCGCGACCAGCATGGTTGGAAGTTCGGAGATGAAACCGACGGTGTCGGACAGGATCACGCGCGTGCCATGTGGCAGATCGATCGACCGCAAGGTCGGATCGAGCGTCGCGAACAGCATGTCGGCTTCGAGCACCTTCGCCCGCGTCATGCGGTTGAACAGCGTCGACTTGCCGGCATTCGTGTATCCGACCAGCGCCGCGATCGGGTACGGCACGCGAGCGCGGCTGTCGCGATGCAGCTTGCGACGCTTCTTGACCTTTTCGAGCTCGGCCTCGATCCGCGCGATGCGTTCTTCGATCACGCGCCGGTCGGCCTCGATCTGGGTTTCGCCGGGACCGCCGAGAAAGCCGAAGCCGCCGCGCTGGCGCTCAAGATGCGTCCACGATCGGACCAGCCGGCTCTTCTGGTAGGTCAGGTGGGCAAGCTCGACCTGAAGCACGCCCTCCTTGGTCTGGGCGCGCTTGCCGAAGATCTCAAGGATCAGGCCGGTCCGGTCGAGCACCTTCGCCGACCAGGCCTTTTCGAGGTTGCGCTGCTGCACCGGCGACAGCGCGCAGTCCATCACCACGAGTCCGATCTCATTGGCTTTGACGAGACCTGCGATCTCCTCGACCTTGCCCTTGCCAATATAGGTTGCGGGTCTGATCTCGTTCAGCGTCACGATGCCCGTCTCGACCACGTCGAGATCGATGGCGACCGCAAGTCCGATCGCCTCTTCGATGCGCGCCTGCGGTGAGCGAGCCGCATGACTGCCCACGTTTATCTTCTGCAGTTTCAGGTAGGGGCCGACCACCATCGCGCGGCCGGTCGACGCGCGGTGCTCGTCGACACTCAACCGCCCTGCACTCTGGTCGCGACGGCGTGGCTGCAAGTCTAGCCTTTGTCTCCAGCGCCCTCCTCGCCACCCTCAAACAGCTGGATCGGATGTCCAGGCATGATGGTCGAGATTGCGTGCTTGTAGACCAGCTGCGAATGCCCGTCCCGGCGGAGCAAGACGCAGAAGTTATCGAACCAGGTGACAACGCCCTGAAGCTTGACTCCGTTCACGAGAAAAATCGTGAGCGGAATCTTGGCCTTGCGGACGTGATTGAGAAAAGTGTCCTGGAGGTTTTGTGTTCGTTCGGCGGCCATGGCCGTTCGTTCCATTTTCTTGCCCGCGGACCCCGTACCCGCAGGACGTTATTGCCAAGTCTCATCGCCCCTCGTTGCGGTTACCCACGAGGACTTGGGGTGCCATATTAGATGGCACAGCCGGACTCGGCGCAAGTCCAACATGACCCGGTATGCCACCGCCAGAGAGACAAATCGTCACGATTTTTCGGTGTATCGCCCAAAATCGGCGCGCAATGCGCTTGCGACCAGGCCCGGCGCACCGTTTCCTACCGGCTGCCCGTCGATGCGGACCACAGGCATCACGGTCTGACTGGCGGAGGTGATGAAGGCCTCCCGCGCCCCCATCGCCTCGGCCACCGTAAAGGGCCGCTCGACCAAGGTAAGATCGTGCGCCTTCAGAACCTCCAGCAAGACCGTTCGTGTGATCCCCTTGAGGATCGAGTGGTCGGCCTTCCGGGTCACGACCTCCCTGCCGGCTGTTACGATCCAGGCGTTGGAAGATGACCCCTCCGTCACCGTCCCGTCCGAGGCAACGAACCAGGCCTCACGAGCCCCCTGCTCGCGCGCGGCCTGTTTGGCCAGCACGTTCGGCAGGAGCGCGATCGACTTGATGTCCACCCGATCCCAGCGATTGTCCGGCACCGTGACGACCGCGATTCCCTCCGCTGCGAACCGCTCGGTCCTGGCCGGATCGATTCGGCTGGCCGTGACCACAATGGCGGGACGGGTCCCGTTCGGCGGAAACGCGTGATCGCGTTTGGCAACGCCGCGCGTAACCTGCAGGTAGACGATGCCGTCGCGCACACCGTTTCGGCGAACCACTTCGTGCAGCACGACGCTGAGCGCCCGAAGCGACATTGGCATCGCAATCCGCAATTCGGAGAGCGAACGCACGAGACGCTCCATATGCCGGCGTTCGTCGATCAGCCGGCCTCCCCTCACCTCGCACACTTCGTAGACGCCATCGGCAAACTGGTAGCCGCGGTCTTCGACGTGCACCGCGGCGTCGCAATGCGGCAGGTAGCGTCCGTTGACGTAGGCGATGCGCGACACGGCAAGTCCTTTGTGACAAGTCCTTATGCGTTGCGCCGCAGCCTAGCCGATACCAAGCGCCTTGAGCTTGCGGTGAAGCGCCGACCGCTCCATGCCGACGAACTCGGCAGTGCGCGAGATGTTGCCGCCGAACCGGCTGATCTGCGCCACGAGATATTCGCGCTCGAACATTTCGCGTGCCTCGCGCAGCGGAAGGCTCATCAGTTGCTCGCCGCCGTTGCCGTTTGGCATCGACGGCACCATCGAGCCGACATCCTGCGGCAGCATGCTCGCACTGATGACCGCATTGGGGTCGCCGCCGGCGAGGATCATGAGGCGTTCGACGTTGTTGCGAAGCTGGCGCACATTGCCGGGCCAGTCATGCGATTGCAGCACAGCCATCGCGTCGTCGCCCATGGTGCGTTTCGGCAGCCCCGTCGCGGCCGAAATCTGGTCCATGAAGTAATCGACCAGCAGCGGGATGTCCTCACGCCGCTCCGCCAGCGGCGGCACGCGGATCGGGACAACTGACAGACGATGATACAGGTCCTCGCGAAAATGTCCGGCTGCGATCTCGGCTTCGAGATTGCGCGCGGTTGACGAGATGATGCGCACATCGACGGCAACCTTGGTGTTGCCGCCCACCCGATGGAAGGTCTGATCGACCAGCACGCGCAGGATCTTGTTCTGCGTCTCGCGCGGCATGTCGGCGATCTCGTCGATGAACAATGTTCCGCCGTGCGCTTCTTCCAGAGCGCCAGGCTTTCGACTCTGGCCGCCGTTCGACTGTTCGACGCCAAACAGCTCGACCTCCATCGATTCGGGCGTGATGGCTGCTGCATTGATGACGACGAAGGGACCGCTCGCCCGGCTCGACATGTTGTGAATCGTGCGCGCGCACAATTCCTTGCCCGAACCCGAGGTGCCGATGATCATGATGCGGCTGTTGGTCGGCGCCACCTTCTCGATAGTGCCGCGCAACTGATTGATGGCCGGCGATTTGCCGATCAACGCCGACGGCACCGGCGAGATCGCCTTGAGCTCTTTTACTTCGCGCTTCAGCCTGGAATTTTCCAGAGCGCGATCGGCAACCAGCACGAGCCGGTCTGCCTTGAACGGCTTCTCGATAAAGTCGTAAGCGCCGCGCTTGATCGCAGCGACAGCAGTCTCGACATTGCCGTGGCCGGAGATCATGACCACGGGCAGATCGGGATATTGCTCCTTCGCGGCATCCAGCAATTGCAGTCCGTCGAGCTTTGAGCCCTGCAGCCAGATGTCCAGAAACAGCAGGTTCGGACGTCGCGCCTTGATGGCCTCGATCGCGCCGTCGCCATCGCGCGCCGTCCGCGTCGCGTAACCTTCATCCTGGAGAATACCCGAAACCAGTTCGCAGATGTCAGGCTCGTCGTCGACGATGAGAATTTCTGCCGTCATGATGTTACGCTCGCAGGGCTGGACTTATCGTCCGTTTTTGAACTCGTGCTGTTTGCTTGCGGCGGATTGACGGCAAAGCGCAGTCTTATCCACGCACCGTTTCGTCCCGCTTCTTTCTCGGATGCGTCGTGCAGTTCGATTCCGCCACCATGCTCTTCAAGAATCTTGCCGACGATCGCGAGGCCCAATCCGGTCCCCTTCTCCCGAGTCGTCACATAAGGTTCGAGCAGGCGCGAACGGTTTTCCTTCGGCAGGCCGATGCCGTTGTCGATCACGTCGATGCTGACCATCCCGTTTTCTTCGGTCGCCATCACCTCGATGCGCCCCTTCGGTGAACCCTCGGGCAACGCCGAAATGGCTTCCGTGCCATTCTTGATGATGTTGGTCAGGGCCTGCGACACGAGGCGACGATCGAAACGCGCCTGCATCGGACCTTCAGGAATCTGCAAGTCGATATCGATGTCAGGATGACCGACACGCATAAGAAACACGGCCTGGCGGACCGTGTCCGCGACATCTTCCGGCTCCATTACAGGCTTGGGCATGCGCGCGAAGCGGGAAAACTCGTCTACCATCCGGCGGATGTCGTCGACCTGTCTCACGATGGTGTCGGTGCATTGTTCGAAGATGGCGCGATCTTCGACGATGACTTTTCCGTATTTGCGCCGCAGCCGTTCGGCGGAAAGCTGGATGGGCGTCAGCGGATTCTTGATCTCGTGCGCGATGCGCCGTGCGACATCCGCCCATGCCGATGTGCGTTGCGCCGTCACAAGCTCGGTGATGTCGTCGATCGTGACCACGTAGCCGTGTTCGGCGTCGGCGGATTGCTCAGTCGTTACGCGGACCGAGAGGTTGCGCTCTCGCCCTTTCCGGCTGAGCGTGACCTGTCCCTGCGCAAGGCGCTGGCCGTTTTCGATGGCCTGCTGCACGAGCTCCGCCAGCTCCGGCACGACATCGAGCAATGGTTTGCCCATCACTTCCGACGCAGGCGATCCGATCAGTTGCTCCGCCGACCGGTTGAGAATGCTGATCTTCCCATCATGGTCGACGCCGATAATTCCGGCGCTCGCGCCCGCCAGCACCGCTTCGCCGAAGCGCCTGCGGCTGTCGATCAGATCTCGCGCTCGCATCAGATCGTCACGTTGCGTCCGCAGATCATGTGTCATGCGGTTGAAGGTCTCGCCGAGCTGCCCAACGTCTCCTTCGGAACGGTTCACCGGGACCTGCACATGCAGATTGCCGGTGGCCACCACATTCGCAGCGCCGATCAGGCGTCGGATCGGCGCGACCAGCCGGTTCGCGAAATTCAGGCCGATCAGTACCGAGGACAGGATCACGATCAGCGCAATGACGGTGTACATCAGTCCGAACGCGACCGTGACGCCCGCGCGGCGCGATTCCATCAGCGCATAGTCGGATACGCTGGCGCGGGTTTCGCGCAAATGCGCCACCACACGTGGATCAAGCGCGCGCGCGATGTAGAGATACATCGTGTCGTAGTTGCGCAGCTTGATGATGGCCGCGACCGAGTTGGCGTCCGGAAGGATGGCAATTTGCGGCTGCGTTTCGCTCAGGGTCCGCACGATCTCCTTGCTCGGAATCGAAAAATCCTGGGTCGCACGAAGGCTGGTGCGCTCGATGACCTCCAGATCACCGTTGATGATCACCGCGACCTGAAGCCCCCGGATCGTGGCCTGCGCAGTCAGGAACTGCTGGAAACGCTCGCGCTCGGAATCAAAAAGCGGCTTCGCCCGCGTGACGTCCTGCGACATCGCGAGAATGTCGCCGCGGATCATCTGCGCGTGCTCGCCGAGATAGGCTTCGGCAACGGACAGCGAGTTTCCAATGATCGCCTTGGTGCGGACCGAGAAGAACCGGTCGAGGCCGCGGTCGAGTGTGATGGTGGCGACGATTGCGACCAGAATGGTCGGGACTGCGGCGATGATCGCGAAAAGGCCGACGATGCGCACATGCAGCCGCGAACCCGCACGCCCGTGCCGGCGCGCCTGCACGATCTGCATGATTTCGCGCGCGATCACAGCGATCAGGATCAGCGCGGCCACGCCATTGATCCCGAGCAGGCTGACAACGACGTTATGG
This sequence comes from Pseudorhodoplanes sp., assembly GCF_035565795.1. Classification (GTDB taxonomy): domain Bacteria; phylum Pseudomonadota; class Alphaproteobacteria; order Rhizobiales; family Xanthobacteraceae; genus Pseudorhodoplanes. Next base: position 11,883 of record NZ_DATMRV010000244.1, read on the forward strand.
GTCGGTGGAAGCGGGGTCAGTCCGGACAGGACGAGGAAAGTCGCGAGCGCCGACAGCAGCGCAGCGCCCACGGCGACGAATCCGATCACGCGCCACGGCAGGCGGCGTCCGGTACCCAGAGCGGTCGATTTCTCGAGCGGCAACGATTGGTCCGCGGTAGCCATCGCCCCCCGTTGCGATTTTGCTTTGTTGAACAGCCGGATCAGGCCGCAATGATGTATTTATACAACATTGTTGCGGAATTGCGACTAATCCACGGCAGCGCCGCAGTCAATTCAACTGCTTGTGCGGATCACCTGGATGTCCAGATCCCTGATCTTTTTCCGCAGGGTATTGCGGTTCACGCCCAGGAGGTCGGCGGCGCGAATCTGGTTTCCGCGGGTCGCCGCAAGCGCTGCCGTGAGCAGCGGATATTCGACCTCCCGCAGGACACGGTGATAGAGGCCGGGAGGCGGAAGATTTTCCGGGAAGCCGGCAAAGTAGCGGGCGAGATTGCGCTCGACGGCGGCCGACAGGTTGTCGGACGAACCGGTATCCACGTCCTGGCTCACCGCAGGCTGGGTCAATTCCGCTTCCACGACGGCCAGCGTGATCAGTTCATGCGGATAGAGGGCCGCAAGCCGGCGGGCGAGATTCTCGAGCTCGCGGACATTCCCCGGCCACGGATATTTTTTCATCCGCTCAAGCGCGGCCTGATCGATCTGCTTGCGCGGCAGGCCCTCACGCTCGGCGAGCGCGAAGAAGTGGCGGATCAGGTCGGGCACGTCTTCGGCACGCTCACGCAGCGGGGGCAGACGCAGCGGGACCACGTTGAGCCGGAAGAACAGATCCTCGCGGAACAGCCCCTGCTGGATCAGGATCCGCAGATCCTTGTTGGTTGCCGCAACGATGCGCACGTCGGTCTTGATCGGCGTACGGCCGCCCACGGTCGTGTATTCGCCCTGCTGCAGGACGCGCAGCAGACGCGTCTGCGCCTCCATTGGCATGTCGCCGATCTCGTCGAGGAACAGCGTGCCGCCTTCCGCCTGCTCGAAGCGGCCTGACGAGCGGCTGTTGGCGCCGGTGAACGCGCCCTTCTCGTGGCCGAACAATTCCGACTCGATCAGGTCACGCGGAATGGCCGCCATATTGATCGCGACGAATGGCCCGCCGCGGCGCTTGCCATAGTCGTGCAGCGCGCGCGCGACCAGTTCCTTGCCGGTTCCGGACTCGCCGTTGATCATCACCGTCAGATCGGTCTGCATCAGGCGCGCGAGCAGGCGATAGATCTCCTGCATTGCGGGTGACCGACCGACCAGCGGGATCGACGAATCGATCTCTTCGGGCTTGCCGATGCGCGGCTTGTCCTTCGGCTCGGACAGAGCGCGGCCGACGATGCCGATCAGCTCCTTCAGGTCGAAAGGCTTCGGCAGATATTCATAGGCGCCGCGCTCGGAGGCGCGGATCGCGGTCATGAACGTGTTCTGCGCGCTCATGACGATGATCGGCAGTTCCGGCCGCAGCTTCTTGATGCGCGGAATCAACTCGAACGCGTTCTCGTCCGGCATCACCACGTCGGTTATGACGAGATCGCCCTCGCCCTGGCTGACCCAACGCCACAGCGTGGCGGCGTTGCTGGTCGAGCGAACTTCATAGCCCGCACGGGACAGCGCCTGGTTCAGCACGGTCCGGATCGCGGCGTCGTCATCGGCGACGAGAATGTTTCCCGCAGGCATCTGCATCAGCCTTCGCTGCTCATTGTGCTTCGGCCTCCGCCGGTTCTGGTTCTTCCACCGGAGTGCGGCTCGAGCCGTTTCCGGCATACATCGGCATCAGAACCCGGAAGACGGTGTGCCGGGATTGAGATTCGCATTCGATGATGCCGCCATGGTCCCCAATGATCTTCGCGACCAATGCAAGTCCGAGGCCAGATCCGGAGGCTTTCGTGGTCACGAATGGGTCGAAGAGGTGCGGCAGCAGATCGGGCGGAACTCCGGGACCATTGTCCTTGATGCAGAATTCCATCGGCAGCGACACGCGCGACCGGCTGCCCGGCAATGTGAGCCGCACGCCCGGCCGGAACGCCGTGGTCATATGGATTTCGCCATCGATCGCGCCCTCGCCGATCGATTCGGCCGCGTTCTTGACGAGGTTGAGGAAGACCTGAACGAGCTGATCGCGGTTGGCGAGGACCGGCGGCAGCGAGGGATCGTATTCCTCGACAAAGCGGATGTGCCGCGCAAAACCCGACTGTGCGAGCCGCTTCACATGCTCGAGTACGGCATGGATGTTGACCGGCGCGCGTTCGACGGGGCGTTCGTCGGCGAACACTTCCATGCGGTCGACCAGTTTCACGATGCGGTCGGCCTCGTCGCAGATCAGCCGCGTCAGCGTGCGATCCTCGTCGCCGGCGGATTGCTCGAGCAATTGTGCTGCGCCCCGAATGCCCGACAGTGGATTCTTGATTTCGTGCGCAAGCATCGAGGCAAGCGCGCTCACCGAACGCGCGGCGCCGCGATGTGTCAGCTGACGGTCCATCTTGTCCGCGATGGTGCGCTCTTGCAGCATCACCACGACATGGCCTTCGCGCTCGGGCAGTGGCGCGACATAAAGATCGACGACCCGTTCACCTGGATTGCGCGGCGTGGACAGATCGACGCGATATTCGTTGACCGCGCCGCCACGCTCGCGGACCTGATCGACAAGCGACAGCAGCGGGCTTCCGAACGGAACAAGTTCACGCAGCAGATGCCGCTTGAGCAACTGGGCGGAGACGTCGAAAAAGTTCTCGGCAGCGACATTCGCATCGATGATCTTGCCGTCCCGCGCGACCACGACAACCGGCAGAGGCAACGCATTCACGATTGCCTCGGGAGCTCCGGACGTGCTTGCGATACGCAGACTCATGCCGCACTCCTCAAGCCCTGCCCGCCGGAGCGCGTTTCGCTCAGCGCCTCGAAGGCGGCAAATGCGTCGGACAAAAGACGCTGCGTTTCCGCCGGCGTATCGGCCGTCAGCACCCGAGCGCGCCAGGATTTCACGACATCTCCCGACGCTCCGGAGCATTCGCCAGCGACATCGATGGCGGCAGCAAGGTGCTTACGCGCATGGCGTCTGCCGATTTCGACACCGTGATGCTCGACCATCTCTTCATAGAGGTCGCTTGCGATCGTGAATTGCTCGCGCAGCGGCGGATCGCCCGCTTCCGACCCGTCCTCGAGATGACGCGCGATCTGGCCCGGCAGCCATGGACGCCCGAGTGCCGCTCGTCCCACCATGACGAGGTCGGCGCCCGATTGCTTCAGCGCCGTCTGCGCGTCCTCGCACGTGATCACATCCCCGTTCACAACGACGGGTATCGAAACAGCATCTTTCACTGCGCGCACCGCGCGCCAGTCTGCATTTCCCTTGTAAAACTGATTGCGGGTACGGCCGTGGACGGTCACGAGCTTGACGCCGGATTCCTCGGCGCGACGCGCAAGCTCGGGCGCATTCATGCAGTCGCGGTCCCATCCGAGCCGCATCTTCAGCGTCACCGGCACGGAAACAGCGCCGACGGTCGCATCGATCAACGTCATCGCATGATCGAGATCGCGCATCAGAGCGGAGCCCGACTGACCGTTGGTCACGTGCTTGGCCGGGCAGCCCATATTGATATCGATAATCGCAGCGCCGGCTCCTTCAGCGATCCGCGCGCCCTCGGCCATCCAGTGCGCCTCGCAGCCTGCGAGTTGCATGGCGTGGATCGACACGCCACGCCCGTCCGCGCGAAGGACAGCATCCCGCCGGCCGTCTGCAAGCTTTGACGTGGCAACCATCTCGGATACGACTAGCCCCGCCCCGAGGCGCTCAGCGAGCCGACGGAACGGTGCGTCCGTGACACCGGACATCGGGGCGAGTACCACCGCGTTCGGCAACTGCTGTCCGCCGATGTCGATCCGACCTGTAGCACTCATGAAAGCAGCGTCTGCACAAAAAATGGGCCACGTCGTTGGTGCATAGAGTTTAGACAAGTCTCTGAATGAAGCAAGTGCTGCGGTGCAACAAGGGTTACTTTATGAGCATAAACTTTCGTAACGTGAGCAACGGTAACTCAGTACGATGAACCATACGGATTGTGCCGTCATTTTGGTCGCTGCGGGTCGCGGCCGAAGAAGCGGGGACGGAATACCCAAGCAATACCGACCGCTTGCGGGTGCCTCGGCCCTGCGCCGGAACCTGGCTTTGCTCACCGGGCCGTGCGGATTGACTCAGATCCAGGTCGTCATCCATCCCGACGACCGCGAACTCTATGACGACGACGTCCGCGGCTTCGCCCTTCCCTCGCCCGTATCAGGGGGCGAGACGAGGCAAGCCTCGGTGCTGGCGGGTCTCGTAGCCTTGGAGCGGCAAAATCCGGCCCACGTGCTGATCCATGACGCAGCCCGCCCGTTCGCCTCGCCCGCTCTGATCGCCCGCGCCATCGAGGCGGCCCGATTTACCGGCGCTGCCATCCCGGCGCTGCGCATCACCGATACGGTGAAATCCGTATCCGCCGACGGTCGCATTACCGGTACCGCCGATCGCGATGCTCTGCGCTTTGTCCAGACGCCGCAGGCCTTCGCGTTTGCGACGCTCATCGCTGCGCATCGCAAGGCCGAACAGGCCGGCCGATCCGATTTCACCGATGACGCCGCGCTGATGGAATGGGCCGGCCATCCGGTATCCACGTTCGAGGGCGAGACCTCGAATATCAAGCTGACGACGCCGGAGGACTTCATGCGAGCCGAAACGATGCTGCGTAATCGCCTGACGGACATCCGCACCGGCATGGGTTTTGACGTGCACGAATTCGAGCCGGGCGATCATGTGACGCTGGGTGGAGTGCGGATCGCGCACGACCAGCGACTGTCCGGTCACTCGGATGCGGACGTGGTGCTGCATGCGGCAGTCGATGCGATCCTCGGCGCCCTCGCCGATGGCGACATCGGCGCGCATTTTCCGCCGAGCGATCCGCAATGGAAGGGAGCGACGTCCGATCGCTTCCTGAAATTTGCGGCCGAGCGCGTGGCGAAGCGCGGCGGCGTCATCGCGCATCTTGATATTACCGTCGTCAGCGAGGCGCCGAAGATCGGGCCGCACCGTGACGCGATGCGCGCCCGCATTGCCGAGATCGCCGGTATCACGCCCGACCGCGTTGGCGTGAAAGCGACGACCAATGAAGGCATGGGCTTTATCGGCCGGCGCGAGGGCATGGTGGCCTATGCGACGGCGACGATCCGGCTTCCGGAGGAATAGATGCTGGACGACGACATTGTCGAAGCGGCGAAGCGGCTTCTCGATATCTGCCGTCGCAAGAACCTGAGGGTCGCGACTGTTGAGTCCTGCACGGCAGGACTCGTTGCCGGAACGCTGACCGAAGTGCCGGGAACGTCCAGCATCCTCGATCGCGGCTTTGTCACCTATTCCAACGAAGCCAAGCAGGACATGGTCGGCGTGTCGCCCGCAACGCTGAAGGCGCATGGGGCGGTGAGCCGTGAGACCGCCGAAGAAATGGCGCGCGGCGCGCTCAAGCATGCGCCCGTGGATCTGGCTGTATCGGTAACGGGCATTGCGGGACCGGATGGCGGCAGCGCGGAAAAGCCCGTCGGTCTTGTGCATTTCGGCGCAGCGTCCCGCTCCGGCCAGTTTGCGCATATCGAGAAACGCTTCGGCAATATCGGGCGGCCGGAAGTGCGGAAACAGTCTGTTTTGCAGGCCTTCCGCATGCTGCACGATCTGGCCGAAGGCGAAGCGCCGCGACCGCCGCACGGCTGATTCAAGCCGGAACGCTCAGGTGGTGGTGCGGCCGTAGATCCGGTCTGCACGGTGTTCGAACGCCATCGCGAAGCGCCGGAATGCGGTATCGAACATCGCGCCCATCAGCATGCCGAGCATCCGGCTCTTGAATTCATACGTGATGAAGAACTTCACGTCGCAGAGCTTTTCCTGCACCGGATGAAACTCCCAGCGGTTCTCCATCCGGCTGAACGGCCCTTCCAGATATTCGACCAGGATCTGCAGGTTCGCGCGGTCGAGCGTCGCGCGGCTGCGGAACGTCTCGCGGACCAGCTTGTAGGCGACCGTCATGTCCGCGACGATCACCACAACGCCCTCCGCCTGCTCCTTGCGGCTACGAAGTTTCATGCCGCTACATAGCGGCAGGAACTCGGGATAACGCTCGACATCGGCGACAAGATCGAACATGTCGGACGCATTGTGTCGCACGCGTCGCGTGGTCGAGAATTCCGGCATTGGATGTTAGGCTCTCGCTTCGCGCGCAGCCTTCATTCGCGCGAAATCGTCGCCGGCATGATGCGACGACCGCGTCAGCGGCGAAGCCGACACCATCAGAAATCCCTTGGCGTAGGCAATCGTCTCATAGGACTTGAATTCATCCGGCGGCACGAACCGCACGACCGGATGATGCTTGCGTGACGGCTGCAGATACTGACCGATGGTCAGGAAATCCACATCGGCGCTTCGCAGGTCGTCCATCAGTTGCAGCACTTCGTTCCGTTCCTCGCCAAGTCCGACCATAATGCCCGACTTGGTGAACATCGCCGGATCGAGTTCCTTCACCCGCTGCAGCAGCCGGATGGAATGGAAGTAGCGCGCACCCGGCCGCACGGTGAGATAGCGTGATGGCACCGTTTCGAGATTGTGGTTGAACACGTCGGGCCTGGCGGCAACTACCCGTTCGAGCGCACCGTCCTTGCGCAGGAAGTCCGGCGTCAGGATTTCGATGGTGGTGGTCGGACATACGCTCCGGATCGCGGTGATCGTCCGGGCGAAATGGTCGGCGCCGCCGTCGGCGAGATCGTCGCGGTCGACCGAGGTAATGACCACATGCGACAGGCCAAGCTTTGCCACCGCTTGCGCGACATGCTCCGGCTCGGTCCGGTCGAGGGCGCCAGGCAGCCCGGTCTTGACGTTGCAGAAGGCGCAGGCCCGGGTGCAGGTGTCACCCATGATCATGAACGTGGCGTGCTTCTTGTCCCAGCACTCGCCGATAGTCGGGCAGCCCGCCTCCTCGCAGACGGTGACGAGCTTGTTCTCCCGCACGATCGCCTGGGTTGCGGCATAGCCTTTCGACACCGGCGCCTTAACCCGGATCCAGTCCGGCTTGCGCAGGATCGGGGTGTCGGGCCGGTTGGCCTTTTCGGGGTGCCGCGGCCGCGGCTGAGAGAGTGTGTCGATTACGACCGTCACCGGCGCCTCGAAACGGGGCCATCAGGCCTTGAGTCTGACCTTACTTACGTTTTGCCGCCATTCACCGCAAGGCGGCTAGGGTCCCGGCTATGTGCCGACGGAACACCTGCCCATGACCCGCGAAACCGCGATGAGAGAGCCCTTCAGCCGGCTCGAGTTTGTCCGCTTCTTCCTCTGTTGGCCGATGTACGCGACCTTCACCCTCTTGGTGGTGGAAGCCCTGCTGTCGGCCGCGACCACCTGGCTCGTGATCAAGGCCGGGCGGGATGTCGCCAATGGCGGCGACCATCTGATCTACGACCTGATCTGGATCCTTGTCATCCAGTGCGCCTCTTATGCCGCCGGCGCCATCAGCTGGATCTATGCCGAACGTGCCGGCATGCGCGCATTCGGCCTCTACATCACGAAATTCGCGCGCGACAATCGTCACTTTCCGACCCTTCTGGGAGACCGGCATGCACGCGAGCAGGTCGAGCCGTTCCTGACTGGCGAGACGTTCCATACCATCTACCGCCTGATGTACGAGGTCGAGGGCCAGCTCAAGATCCTCCTGGCGCTGATTTTCAACTCCACCGTGCTGGGCATGGAGATCGATGGCCTGCTTCCCCTCGCCTATGGCACGGTCTTCACCGCGCTCATCCTGCTGCAGGTCCTCGTGCGCAAGCGGGTGACGGAGATCTATCTCGACAGCCAGCGCTGGAATAACCGGGTCACAGCGCACGGCTACACGTTGTGGGACAACGTCTTTGCCGGCAATCGCTACAACCTGCGGCTCTGGTTCGCGTCGTTCAAGGATCGTGCGCGGGGCTGTCTGCGGGCGGCGATCCGGGTCATCGTTGCGCGCGAAGGCCTGAGTGCGGCGGGCGCGATTTTCGGCCTGACGATCGTGTTCACCACCCTCGCCTATATCGCGTTCAGGGATGCCGGCAACACCGCCCTCCTGATCGGCATGGCGGCGACATTGCCTCGCCAGATCGACATGACGAACGAGGTGCATCAGCTCGCAATCGACTTCAACGATGTGCTCGCCGCATGGACGCGCGTCGGCGGCATTGCCGACAACATGCGGCCCGAACCCGATCCGCACTTCAATCGTCGCATCAAGTTCGATCGCCTGGTTCTGCGCGAAGGCGGCGAGGTCCAGGTCGTCGGCTCGGTGGATGAGGCGATGCGCCTCCTGCTCGGCTCACCACATGGCCGCATCAACGTGCGCGGCGGCAACGGCTCGGGCAAGTCCACGCTCCTTGCCGCATTGAAAGGCGAGATCAAGAACCGCGCCTATTACTGGCCGACCACCGATCGCCTCGCCTTCCAGTTCGCCAGCAAGGAGCCTGATCCCGGCGAAGACGACGATGAGGGCGCGCCGAAGCGCCGCAAGCGCAAGCCGGGCTTCTCGTCGGGGGAACGCCAGATCAAGTCGCTGCAGGAGATCGTCGCGCATACCGACGCGCCGATCTATCTGCTCGACGAGTGGGATGCCAATCTCGACGGCCCTAACCGCCTCGCCGCTAACGCGCTCGTGGAGGAACTGGCGCAACGAGCGCGTGTAATCGAGATTTCACATCGCGATCCGGTCTGATTCCGGGGCGCGCCTTGCTACGAAAAATCGCGAAAGCGCAATAGCCCAGAGATCAGCATTGCCGATACCAGCGTTGCATGTTCGTCTTATTGCAATGCAGCATGAAACCCATTAGCTCAACCGCCTGATCGCTAAAGGCAGACTGATGAGCAAGAACAAGGGACCAGCCTGGAACACCAAATACGGCATCCGTCGTGTCCGGAACGAAGAGCCAACCATCGAAGAGGCCCTCGAAGCCGCACGGGATATTTCGGACGACCGCGACGCGCAGGTTGAAATCGCGTCCTCGCTGATGGGGTTGCCGCAGGAGCAGATTCGCGCGGCTTTGCGCGATGCCGCGCCGGCTCCGAAACAGGTGACCAAATCGATCACGTTCGCCGGCCCCGCCACCAAGCCGCGCGTTGTCGTGGTCGAGACCAAGCGGCCCCGCCGGGTCGCTGCCGTCCAGCGATGATCTGCTGATCGCGCGTCACACGCGTGACGCGCACGCCGGGCTACATGTTCAATACGCGCCCGTATGCATCGAGCACCGCTTCCTTCATCGTTTCCGACAGGGTCGGATGCGGGAAGATGGTGTGGAACAGCTCCTCCTCCGTGGTCTCGAGATTCATTGCGACCACGAAGCCCTGGATCAGTTCGGTGACTTCGGCACCGACCAGATGCGCGCCGAGCAATTGGCCGGTCTTCTTGTCGAAGATCACCTTGACCATGCCCTGATCCTCGCCGAGGGCGACGGCCTTGCCGTTGCCGATGAACGGGAAGCGGCCGACCCGGATGTCGAGCTTCTTGTCCCTGGCCGCCTGCTCGGTCAGTCCGACGGACGCGATCTGCGGGAAGCAATAGGTACAGCCCGGGATCTGTGACTTGTCCATCGCGTGCGGATGCAGGCCTTTGATGGCCTCGACGCAGATGACGCCTTCGTGTTCGGCCTTGTGCGCGAGCATCGGCGGACCCGCGACATCGCCGATGGCATAGATGCCCGGCACGTTGGTGCGGCACATGCCGTCAATGATGATGGTGCCGCGCTCGACCTTCACGCCGAGCTTTTCAAGTCCGAGATTCTCGACATTGCCGACAACGCCGACCGCCGAGATCACGCGCTCGAACTCGACCGTCTGTGACTTGCCCTTGCCGTCGTCGATGGTGGCGACGACGCTGTCGGCCTTCTTGTCGAGCTTCGTGACCTTTGCACCGGACATGATCTTCATGCCCTGCTTCTCGAATTGCTTGCGCGCGAACGCCGCGATTTCC
>NZ_DATMRV010000245.1:0-8961 GCF_035565795.1 Pseudorhodoplanes sp.
GCGCATGCCTTCCTGCACCACGCCGATATTCTCGAAGATGTCTGTGATCTGGTAGGCGACCCAGCCGGCCATGTTCACGATCTGCCACGCAAGCGGCAGCGCCATGGCGACCGTGCCGACCTGCACCTTGCCCTGCGTCCACAGATAGATCGAGAGACCCGCGACCGTCACCACCATCGCAGCATTGAGCGTCGCCAGCGTCAGCGTGAACAGCGTGTTGAGCCGCAGCGACGCGTGGAACAGCCCGGTATGCGTCTCGATCGAGTTGCGCACATAGGCATCCTCCTCGCGCGCGCGTGCGAACAGCTTCAGCGTGAGGATGTTCGTGTAGGTGTCGACAATCCGCCCGGTCATGATTGAGCGCGCTTCAGACACTTCGACCGAGGTATCGCGCATGCGCGGCACGAAAATGCGCAATAGGATTCCGTAACCCGCGAACCAGACGAGGATCGGAACGGCGAGCCACACGTCGGCGGCCGCGAGCAGCAGCATTGCGCTGGTGCCGTAGACGAGGATGTACCAGACCGCCGTGATCATCGAGACCAGGCTCTGACGGATCGCGGGGCCTGTCTGCATCACCTTGTTGGCGATGCGCCCGGCGAAATCGTTCTGGAAGAACGCCCAGCTCTGCCGCACCACATGCCAGTGGCTCTGCCAGCGGATCAGGTTCGTCACATTGGCGGCGATCGCCTGGTTGGCGACCATGTTCTGCGCGGTGAGAGCAAGCGGCCGGACGATAACCAGCACCACGGCCATGCCGAGGAGGAGGTGCCAGGATCGCGCAAACAGCGCGGTCGGGTCGCTGGCCGTCACCAGCGTCACGACGCGGCCGATGAAGACCGGAATGGTGATGTCGAGCAGAGCGACGATGAAGCCCGTGACAAACAGCGCCGCGAACAGCCCTTTCGCCTGGCGTGCGAAGTGCCAGTAGAAGGCGATCAGCGTCGGCGGCGGCTCCGGATTGTCCGGCAGCACCGTCGGCTGCAACGCTCTTTCAAACCACCTGAACATGGCGCGTCCACAGACAGCAAAGGCGGCGCAATGACGCCGCCTGCAGCTCGATATTATCGGATTGGACGTAGCTATGCCCGCATCATGTCGGGAGCAAGGCGTCAGAGCGCTGCCGCCCCGTCAGTGGCAAGCTGACAGGATGTGGCGCGTCATCCGGTTCCGCCAGGCGCTCGGATTTCAGCCGTTGCAGGACGTCTCGGGTGTCATTGCCGCGGGGTCACCCGGACCGGCCAGCACCACCGTCTGCGACGATATTTCGGCGGCGTCATCCGACGTGGCACCGGGACGCAGCCGGCGCTGCAGATAGTAATTGGTTAGAGCGGTGCTGAGCTTTTCGCGCGCAAAGGCGGCGCAGCCTGGATCGATGCGTGCCGTGACGGCGTGTCGTTCGGCGGGCGGATCGTCCGGCAGTTCCGTCACCGCGCGGCCGTCGGTTGTCGAAACCGCTGCGGCGTGACGCAGAGCCTGCGTGGGGTCCGACGTCTCGGGTGCAGGTGAGCGAAACATCTCCGACAGCAACATCACCGCGCTGGCAAGCAAAAGCCCGCCGATGAGGAAACTCAACAGCCGTATCGTCGAAGCGCCGCTCCTGGTCTGCGCAACGGTACGGTCGCGAAAGCGACGACGCTGCGGATAGAGGAATCGATGCGGCAGAACGGATTTGATCAGGGAGGGAAGCATGAGGATCGTCACGGGGGCGGGAGCAAAGTGGCATGCTCATACCGCGACGCACCTTAACCGCGCTTAAGACGTGAGACCGAATTGCCTGAAGGGTGACACGCGCACTAACGCAATCGATCAAATTGTCGGAGACATGCTAGTGGTCCGATTCAAACATTCGCATCCTTTTCACGGCGGGCCCTTTTGCGAATGTTTGAATCAAACGACCACCGGATCACAGCTTGCGATCGCGGATGCCGGCCTTCTCGTAAAGCTCGTTGATATGCTTCTTCACGCCCTCACTCACGGTGTCGTCCGCCGCGGTCTTCGCCCAGCCGACCTTGTTGCGGGCATAGTCGGCAATCTCCTCGTCCTGATTGGAGGTCGCACCGCTCACGGCATAGGCGCCGATCATCTCGTTGCCGTGGAAGATCGGATGCGAGCCGCCGGACGCCGCGATCTTGCCGTTGGTGAAGACCGACGCGTTCGCCATCAGTTGCGGATTGCGCTCCTTGAACCATTGCTGGATCACAAGACCGTCGGGGAAGCGCGGGCTCATCGAACGAAAGGCTGCGACCGTGTAGGCCTTGGCGATTGCGGTGTCGGGCGTGATGAAGCCGGCTCCGTCCATGCGCTCGAGCGCGATCAGGTTGCCTTCCGGCCCGACCACGGCGGTGGTGACGGCAACGCCCATCTCTTTCGATTTTTCCTCGACCGCGTCGAAGAAAGGCCGGCAGGCTTTTGCGCTCAGTTTCATGTGTCTATCCGTGTCAGTTTGTCTTCTGCAGGCCGGAGGCTTTCACCACCTTTGCCCATTTGTCAGTCTCGACCGCGATCAGCTTGCCGAATTCGTCCGGCGTGCCGCCAAGGATGTCCATGCCTTGTTTGGAAAGGGTTTCGACAACGTCCGGCGATTTCAGCGCTTCGTTCGTAGCTTTCGACAATTTGTCGATCACGTCTTTTGGCGTCCCGGTTGGTGCGAGCAGCCCGAACCACAAGCCGGTGTCGAAGCCCTTCAGTGCCGCCTCGTCCATGGTTGGCAATTGCGGAGCCGCTTTCGTGCGCTTCAGCTGCGACGAAGCCAGCGCCCGGAGAGATCCCTTCTCGACATGCTGCAAAACGGTCGCAGCCGGCGAGAACATTACCTGCACGCGGTTTGCGAGCAGGTCGCTGACCGCCTGTCCGCTGCCGGGATAGGGGACGTGAACGATTTTGACGCCTGCCATCTGGTTGAATAATTCGCCGGACAGATGGGGTGAGGTGCCGACGCCGGAGGATGCGAAGGACAAACCGTCCGGTTTCGACTTCGCGAGCGCGATCAGTTCCGCAACGCTTTTCACGCCCGTGTCGGGATGCACGACGAGGATATTCGGCAAGACGACGAGCGGCGCGATCGGCGCGAAGTCGCGCGCGAAATCAAAACGGGTCTGCGGCGCGAGCGTGGTGTTGATGGTGTTCGCCACCGTTCCCATCAACAGCGTGTAGCCATCCTTCGGCGCCTGAGAGACGAATTCTGTAGCGATATTGCTGCCTGCGCCGGGCTTGTTCTCGACAATGAATTGCTGGCCGAGCAACTGCCCGAGTTTCTGCGCCACGATACGCGCGGCACTGTCCGCGGAAGCGCCGGCGCCGAAACCGACGATGATGCGCACCGGCCGGGACGGATAGCTGTCTTGCGCGATGGCGGGCGCAGTGAAGGCGAGAAGTGAAGCTGCGATGATGCAGCGCGCTGACATGACAGACATGATGTCCTCCCGATCGGCTGACTGAAGCAGCCGTTTCGACAGCGATCATGCCTCAACGATCGGCGAGCGCAAAAAGAAAAGGCCGCCGGAGCGGCGGCCTTTCGCAATTCTGTTTTTTGACAGCACGAAAATCAGCGGTGCTGCACGACGATCTTCGTGCCGACCGGCACGCGCGTGTACAGGTCTTCGATCTCGCTGTTGACCAGACGGAAGCAGCCGGACGACACGGCGTGGCCGATGGTCTCCGGGGCGTTGGTGCCGTGCACGCGATAGACCGTGGAACCGATATACATCGCGCGGGCGCCCATCGGATTGCCGGGGCCGCCGGCCATGAAGCGCGGCAGATAGGGCTGACGCGCGATCATCTCGGGCGGGGGAGTCCAGTCGGGCCATTCCTGCTTGCGAGTGATGCGGTGGACGCCGCCCCACTGGAAGCCGTCCCGGCCGACGCCGACGCCATAGCGGATCGCGCGGTTGTCGCCCTGAACGAGATAGAGGAAGCGGTCATGCGTATTCACGATGATCGTGCCCGGCGCCTCGTGCGTCCGGTAAAACACCGCCTGTCGCCGGTATTCGTACGGCAGGACGAAGCCCTGATTGCCGTCCACCCCGGGGTCGCGGTCGTTGATTGTTGGTGACGGGATCGAGCCCTGTGCAACGACCGGGGCGGGCAATGCACACGCCATGGCCACGCCGGCAACAGCCAGCAAACGCATCCAATTCATGTCGGAAACCCCGGCTCCCCAAAGTAACGATGTTGGCGCAACTCTGACCAAAATATGTGGCGAAATTCAATACAGCCGGCGCTCAACAGGTCGCGAGCGCCGGCTCTCCGAGTGGTGCGATACTACTGCCACTGTCCGGCAAATCAGCCGGCCGCCGAGGGTGCGCGGCCGGCCATCATCAGCCTCATTGCTGGCCAGGGCCGGTGCCGACGAAGCCCGTGATTTTCCAGCCGCTGGCGTCCTTCACGTAGCAAAGCTGGTCATTTCCGAGCGGGGCAAGGACGTCGGCCGAGACGAACCCGACCTTGCCCGACGGCGTGACGACCCGCACCAGCGGCACCTCGTTCTGCGCGGGGGCTGCCTGCTTGGGATCGGGCATGATCCGGATCAGGACCATGCCGAGCTTCTCGGTCACCGGGGCCTTGGCATTGGCGGCGGCGCGGACCTCGATCTCGGGATTGAGTGGGTAGGCGAAGTCGCCGGGATCGGCGCCGGTGGACTTGGCAACCTCTTCCAGCTGCTTCTCGTCAAATTGCGGGTCGGCCGGGCTGCAGATCACGCCCTGTTTGCCGGGGAAGGTCGTTGCGGTCGGCTCCATCGCGTAGCCCTGCAGGATGTCCCAGCCCACCGGCTGCTTGCCGGCGAGGCTGATGATCGTCGCGAGATTGTCCACGCCGGACTTCTTCTTGTCGGCCTGGTCGCCCTTTTCGCCCTCCCAGAAGAAGCCCTGCGCAACCACCATTGTCGACAAGGCTGCCCGATCCTTCTTCGCGGCGGCTTCGCCGAGCTGCTTGCGGAAGGCTTCGAAGCTCGGATCGCTGACCGGACCGGGGACCTTCACGGAGATTGCGGTGTAAGGCTTGGCGGGAGCAGGCGGAGGCGGGCCCTTCTGGGGCGGCTGCTTCTGCTGGGCCTGTGCGCCAAACGGCGCAGCGAGGAGAAGGGCAATGGCGAGGGGAATCGCGTGACGTGAAATCGCGTGGCGCATCATGGTTCTCCAGAGAACAGCCGACTCTAAGGGCATGGGCATGGAAATGCGACGGGCGTACGGCGCCCGCACGATCATTTTCCCGTCAGTTCCGGGCGGCGCACTCTCGAGAATCCAATGCTAGAAGCGGATGTCGTTCACGCCAACCGGTCGCCGCATGTCATTCACATCTCCCTATCTTCTGCCGATCCTTCTGTTGCTCGGCTCCAATGTCTTCATGACGCTCGCCTGGTACGGCCATCTGCGGTTCAAGGAACAGCCGCTGCTGGTCGTGATCTTCGTCGCGTGGGGCATCGCCTTCATCGAATATTGCATGGCGGTGCCCGCCAATCGCTGGGGCAGCGAGGTCTACTCGACGGCGCAGCTCAAGACGATCCAGGAAGTCATCACGCTGATCGTGTTTGCCGGCTTCTCGGTGGTCTATCTCAAGGAGCCGTTCACCTGGAATTATGCGCTCGGCTTCGCCTTCATCGCAGTCGGCGCCTATTTCATTTTCCACAAATGGTGATTGCTCAAGACGCAATCATTTGGCCGGTGCGAGCCGAAGAATCCGTCCTGCGGAATTGTCCGTGACGAGATAGAGCGCGCCGTCCGGACCCGTGCGCACATCGCGAATGCGCTCGTTGAGCCCTCGCAGCATGCGCTCTTCGCGCGTGACCTTCTCGCCATCGAGTTCGAGCCGCACCAGGATCGATGTGCGCAATCCGCCGATGAAGGCATTGCCCTTCCATTGCGGAAACAGGTCGCCGGTATAGATCGTGAAACCCGATGGCGCGATCACCGGCGTCCAGTAGCGGATCGGCTGCTCCATGCCAGTCTTGTGCGTGCCTTCATGGATCGTGGCGCCGCCGTAATTGACGCCGTAGCCGATCACCGGCCATCCGTAGTTCTTGCCGGCGTCCGGGATGTTGATCTCGTCGCCGCCCTGCGGGCCGTGTTCGTGCATCCACAATTTGCCGGTTACCGGATGCAGCGTCGCGCCCTGGCTGTTGCGATGGCCGTAACTCCAGATCTCGGGCTTTGCGCCCGGCTTTCCGACGAACGGATTGTCCTTCGGCACCGAGCCGTCGGGCGCGATCCGGATCACCTTGCCGAGATGGTTGTCGAGTGTCTGCGCGAGGTCGCGCGGTCCGAAATGATCGCCGGTGGTGAGGAACAGATTGCCGTCGCGCGCTTGCACGATGCGGCAACCGAAATGCAGGCCGCGAGAGGGTGGACCTTCTTGCCGGAAGATGCGCCGCACCTCGGTCAGCCGGGGCGACTCGCCGGTATCGAGCCTTGCGCGCGCCATCGCAGTCTGCGCGCCGCCGCCCTCGACGGGATCGGAATAGCAGAAAAAGATCGTGCGGTTGTTTGCGAAGTCGCGGTCGACGATGACATCGAGCAGTCCGCCCTGGTTCTGCGCAAGCACCTTCGGCACGCCGTCGAGTGGTGGCGAGAGCTTGCCGTCGCGTGTGGCGATCCGCATGCGGCCGCCGCGTTCGGTGACGAGCATGCGTCCGTCGGGAAGAAATGCGAGCGCCCATGGGTGGGATAACCCGGAGACCACGGTCACGACACGGATATCGCCCGTGTCGGATTTGAATGTCTGTTGCGCCTGAGCCGGCAGCGAGGCCGCTGCGAGGATCACCGCGACCCCAAAGGCTTTCATGCTCACCGCTCTCCGCAACGACCAAGCATAACGGTAAGAGCGCGGACCGCGTTCCGATAGAGTGCCGGAATGCCGCAATGCTTCCCGATCACAGGTGTCGTAGGATTGGCCGAGAGCGCGATCAGGGCTGCCGCAGAAGCGCGGTCGTGATCCCGCCCATCCCGGCCAGCAAGAGCCCGGCCAGAACCGCAAGCGGCATCATGCCCTCGCGTCCGTCCGCGAGTGCGCTCAAGGCGTCCGCGCGCGCCGAGCCGATCGCGACCGCCGTTACAGCGACGATGATGCAGATGACCAGCACGGCGGTCATCAGCAGGTGCGCGAAAGCCAGCTTGCGTTTCGTCAACGGCCGGGCGTTGCGATCAGGGTGGTGGAATCCGATCCCGGCGATCCGATCCCTCGTCATGGCACTGCTCCAACAGAGCGAATCAGCCCCGGAGGCAAAATCGTATGGAAAACGGGCTGCGCCCCGGCTGGAAAGCGGCGTAAGCCGTCCCGTCTGATGGCGATTTGGTGACAAATCGTTAACAGCCTCTCAACGGGTAAGAGCCGATTACTCCGCCGCGACCCGTAGCTGCTCCGGCCGATGATCCATCGCGATATGCTGCGGCTGGGCGACCACGCGCGCGAACCAGTCGCGCAACGCCGGAAACGGCCGCAGGTCGAAATCGCACTGCTCGGCGAGATGCGTATACGCATACAGCGCGATGTCGGCGACCGAGTAGCGTTCGCCAGTAACAAAGCGATTGCGCGCCAGGCGCTTGTCGAGAAGGTTGAGCGAACGCTGACCTTCCTCCATCCAGTCGTCGAGCGCATGCTGCTGCAGTTCGCGCCCGCCCTTCACGAGGCAGAGCCAGAAATAGGCCGCGCCGATATTCGGCACGATCGCGTGCTGCTCGAAGAACATCCATTGCAGGATGTGCGCGCGCTCGAGCGGGGTTTCACCGTCGAGATGCGAGCCCTCCGACAGGAACCACAGGATGGCATTCGATTCGGGGAGATAGCGGCCGGGTTCGATTTCCAGCAGCGGAATCTGTCCGCTCGGATTCTTGGCGAGGAAGTCCGGCGTATGGGTTTCGCCTTTCAGGATGTCGACATCGACCAGCACATGCGGGATCGCAAGCTGCGCCAGGGCCAGACGCACCTTGTAGCAATTCCCCGAGCGCTGCATCGAATAGAGTGTGTACATCCGAGGCTCCATCACTTCAGTTTTTCGAACGCGGTCCCCTCGCGGATAACATGACGGTGCCGGACACAAGAAGAAAAGCCCGGCCAATGCAAGGCCGCAGAGCGGCACTTCATCACAAAGTGACGTTCGTTGCGTGACACTGCGGTGCAGCGAAATAAACGTGTCGTGATTCTTACAATCGCTTCATTGGAGACGTGCTGTGTGTGACCGCGGGCATCCACGGACGGTGCTGAAAGCACATCCCTCGTCGCGCCGGCCCGCCTTCAGCAACGCTGCCGGCCGCGAGAACTCGGCCCGGTGAAATGCGGGTCGGGCCATTTCCCGGCTTGATGCAACCATCACCGAATGTCGCTTGCAGCGCAGCAAAATGGGCATTACCAAGCCCCTGCAATCCCTCGGATCAGACCCATTCAGCCAACCGGAGATCTGCCATTATGGCCTTCCTCGCCGACGCGCTCGCCCGCATCAAGCCGTCCGCCACCATCGCGGTGACCGACAAGGCGCGTGCGCTCAAAGCCGCCGGCCGGGACGTGATCGGCCTCGGCGCCGGAGAGCCGGATTTCGATACGCCGGCCAACATCAAGGCGGCGGGCATCAAGGCGATCGAGGGCGGCAAGGCTGCGAAATACACCGCCGTTGACGGCATCCCGGAACTGAAGGCTGCGGTTTCTGCCAAGTTCAAGCGCGAGAACGGGCTCGACTACAAGCCCTCGCAGATCATCATCGGCACCGGCGGCAAACAGGTGCTGTTCAACGCGCTCATGGCGACCGTCAATCCGGGCGATGAGGTGATCATCCCGGCGCCGTACTGGGTCAGCTATCCGGAAATCGTTGCGCTGCTCGGCGGTACGCCCGTGTCGGTCGTGACGACCATGGAGACCGGTTTCAAGCTGACGCCGGAGCAGCTCGATAAGGCGATCACGCCCAAGACCAAGTGGCTGATCTTCAACTCGCCGTCGAACCCGACCGGCGCGGCCTATACCCGCGACGAGGTG
>NZ_DATMRV010000246.1:0-18781 GCF_035565795.1 Pseudorhodoplanes sp.
CCGCTTGCGGGACTTCGCCGACGTGCAGGGCAATGCGGCGATCGATCGCGCCGTCGCCGACAAGGCGCTCAGCGCGCTGGAAGTCGATGGCGCGGGGCTCGACGCGATGGACCGCCGGTATCTGACGATGATTGCGCTCAACTACGGCGGCGGACCGGTCGGCGTGGAGACGATCGCAGCGGCTTTGTCGGAGCCGCGCGACGCGATCGAGGACATCATCGAGCCGTTCCTAATCCAGAAGGGCTTCGTGCAGCGTACGCCGCGCGGCCGCCTGTTGACGGGGCATGCCTTCCGTCATCTCGGGCTCGCCGAGCCTGCGCGCGATGCGGCGCAGTTCGGGTTGTTTTCGGGGTCCGACGAGTAAAACCGGCTGTTATCTGAAAGACAGTCCGGCCAGGCGGCGGAGGATTTCCAGCTCGCGAGGCTCGAGCGAGCCTACCCATTCGTCCGCTGTCCTGCGGTCGATATTCGGTTTGGCGTTCGCGCGCGGCAAGCCATGGGCCTGTCCGTCAGACGGTTTGAACCTCTCCGTCGTCCCGCACTGGTAGGCTTGCGAAGCGACCGTTCCCGTGTCTAGACAGGCGGACAGATGGCTTTGCAGATGACCTCTATTCCTCTCGACGGCGAACTGCGTGACGGGCGCCACACCCTCATCGTGCGCGTCTATTACGAGGACACCGACTTCACCGGCATCGTCTATCACGCCAATTACCTGCGCTACATGGAGCGCGGTCGCACCAACTATCTGCGGCTGATCGGCGCCGACCATCGCGTTCTGTTCGAGCAAACCGAGAAAGAGGCTCCGGGCTTCGCCTTCGTGGTGCGCTCCATGACGCTCGATTTTCTGAAGCCGGCCCGCATGGACGATATCCTCACCGTGATCAGCGAGCCCAACGAGGTGAAGGGCGCATCGGTCACGATCCGGCAACGCGTGATGCGCGGCGACGAATTGCTGGTGCAGGCCGATGTGCGGGTCGCCTTCATCTCCGGCGGACGGGCGAAGCCGATCCCCAAGCCGCTGCGGATTGCGATGAAGGCCGATCAGGACGCGGCAAGCGCCTGAATTGCGCCTCACGGCCGCTTGACTTCGCGCGGGGCGGATCGGCAAGACACTTCGGCCGGTTCAGACAAACGCAGGAGTCCTGCATGTCGCGTCCGCCGTTTCCGCCCTTCAACGAAGACACCGCGCGGCAGAAAGTCCGCATGGCCGAGGACGCGTGGAATTCGCGCGATCCGGTGCGCGTGTCGCTGGCCTATACGCCGGATTCGACCTGGCGCAATCGCTCGGAGTTTTTCGTCGGGCGCGATGCGATCGTGGAATTCCTGACGCGCAAATGGGCGAAGGAACTGGACTACCGGCTGATCAAGGATCTCTGGGCGTTTCACGGCAACAAGATCGCGGTCCGCTTCCAGTATGAATGGCACGATGAAGGCGGCTCGTGGTTCCGGTCCTACGGCAACGAGCAGTGGGAATTCGACGAAGCCGGACTGATGAAGCGGCGCGAAGCCTCGATCAACGACGTCGCGATCAGGCAGGATGACCGTCGCTTCTTCTGGGACGCACCGGGTCGCCGTCCGGATGATGTTCCGGGGCTGGCTGCTGTTCCGCGCTGAGTCCGCCCCGGGGGATGACCATCGACGCGGCCCTTCGTCGCATGTTAATCCCCTTCACATGAGCTGGAAACGCGGCGGCAGTGAGCGCGGCTATCATCACGGGAACCTGAAAGAGGCTCTCGTGCGTGCGGCGCTTGACCTGATCGCACAGAAGGGACCCGCGGGCTTCACCTTCGCGGATGCGGCGCGCTGGGCAGGCGTGAGCCCGGCCGCGCCCTATCGGCACTATCGTGATCGCGACGAACTGCTCTCCGATGTCGCGCGGCGCGGCTTCGAGGAATTTGCCGACCGGCTGTCCAGGGCCTGGGACGACGGCAAACCGGATCCGCAGACGGCATTCCAGCGGCTCGGGATGGCCTATCTCGCCTTCGCGCGTTCGGAACCCGCGTTCTATTCGGCGATGTTCGAGGCCGGTGTTCCGCCCGACTCCAGTCCGGAACTCCGCGCAGCGGGCGACCGGGCCTTCGCCGTCGTGCGCCGGGCGTGCGAAGCGCTGTCGGCGCTTCTGCCGCAGGCCAAGCGGCCGCCGGCTCTGATGATGGCACTCCATATCTGGGCCCTGTCGCACGGCATCGCCTCGCTGTTCGCGCGTGGCGACGGATCGCAGCGACCGTTGCCAATGTCGCCGGAGGACCTGTTGGAAGCGGGAGTTCTTGTCTATCTGAGCGGTCTTGGCCTGCACGGGCGATGAGCCCGCACCAGCTGCATCGGCCATAGGGGGAGCGGTCTTGACGACCGACCGCGACCGGACTATGTGAATGTTATTAACATTCACATCTGCCATGAGGGATGGATGCGATGAACGCGATGACGCTCACGGACAAGATCGACGACTACGGCAGGCCCGCCTGGATCCTTCTCACGGTCCTCGGCTTCATCGTGTGGTGGCCTCTCGGACTCGCCCTTTTGGCTTTCAGCGTATGGAGCGGTCGGATGGCTTGCAGTCGCTACGGTATGGAACGCTGGCAGGGCAAAATGGCCCGCATGCAGGAGAAGATGGACCGCATGCGCGCGCAGATGCAGGGCGGCGGAAATGGCGGCGGCTTCTGGTCGCCCCCGTCTTCCGGTAACCGCGCCTTCGACGAATATCGTGCCGAGACCCTGCGCCGGCTCGAGGAGGAGCAGCGTGAGTTCCAGGAATTTCTGGTTCGCCTGCGCGAGGCCAAGGACAAGGCCGAATTCGATCAGTTCATGGCCGATCGCCGTGGTCGCCACGATGTGACGCCGCCGTCCTCGCAATCGCCTCAGACGTAACAGTCTCGCGTATCGTTACGTCGAAACGCCCGCCGGTGTGCACCGGCGGGCGTTTTTCGTTGCGCCGTGCTCATCGTGGTGCGCTCTCGCCGCTCACGACCTTGTCGTCCGCCGTGGCTTTCCAGACCGTCCAGCCGCGAAATTCGATCAGGGATTTCAGCACGATCACGATGACCAGCGGGGCCCTGCTGCCAAGGCTCTGCGCAAACCACGCACCGAAGATGATCCCGACCTGCATCACGGCAATACGCGTGTAGAGCCCCAGGACGATCGGCGGGACCGATTCAGGCTCGGCGGGAAGGGTTTCATCGGGTGTAGACGGGGTGAGGCCAAACCTGCGGAGTAGCGGCACCGCGACCGTCGGCGTCGGCGTCGCCGTGACGAAGCCGATGAAGCCGGCGACGAATGCGAAAGCCAGCGCCACCCACGCGCCCGACTCGATGAACAGCGCGTCGATGAACGCAGGCGGCTGGCCGGTGCGGCCCTTCCAGGGGCCTCCGAATATGACGACCAGGAAAAGCAGATGGACGGAGATGAATATCCCGGCATGCAGCGTGAAAAACGCCGTCTTGCCGAGATTCGTGAAAATGCGCCCGGAGGACGTCCCTTTCGGATCGGGATAGGTCGCGACGGAGGCGAGCGACCAGAAGGCGACGATCACCGTCTCCGCCCAGTAGAGCATCAGCACCTGGAAGGCGTCCCAGCCCCAGAACCACACGCCGGCGAGCGGCAGCAGATTGGCTGCGAGGACGAGCAATTTCGTCATGCCGGGTTCTCCAAAAACCGGGGGTGAGGACCCGCCTGCGCCCGAATCAATTCAAATCGAAACCGTAACCAAACCTTAACCACAATAGGCGCTGGTTAGGGGATATCAGGAGGCCTGCCGCGCCCTAGTTTGGCCAAGTTTCACGGGGATTTCGTCACGTTGCCGGTGGTGGACGGCGACGTCTTCGTGACAATCGGATCTGCGTGCCGCGTGCCGTGTCTGGACGCGACCCGGGTGTCGATTTGGTCCGGCATGGCGTGAGGTGTTTGTCGGCCGCCGAGCGACGTGCACACGCGAACCGGAGAAAGACCCATGAATCCAGCCGACGTGGCGCAGTCGGCTTTGCCGGTGACCGCCGACCTTTCGATGCTCGGCCTGTTCCTGCAGGCGCACTGGGTCGTGAAAGCGGTCATGCTCGGCTTGCTCGCCTGCTCGATCTGGGTCTGGGCGATCGCGATCGACAAATTCCTGCTGTTCCGGCGCACCAGAAGCGCGATGGATCGCTTCGAGCAGGCGTTCTGGTCCGGCCAGTCGCTTGAGGAGCTTTACCGGACGCTGTCGCAGAAGCCGACGCACTCGATGGCGGCGCTGTTCGTCGCGGCGATGCGCGAATGGAAGCGCAGCTTCGAAGGACACGCGCGCTCGTTCGCTGGCCTTCAGCAGCGCATCGACAAGGTGATGGACGTGACCATCACGCGCGAGATCGACCGGCTGGAACGCCGCCTCCTCGTGCTCGCGACGGTCGGCTCCGCTGGCCCGTTCGTCGGGCTGTTCGGAACCGTCTGGGGCATCATGAACAGCTTTCAGTCGATCGCGGCGTCGAAGAACACTTCGCTCGCGGTGGTCGCGCCGGGCATCGCCGAGGCCCTGTTCGCTACTGCGATCGGCCTTGTTGCCGCCATTCCGGCGACGATTTTCTATAACAAGTTCGTGGCCGAGGTGAACAAGCAGGCGCATCGGCTGGAAGGCTTCGCCGACGAGTTCTCAGCCATCCTGTCGCGTCAGATCGACGAGCGCGGAGTCTGATCGATGGGGGCGGGAAACGGCGGTAGCGCGGGGGTACAGGGCGGCAGCCGCCGTCGCCATACCCGCAAGCCGGTCATGGCGGAGATCAACGTCACGCCGATGGTCGACGTGATGCTCGTGCTGCTGATCATCTTCATGGTGTCGGCGCCGCTGCTCACGGTCGGCGTGCAGATCGATCTGCCGCAGACCCAGGCCAAGAGCCTCGACCAGGACAAGGAGCCGCTCACGGTTACAGTGAACACCAAGGGCGAGGTCTATCTGATGAATTCGGAGATCAAGGTCGACGAACTCGTTCCGAAGCTGAAAGCAATCACCGACGCGCGCGGAGGCGCTGACGAGCGCATCTACGTGCGGGGGGACAAGAACGTGAATTACGGTACAGTGATGCGGGTGATGGGACGGCTGTCCGCAGCGGGTTTCCGCCGCGTGGCGCTGGTGACCGAAGTAGAGCAGGGGACCTGACCGCCCGAGATGAGGACGGGACTCGCCATATCGAGTGTCGTGCATGCGACCGCTTTGCTGTGGGCGCTGCTGACGTTCACATCGACGCCGCTTGAGTCGATGCCGTCCGATTCGCTGCCCGTCGATATCATCTCGCCGACGGAGTTCAGCCAGCTCACCGCCGGATCGAAAACCGCCAAGCGGCAGGAGGCCCCGAAGCCTCTGGTCGAAAAGCAGGGCGAGAAGAAGCAGGTCGAGGACCATACCGCCAAGATTTCCGAGAAGAAGGAGATCCAGGCGACCAAAAACGAGCAGACGCCGCCCAAGCCGGCCGAGAAAGCCGAGACCAAGCCTGAGCCGAAGCCCGAGCCGCCCAAGCCCGCCGAAAAGGCCGAGACCAAGCCGGAACCGAAGCCCGAGCCCAAGACCGATCCGATCGCGGAAGCCCTGAAGAAGGACGAAGCGAAGAAGAAGAAGGAAGAGCCGAAGAAGGAAGCGCAGAAGCCTGTCACGCCTCCCGAGAAGAAGCCGCCGACGAAGAAGCCGCCGGAGTTCAATCCGCAGCGCATCGCAGCGCTTCTCGACAAGCGCGATCCGACCCGTCAGGCCGCGACCGGCGACACCATCAACCGGACCGCATCGCTCGGCGTGCCGAGCGGCACGGCCGCGACCCTGTCGCAGAACGAACTCGACGCGCTGCGCGCGAAGCTGCGCCAGAACTGGTCGGTGCCCCCGCTCGCCGAGAAGGTCGTCATCCGCATGGTGATCAGGCTTCTGCCTGATGGGCGCCTCGCTTCGCCGCCGCAGGTGCTGACGCGCGGCAGCGGCGCGTCGTTCGAAGCCTTCCGCGACAGCGCGGTGCGCGCCGTCATGGTGAGCCAGCCGTTCACGATGCTGCGCAAGGAAACCTACGAAGTCTGGCGCGAAATCGACATCGATTTCGACGAACGCACGATGTTTGGATTGTAGACAGAGCGATCATGACCGACACGACATTGCCGCACCGTCCGGGCCTCACGCGCCGCCGCGCCCTCATCCTTGGTGCAGGCGCGCTCGGAGCAGCCTCGACCTTCGGCCTGCGCGATGCCGCAGCGCAGGTGCGGCTGCAGATCACCGAAGGCAACTTCCAGCCGATGCCGATTGCGATTCCGGATTTCTTCGGCGGCTCGGCTGCCGATGTCGAGACCGCGCGCAATGTGTCGGCGATCGTGACCAACAATCTGCGGCGCTCGGGCCTGTTCGCGCCGATCGATCCGGCCGCGTTCATCCAGAAGCTCTCGGGCGCGGATGCTCCGCCGAATTTCGCCGACTGGCGCGCGATCAAGGCGCAGGCGCTGGTTGCGGGCCAGGTGACGCGTCAGGGTGACGGACGCCTTGCCGCGCGCTTCCGTCTCTATGACGTGTTCGGCGGCCAGCAGCAGGCGGGACAGCAATACACCACGACGCCGGAAAACTGGCGGCGCATCGCGCACATCATTTCGGACGCGATCTACGAGCGTCTGACCGGCGACAAGGGCTATTTCGACACCCGCATCGTCTATGTCGATGAAAGCGGTCCGAAGGATCGCCGCGTCAAGCGGCTCGCGATCATGGATCAGGACGGCGCCAATGTGCGCTATCTTACGCGCGGCGACGATCTTGTGCTGACGCCGCGCTTCTCGCCCTCGACGCAGGAAATCACCTACATGTCGTTCGGGCAGGGCGATCCGCGCGTCTATCTGCTCAATATCGAGACCAACCAGCGCGAAATCGTCGGCAACTTCCCGGGCATGACCTTCTCGCCACGCTTCTCGCCGGACGGCCAGCGCGTGATCATGAGCCTGCAGCAGGGCTCCAACTCGAACCTGTTCGTGATGGATCTGCGCTCGCGCGCCACCACGCGCCTCACGCAGTCGCCGGCCATCGACACCGCGCCGTCCTATTCGCCGGACGGCGCCCGCATCTGCTTTGAGTCCGATCGTGGCGGGTCGCAGCAGATTTACGTCATGCCCTCGACCGGCGGTCAGGCGCAGCGCATCAGCTTCGGCGAAGGTTCCTATTCGACGCCGGTCTGGTCGCCGCGCGGCGACACCATCGCCTTCACCAAACAGGGCGGCGGGCGCTTCGCGATCGGCATCATGCGCATCGACGGTTCGGGCGAACGCATCCTGACCGAAGGCTTCCACAACGAGGGCCCGACCTTCGCGCCGAACGGTCGCGTGATCATGTTCTTCCGCGAGGGCGGCGGGCAGAGCGGTCCTTCGCTCTATTCGGTGGACATCACAGGCCGCAACGAACAGAAGATTCCGACGCCCAGTTTTGCATCAGATCCGGCCTGGTCGCCGCTGCTGTCCTGATTTTCGCGGTTCCGGGTGTTGCGCGCAGGACATTGCATCGCAGTCCTGCGGGATAATGCGAAGTTCGGGGTCGATTCGCCGCATTTTCGGCATTAAGGCATGAGTAACCATTAACAATGGTTTGCGGCGATGCGCCGCATTTCGGGGCGCTTTGTAAGGCGCAGTCAAGGTTGACGGAAGGTTCGCTTAACGATCCGCGCTTAAACCTTTCCGGTACGTAGTGAATGGAGTCACCGGGATGATTGCTGTGAGACAATCCCTGCGCCGCTTTGATTTGCGCGGATTGGCGCGCGCCGTCGGACTGATCGGCGTGCTCGCCGCTGCGCTCGCGGTGTCGGCGTGTGCGAAGAATTCGGGCGATCAGACGGCCAATGCTGGCGTCGCGACACCGGGCAGCCAGCAGGATTTCGTGGTCAACGTCGGCGACCGCGTGTTCTTCGAATCCGATCAGTCGACGCTGACGCCGCAGGCGCGCGCCACGCTCGACAATCAGGCGCAGTGGCTGAACCGCTACTCGCAATACAGCTTCACGATCGAAGGCCATGCCGACGAACGCGGCACGCGCGAATACAACATCGCGCTTGGCGCCCGCCGTGCCCAGACCGTGCGTGAATATCTCGCTTCGCGAGGCGTGAGCCCGCAGCGCATGCGTACGATTTCCTACGGCAAGGAGCGGCCGGTCGCGGTATGCGACGACATCTCCTGCTGGTCGCAGAACCGTCGCGCGGTCACCGTGCTGAACGCGAGTTCCTAAGTCCGCAACGTGACATCGGCCTGAAACCGGCGCCCTTTCGGGCGCTGGTTCTGTTTTGGCCGTTCCCAATCCGGCCAAATCGGGTGGACAAGGCGGCGTGAACGCGCGCCTTGCCGCTTGCCAAAGTTCCAGCCGCGCGAAATTGTATCGGCCATGCTCCCGACCCTTCGAATCCTTTCGGTCCTCGCCCTTGCCGCAGCCGGCCTGCTCGCCGGATGCGAAGAATCCAATCGCTACGTTCCGCCGCCGCCGCCTCAGGTGGCGGTCGCCAATCCGCTGCGCATGAACGTGACCGCCTATCTCGAGGAGACCGGCACGCTCGCCGCGGTCAACACCGTCGATCTCGTGGCGCGCATTCCAGGCTTCGTGACCGCGATCGAGTACACGGACGGCGCGCTGGTGAAGAAGGGCGCGCCGCTATTCGTGATCGAGCCGGAGCCGTACAAGGCGAAGTTGGATCAGGCCATCGCCCAGGAAGATGCCGCGAAGGCGCAACTCGCCAATTCGCAGGCCGAGTTCGATCGTCAGGCCGACCTCGTCAAGCGACAGGTCTCGACGCAGGCGAACTACGACAAGGCGCTCGCGCAGCGGGACACCGACAAGGCCAATCTCGAACAGGCGCAGGCCAACACCGAAGTCGCCAGGATCAATTACGGCTATACCCAGGTGCTGGCGCCGTTCGATGGCATCGTGACCGCGCGCCTCGTCTCGGTGGGTGAATATGTCGGCGCCAACAACACGCCGACCAAGCTCGCGACCATCGTTCAGGTCGATCCGATCTGGGTGAACTTCAACATCAACGAGCAGGACGTGCAGCGCATCCGCGCCGAGCGCGCCAAGATGGGATTGACGTCGAACGACGTCAGCAACATCCCGGTCGAGATCGGTCTGCAGACCGATACCGGCTATCCATACAAGGGCCATCTGGATTACGCCGCGCCCACGCTCGCGCCGGGCACCGGTACGCTTGCGGTGCGCGGAATCCTCAACAATCCGAACGCTGCGCTGCTGCCTGGCTATTATGTGCGCATTCGCGTGCCGGGCTCCGGACAGGAACGACTTCTTGTCCCGGATGTTGCGATCGGTGCGGATCAGGGCGGGCGCTATGTGCTCGTGATCAACGCGGACAACGTGGTCGAGCAACGCAAGATCGAGGCCGGCCGGCAAGTCGGTCCGATGCGCGTCATTCTTCAGGGCCTGAAGCCGGACGACCGTGTCATCGTCGACGGATTGTTGCGGGCCGTGCCCGGACAGAAAGTCGATCCGAAAGTTGAGACGCTCAAAGCCCCATCGCAGAGCTGATCCGGGAGCCGAGCGGTGATCTCAAAATTCTTTATCGAACGTCCCGTCCTCGCCAATGTGATCGCGATCCTGATGGTCGTGGTCGGCCTGGTCGCGCTCATCAATCTGCCGGTGTCGCAATATCCGAACGTCACGCCGCCGACCGTGCAGGTGCAGACCCGTTACCCCGGAGCCAGCGCCCGCGTTGTCGTCGATACGGTGGCGCTGCCGATCGAGCAGCAGGTCAATGGCGTCGAGGACATGCTCTACATGCAGTCCACGAGCGCGGCCGACGGCACCTACACGCTGATCGTGACATTCAAGATCGGCACCGATCTCAACTTCGCGCAGGTGCTGGTGCAGAACCGCGTCTCCAGCGCGCTGTCGCAATTGCCGGACGCAGTGCAGGCACAGGGCGTCACGGTTCAGAAGAAATCGACCGCGATCCTGATGTTCGTGACGCTGACGTCGCCGGACAAGAGCAGGGACAGTCTCTATCTCGCCAATTACGGCACCATCAATTTGCGCGACGAGCTGTCGCGCGTTCCGGGCGTCGGCAACGTATCGGTGTTCGGCGCCGGCCAGTATTCGATGCGGATCTGGATGGATCCGAACAAGCTCTATGGGTTCGGGCTGACGCCGCAGGATGTGATCAGCGCGCTCCGGTCGCAAAGCCAGCAGGTCACCGCGGGCCAGATCGGCATTCCGCCGGTGCCGGCCGGACAGAACTTCCAGTACACCGTCGACATTCAGGGTCGCCTCAACGAGGTCGAGCAGTACGAGAATGTCGTGGTCAAGACCGGCGACGGCGCCGGCGGCCAGCTCATCCGCATCAAGGATATCGGACGCGTCGAACTGGGCGCGCAGACCTACAGCCAGATCTTCACGCAGGACGGACAGCCCGCGGCCGCGCTCGGCATCTTCCAGACGCCCGGTGCAAACGCGCTTCAGGTCAAGACGCTGGTCGCCGACAAGATGGCGGAGCTTGCAAAAGCGTTCCCGCAGGGGATGACCTACCAGATCCCGTTCGACACCACGAAATTCGTGAATGCCTCGATCAACGAGGTCTATCGCACGCTGATCGAAGCGGCGGTGCTGGTGCTGATCGTGATCCTGATCTTCCTGCAGGACTGGCGCGCGATGCTGGTGCCCGCGACGACCGTGCCGGTGACGATCATCGGCGCCTTCGCCGGCATGTGGGCGCTCGGCTTCACCGTGAACCTTTCGACGCTGTTCGCGATCGTGCTCGCCATCGGCATCGTGGTCGACGACGCCATCGTGGTGGTCGAAGGCGCCGCGCACAATATCGAGCAGGGCATGAACGGCCACGACGCCGCGATCAAGGCGATGGACCAGCTGTTCGGCCCGATCATCGGCATCACGCTGGTGCTGATGTCGGTGTTCATCCCGGCTGCGTTCCTGCCGGGGCTCACCGGGCAGATGTATGCGCAGTTCGCGCTGGTGATCGCGGCGACCGCCTTGCTCAGCGCGATCAACGCCGCAACGCTGAAGCCGACACAATGCGCCCTGTGGCTGCGCCCCGCGGTGCCGCCGGAAAAGCGGAATATCGCGTTCCGTGCCTTCAATCGGCTCTATCTCGCCTGCGAGCGCGGCTATGTCCGCCTGATCGGCGCGATGGTGCGCCACGCGGCCGTCTCGACCCTTGTCGCGCTGATGATCATCGGCGCTGCGGGTTACGGGCTGTCGCGGATTCCGACCGGCTTCCTGCCGATCGAGGATCAGGGTTATCTGCTCGCAACAGTGCAATTGCCGGACGGCGCTTCGCTCGAACGAACGAATGCTGCGCTGGAACGTGCGGCGGAGATCGCGCGCAAGACGCCGGGCGTCGAGTCGACGCTGTCGATCGCGGGCGTGTCCGCGCTCGACAACAATGCGACGCTCGCCAATTCCGGCGTCGTCTACATCATCCTCAAGGACTGGGATGCGCGCGGCAAGGACGAGCAATTGCTTCCGCTGTTCACCAAGCTGTCGCGTGAATTCGACCAGATCATGGAGGCGAAGATCGCCGTGCTGCCGCCGCCGCCGATCCAGGGCATTGGCAATGCGGGCGGCTTCACCATGATGGTGCAATTGCGCGACGGGACGTTCGATTTCACCAAGCTGCAGGCGATCACCAATCAGATCGTCAGCAACGCGCAGTCGCAAACCGGCCTGCAGCGCGTGCAATCGCCGTTCCGCGCCGACGTGCCGCAGCTGATCGTCGAGGTTGACCGGGTGAAGGCGCAGACCCTGTTCGTGCCGGTCGATCAGGTCTTCCAGGCGGTCGCGAGCTATCTCGGCTCGAGCTATGTCGCGCAGTTCAACAAGTTCGGCCGCACCTTCCAGGTCTATGTGCAGGCGGATTCGAAATATCGCGTGCAGGCGAGCGACATCAACCAGCTGTCCGTGCGCAGTACCAAGGGCGACATGGTGCCGATCGGCACGCTGGTGAAGATCACGCCTTCGGTCGGCCCCTCGCTGATCAATCTGTACAATCTCTATCCGTCGTCGACCGTGATCGGTCTGCCGGCGCCGGGCTTCTCCTCCGGCGAGGCGATCTCGCTGATGGAGCAGATCGCGCAACGCACGCTGCCGCCGGGCTCTGCCTTCGAATGGACGGCGATGTCGTATCAGGAAAAGGCGGTCGGCAATCAGATGTACATCGTGTTCGCGCTGGCCATGCTGCTCGTCTATCTCGTGCTCGCGGGACAATATGAGAGCTGGTACGCGCCGGTCGCGATCATCCTGTCGGTGCCGCTTGCGCTGGTCGGACCGGTGCTGGCGCTGAAGGGCCTCAACGTCGACAACAATCTCTACACGCAGATCGGTCTTGTGCTGCTGATCGCGCTTGCGGCCAAGAACGCGATTCTGATCGTCGAAGTCGCGCGTGAACACCGTATGCGTGACGGAAAGTCGATCATCGAGGCGGCGATCGATGGCTCGCGGGCACGCTTCCGCGCGATCCTGATGACGTCGTTTGCGTTCATCATCAGCATGGTGCCGCTGGTGATGGCGACGGGCGCGGGCGCCAGCGCGCGCAAATCGATCGGCCTCACCGTGTTCACCGGAATGATCGCTTCGACCTGCCTTGCCGTGCTGTTCGTGCCATCGCTGTTCGTGATGGTTCAGCGGTTCGAAGAGTGGCTGGCATCGCGCAAGAAGCCGAAAGCGGCGGAAGCGCCGAAACCGGCGGCCTGAGCTGCGTTGGTTAACCGTCGGTGAATCGAATCAGTCATAATTTCGACGTGACGGCGACTATGCTGTGCTCTGAAATCTCCCAACGCTTACAGAGTTGTACATGCGGAAGCCGCATCTGATCGTCATGGCCCTGTCGTTTCTGCTCGCGGCCGCTCTGCCGGCCGCGGCGCAGATGTCTGCTTCCGATCTCGTGATGCGGCTCGAGGCGCTGGAGAATCAGGTTCGTCAGCTCACCGGGCAGATCGAGCAACTGCAATTCCGCAACCAGCAGCTCGAGCAGCAATTGCGCGCGGGCGGTGGAGCAGTCGATGCTCCGCGCGTAGCACAGCCGCCGCAACGGGCGCCGATCCAGCAGGCGCAGCCTCCGTTGCAGCAACAGATGGCGGCGCCGGGGCGCCGTCCCGAAGCAGACCTGCCGCCGATCGATCAGGGCGCCGATCCGCGCTTCGCAGGCCAGCGCGCGCCGGACGCGCGCTATGGAGTCGATCCGCGCGCACCGGCCGCAGACCCGCGCTACGCACATCGCGACAATCCGACCATCGTGCCGAACATCGCCGCTGCGCCCGCTCCGGGTGGACGTCGTGGCGATGCCTTCGACCCGAATGCCACGCCGAATGCGCCGGGCGCGCCGCGTCCGCTTGGCGCGCTGCCGCCCGGTCAACCGTCAGCGCCGAGTGTTGACGTGGACACGGCCGCGCCCGGCGCTCCGCTTGATCTGACCGTAAACGATCCGTCGCGCCGCGGCGGTGCGCTGCCTCCGCCGCCGCAACGGCAGATGAGCGGCACCGGCATGGCCGCGGTTCAGCCGTCCGGAAATTCGCCGCGCGACCATTTCGATCTCGGCGTCGGCTATATCCGCCAGAAGGATTATTCCGCCGCGGAACTGACGTTCCGCGATTTCCTGCAACGCTTCCCGTCCGACCGGCTCGCAGCGGATGCCAATTACTGGCTCGGCGAGAGCCTTTATAACCGCAGGCAATATCAGGACGCGGCGGAGGCTTATCTGGTCGTGACGACGAAATACGAGACCGCCGCGCGCGCACCCGATGCGCTGCTTCGTCTCGGTCAGTCGCTCGCCGCAATCCGTCAGAAGGAAATGGCCTGCGCGTCCTTCGCCGAGATCGGACGCAAATATCCGCGCGCGTCGGTCTCCGTGAAACAGACCGTCGAGCGGGAACAGAAGCGTGTCGGCTGCTGACACGCAGCCGGTTTCGATTGCCGAGGCGCGCGCGCTGTTCGCGCCATTTGCGGATCAGCCAACCATCCTGATTGCGGTCTCGGGCGGGCCGGATTCCACGGCTTTGCTCTGGCTTGCGTCACGCTGGCGCGCATCGCGCAAGACCGGACCCGAACTGCGTGCGGTGACTGTCGATCACGGGCTGCGACCGCAATCGCGCCGCGAAGCGGACGACGTGAAGCGCTTCGCACAAGGCCTCGGTATCGCACATCGCACCTTGCGCTGGAC
This sequence comes from Pseudorhodoplanes sp., assembly GCF_035565795.1. Lineage (GTDB taxonomy): Bacteria > Pseudomonadota > Alphaproteobacteria > Rhizobiales > Xanthobacteraceae > Pseudorhodoplanes. The sequence continues at coordinate 14,136 of NZ_DATMRV010000246.1, forward strand.
GGGCGCGAAGCCGAGGACCGGAATTCAGGAAGCGGCCCGCATCGCGCGCTATGCGCTGATCGCGAGGGAAGCGAAGGCTGCCGGCGCGCAGCAGGTGCTGACCGCGCATACGCTCGACGATCAGGCCGAGACCGTGCTGTTCCGGCTCTTGCGCGGAAGCGGGCCGGCCGGCTTGCAGGCGATGACGGAGCGCGCAGCCTATCCGGGCGAGTCCGGGCTTGTGCTCGCGCGTCCGCTTCTGTCGGTGCCGAAAGCGCGTCTCGTCGCGACGCTGCGCAAGGCGCAGATCGCTTTCGCTGACGATGCCAGCAATCGGGATCCGCGATTCACGCGCCCGCGCCTGCGCGCCATGATGCCGGCGCTTTCGGCCGAAGGGCTGACAGCGGAACGGCTCGCCATCCTCGCACGGCGGCTGCAGCGCGCGGAGGCGGCACTTCGGCACACGGTCGCAGCCGCTGCCGCGCAGGTTTCGCTGACTCCCACAAACGGAGACGCGGGCGAGAGGCTTACGGTGTTCCATCGCGGGCGCTTCTCCGATCTGCCGGCGGAGATTGCGCTGCGCCTGCTTGGCGAGGCGATTGGTCACATCGGAGACGAGGGGCCGGTCGAGCTGGGCAAGCTCGAAACGCTGTTCGAGGCGCTGCGTCAGACCCCGGAGGGGTCCGCCTTTCGTCGTACCCTTGCGGGGGCCATGGTCACGGTGCGGCCGGTCGGGATCGTGATCGAGCGCGCCCCGGCCCGCCGGGCCCCCGGAACGCCCGCTAAACGCCGTATTCCGGCCTTAACCACACGGAAAGCCGGTCCGTCCGGCGAGGTTCGGACACGCTAGAATGCTCCCGCCTGGGGTGGTTCGATTCGTAGCGGGCCGGGTGCGGTCCGCAGGTGACTTCCCTTGGCAGGCGGGGACGGCAGACATACATTGGCCCGGCGGGGACACGTCAGCGGACCTTTCCCGCCTTCATCGAATTCAGGCCGTTCCGGGGGTACAAAGATGTTCGGGCCGGTGCGGTTCAACAAGGACACGTGATGAACGCAAATCTTCGGAATTTCGCCCTCTGGGTGATTATCGTCCTGTTGGTCCTTGCCCTCTTCACGTTGTTCCAGTCCCCCAGCCAGCGACAGGCTAGTCAGGACATCTCCTTCTCCCAGCTTCTGACCGAGGTCGATGCCGGCCGCGTGCGCGACGTCGTGATTCAGGGCCAGGAGATCCATGGCACGTTCACCGATTTGAAGCCGTTCAGCACCTATGCGCCGAACGATCCGACGCTGGTCCAGCGTCTCTATGGCAAGGGTGTCACCATCACCGCGCGCTCGCCGCAGGAGCAGGTGCCGTGGTTCGTGCAGCTCCTTGTCTCGTGGCTGCCGTTCATCGCGCTGTTCGGTGTGTGGATTTTCCTCTCGCGTCAGATGCAGGGCGGCGCCGGAAAGGCGATGGGCTTCGGCAAGAGCAGAGCGAAGCTTCTGACCGAAGCGCATGGCCGCGTGACCTTTGAAGACGTCGCGGGCGTCGACGAAGCCAAGCAGGACCTGCAGGAGATCGTCGAATTCCTGCGCGACCCCTCGAAATTCCAGCGCCTCGGCGGACGCATTCCGCGCGGCGTGCTGCTCGTTGGCCCTCCCGGTACCGGCAAGACGCTGATTGCGCGTGCGGTCGCGGGCGAAGCCAATGTGCCGTTCTTCACGATCTCGGGTTCGGACTTCGTCGAGATGTTTGTCGGCGTCGGTGCGAGCCGCGTACGTGACATGTTCGAGCAGGCGAAGAAGAATGCGCCGTGCATCATCTTCATCGACGAAATCGACGCGGTCGGCCGCCATCGTGGCGCCGGCCTTGGCGGCGGCAACGATGAGCGCGAGCAGACGCTGAACCAGCTTCTCGTCGAGATGGACGGCTTCGAGGCGAATGAAGGCATCATCCTGATCGCCGCGACCAACCGTCCCGACGTGCTCGATCCCGCGCTGCTGCGTCCGGGTCGCTTCGACCGCCAGGTGATCGTGCCGAACCCGGATGTAGTCGGCCGCGAACAGATCCTTAAAGTTCACGTCCGCAAGGTGCCGCTCGCGCCCGACGTGAACCTGAAGACGATCGCGCGCGGTACGCCCGGCTTCTCCGGCGCCGATCTCATGAACCTCGTCAACGAAGCCGCACTCATGGCCGCGCGCCGCAACAAGCGCATGGTCACGCAGCACGAATTCGAAGACGCCAAGGACAAGGTGATGATGGGCGCCGAGCGCAAGTCGCTGGTGATGACCGAGGAGGAGAAGCTCCTCACGGCCTATCACGAAGGCGGCCATGCCATCGTCGCGTTCAACGTCAAGGCGACCGATCCGGTGCACAAGGCTACGATCATTCCGCGCGGCCGTGCGCTGGGCATGGTCATGCAGCTGCCGGAGCGTGACAAGCTGTCGATGAGCTTCGAGCAGATGACGTCGCGCCTTGCGATCATGATGGGCGGCCGTATCGCCGAAGAGATGATCTTCGGCCATGACAAGGTCACCTCGGGCGCACAATCCGATATCGAGCAGGCGACCCGTCTCGCCCGCATGATGGTGACGCGCTGGGGCTTCTCGCCCGAGCTTGGCACCGTGGCTTACGGCGAAAACCAGGAAGAGGTGTTCCTCGGCCATTCGGTCTCGCGTACGCAGAACATCTCGGAGACGACGGCGCAGAAGATCGACAGCGAGGTGCGCCGGCTTGTCGAGGAGGGGCTTTCCGAAGCGCGCAAGATCCTGACCGAGAAGCGCGCCGACCTCGAAACGCTGGCCAAGGGCCTGCTGGAATACGAGACCCTCTCCGGCGAGGAGATCAAGGATCTGCTCGACGGCAAGCCGCCGGTGCGCGAAGGCCTCACGGAGCCGTCGCAGCCGCGGGCGTCCGCTGTGCCGCCGGCCGGCAAGAGCCGCCCGCGGACCGAGCCGCCGGCCGGCGATATCGCGCCGCAGCCGCAGGCTTGATCCTCGGACAAGCGCCCGCCTCTGGCGGGCGTTTTTGCTTTGGGGCTGACTCAGATCAACGCGGAACCTCGCCCCGGTCTGTATTCTGGTCGTATGAGCATTCCGGCCGCACTTGAGCGCCGGCGCAGCTATGCCGGTCCCGCATTCTTCTCCTACGGCTTCCGCCCATTCTTCTTCGGAGGGGCGGTGTGGGCGGCGTTGACGATCCTGATGTGGATTCCGATGCATGCCGGCGCGTGGCAGTGGCCGTCGGCGGTCGCGCCGCTCGACTGGCATATCCACGAGATGCTGTATGGCTACGTCCCCGCCATCGTGGCCGGGTTCCTGCTGACGGCGATCCCGAACTGGACCGGCCGGCTGCCGGTCTGCGGCGCGCCGCTGGCCGCGCTGTTTGCGCTGTGGATCGCCGGGCGCATCGCGATGCTGGCGACCGCCGGCATCGGCCTTCCGGTCGCGGCGCTGGTCGACGCGTCGTTCCTTGTGGTCCTGTTCGGTGTGGCGGCGCGCGAGGTGATCGCCGGCAAGAACTGGCGCAACCTGCGCGTTCTTGGGGTCGTCGCCGTCCTCGCGCTCGGCAATATCGCGTTCCATGTCGAGACGATCCGCAGCGGCGCCGCGGACTACGGCATTCGTCTCGGGATCGCGGCCGTCATCCTGCTCATCAGTCTGGTTGGCGGGCGCATCGTTCCGAGCTTCACCAACAACTGGCTGGTGCGGGAAAATCCGGGCCGCCTGCCGGTGCCGTTCGGGCGCTACGACATGGCGACGCTCGCGATATCGGCGCTTGCGCTGGCGTGCTGGATCGTTGCGCCATTCTCTGCGGTCAGTGGTGCGTTCCTGATCGCAACCGGCCTCCTGCACATCGTGCGGCTCGCGCGCTGGGCGGGCGATCGCACGTGGCGCGACCGGCTCGTGCTCGTGCTGCATGTTGCCTACGCATTCGTGCCCGCAGGCTTCCTGCTGATCGGCGTCGCGATCGTGTGGCCGGATATAGCGCCCGCGAGCGCCGGCATTCACGCATGGACTGCCGGCGCGATCGGCATGATGACGATGGCGGTGATGACGCGTGCGAGCCTCGGTCATACCAGGCAGCCGCTGGTTGCCTCTCCGGTGACGCAGGCGATCTATCTGTGCCTGTTTGCGGCCGCGATCATGCGGATCGCGGCGGCTCTGACCGGGAGCATCGGCCTGCTGCATAGCTCGGGCTCCTTGTGGGTGCTCGGCTTCGCGGGCTTTGCGGCGAGCTATGGCCCGTTGCTGATCCGCAAGCCGCCGGTCTGGCAGCGCGCCACCGTTTGACGGCGGTGCCGCATGGCGCTTTCAACATTGTCCGCTTAGCGCACCCCGAGCACGACGTCATGATATGCCACTGCAGAACCGCGTGACGCCCTTCGGCGAACTGATCGCCGATCCTGCCCGCGGCCTGTTCATGGGCAATCGCGGCGGACGCATCCACGACGATACGCGCAGGCTGGCGGCGCGGCGCTTCGTATCGAGGCAGTGGATCTGCTGCGTGCTGGACTTCAAAGGCCGCCATCGCGCGGTCTGGGGCGGCAGTTATACCGAATTGTTTTTCCTCGATGAGGTGACCGCGCTCGCGGCGGGGCATCGCCCTTGTTTCGAATGCCGGCGCGCAGACGCAAATGCATTTGCAGACGCGTGGTCGCGCGCTCGCGGCGGGCGCGCGCGGGCGC
>NZ_DATMRV010000247.1:0-14877 GCF_035565795.1 Pseudorhodoplanes sp.
CCGACCCTGATCGGCCTGTGCGTCATCGCCGCATTCCTGTTCGGCATGCTCGCGGTCATCGACATCATCCGGTCGCGCATCATGGTGCGGATCGGGGCCAATCTCGACGAATCCTTGAGCAGCCGCGTGTACGAGACGCTCGTCAAGATCCCGCTGCGGGCCGGCAACCGCAGCGACGGCCTGCAGCCGTTGCGCGATCTCGACAATGTGCGCTCGTTCCTGTCCGGCTCCGGACCGATCGCGTTCTTCGACCTGCCCTGGCTTCCGATCTATATCGCGATCTGCTTCGTCTTCTTCCACTTCTGGATCGGGATGGCCGCCTTGGGCGGCGCCATCCTGCTGGTCGGGCTGACGATCTTCACCGAGATGTGGACCAGGAAGCCGATGAACGACGCTTCCCAGGCCGCGCTCGCGCGCAATGGCCTTGCGGAAATCTCCATCCGCAATGCGGAAGCCATTTCGGCCATGGGTATGCTCGGACGCATTTCGGCGCGCTGGGCGGACGCGAACCGCCGCTACATGTCGAGCCACCGCAAGTCGAGCGATGTTGCAGGCGGGCTCGGCGCGGTGTCGAAGTCGATGCGCATGATGATCCAGTCGGGCGTGCTCGCCGTTGGCGCGTGGCTCGTGATCAACCAGCAGGCGTCGGCGGGCATCATCATCGCGGGCTCGATCCTGTCGGCGCGTGCGCTCGCACCGGTCGACCTGGCGATCGCCAACTGGAAGGGCTTCCAGGCTGCGCGCCAGAGCTGGGCACGGCTGAACCGGCTGCTTTCACTTTTCCCGGCGCAGCGGGACGTCATGCCGTTGCAGGCGCCTCAGGTCAGCCTCGCGGTGGAGAACGTAGCCGCGACGCCCCCTGGCGTGCAGAAGATCATCGTGCAGGATGTCAGCTTCGTTCTGCGGGCCGGCAACGGTCTCGGCATCATCGGGCCGAGCGCGTCGGGCAAGTCCTCGCTGGCCCGTCTCATCGTCGGGCTGTGGCAGCCTGTGCGCGGCCATGTCCGGCTCGATGGCGCGGCGCTCGACCAATGGATGCCGGAAGCGCTCGGCAAGCATGTCGGCTACCTGCCGCAGAATGTGGAGCTTCTCGCCGGCACGGTTGCGCAGAATATCTCGCGCTTTGAGCGGGAGCCGAGCCCGGAAGCGATCATCAATGCGGCCAAGACCGCGGGGGTCCATGACCTGATCGTCAAGCTTCCCGAGGGCTACGAGACCCAGGTTGGCGAGCAAGGCAGCGCCCTCTCTGCCGGACAGGCCCAGCGGATCGCCCTCGCCCGTGCACTTTATGGTGATCCGTTCCTGGTCGTGCTGGACGAACCGAACTCCAATCTCGATTATGAGGGCGACGAGGCGCTGGCGCGGGCCGTGATGAGCGTGCGCAAACGGGGCGGCATCGCTGTCATCGTCGCGCACCGGCCGAGCGCGCTGGAAGCCGTCGACCTTATTCTTGTCATGGGCAACGGCCGCATGCAGCATCCGGTCGGACCGAAGGATCAGGTATTGGCCAAGGTCCTGCAGCGCCCGGCGCCGCAGCCGGCGCCTGCTCCATCGACGCAACCGCTTCAGGTCGTACCGAACAGATCGCCCGCATGACCCAACGATCCGCAGCGCAGCCCTCGATCCGCCGACACATCATTGCCGGCGCGGTGGTCGTCGCCATTCTGGTCCTGGGATTCGGCGGCTGGGCCGGCACGACGCAATTGTCCGGTGCGCTCATTGCACCGGGGCAGATCGTCGTCGATTCCAACGTCAAGAAAGTGCAGCACCCGACCGGCGGCATCGTCGGCGAGGTCCGGGTGCGCGACGGCGACACCGTCAAGGAAGGCGACGTCGTCGTGCGGCTCGACGAGACCGTCACGCGCGCCAACCTGTCCATCGTCACGAGGGGGCTAAACGAACTGATGGCTCGCAAGGCGCGCCTCGAAGCAGAGCGCGACGGCCAGAGCGAGATCACCTTCCCGAAGATGCTGGTCAACGCCGCCTCCGACCCCGAAGTCCGCAGCATCATGGATGCGGAACGCAAGCTGTTCGAATTGCGCCGCACGTCGCGCGCCGGCCAGAAGTCGCAGCTGAAACAGCGCATCAACCAGCTTGAGGAGGAGATTTCAGGCCACACCGCGCAGCGCAATGCCAAGTCGCAGGAGGTCGAGCTGATCAATCGCGAGCTCGCCGGCGTGCGGGACCTGTTCAACAAGAACCTGATCCAGATGAACCGGCTGACCCAGCTCGAACGCGAAGCGACCCGTCTCGAAGGCGAACGCGGATTGCTGGTGGCAACCACCGCTCAGGCCAAAGGCAAGATCAACGAACTCGAACTGCAGATCATCCAGATCGATCAGGAGCTGTCGAGCGAGGTGGCGAAGGAAATGCGCGACGTCGACGCCAAGATCGGCGAATTCGTCGAGCGCAAGGTCACCGCCGAAGACCAGCTCCGCCGTATCGATATTCGCGCGCCGCAATCGGGGACCGTGTTCCAGTCCACCGTCCATACTGTCGGCGGCGTGATTTCGGCAGGCGATACGATCATGCTGATCGTGCCGGCCGCCGACAATCTGACGGTCGAAGCAAAGGTCAATCCGCAGGATATCAACCTGTTGCAGGTCGGTCAGAAGGCGATCCTGCGCTTCACCGCCTTCAACCAACAGACGACGCCCGAAATCGACGGCACCGTGTCACGCATCTCGGCCGACATCACGACCGACCAGCGGACCGGCGTGGGCTATTACACCATCCGCATCGCGCTCCCCGCCGAGCAGGTATTGCGGCTCGGCGATGTCCGGCTCGTGCCCGGCATGCCGGTCGAGGCATTCGTGCAAACCGGCGACCGTACGGTGATGTCCTATCTCATGAAGCCGCTGACGGATCACTTCAACCGCGCCTTCCGCGAGAAATAGGACCGTGCAATTCCTAGCGATGCGGAGCGCGCCATCGCAGAAGCCGTGCCTCGATCAGTGACAGCAACGTGCCGCTGACATATCCGATCGCGCCGAGCAGGATCACGCCGGCGTAGAGATCGGCCGACTGAAACGACCGCGCCGCAAGGAGAATGGCCTGGCCGAGCCCGGGGCGGCTCGCCAGCATTTCGCCGACGACAGCCAGAATAAGCGCGATCGTCAGTCCGACGCGCATGCCGGACAGGATATCGGGCATGGCGCTGGGCAGCGCGATCTTCCAGATGATCTCGAGCCGCGACAATCCCAGCGCCCGGCTGACCTGATAGAGCCGCGGCTCTACCGCAGCGAAGCCATGGACGGTGGCCAGCAGCATCGGCCACAGCGCACCGAACGCGATGACCGCCAGCACCATGGCGTTGGTCAGGCCGAAGAGCGCAATCGCGACCGGCATCATCGCCGATGCCGGCAGGGGCCGCAGGAATTCCAGGGTCGGCTCGACATAGGCGCGAGCCGACTGCGATACGCCGATGATCGCGCCCAGCACGATGCCGACCAGCGACGCGAGCAGCCAGCCGTAGACCATGCGCTCGATCGTCGCGATGGTCTTGGTCAGCAGATCGCCCTCGGTCAGGCCATAGATCAGCGCATCCCATGTGCGTTCCGGCCCGGGCAGGAACACCGGCGACACCAGCCGCTGCTGCGCGACGACGTACCAGACGAGAACGAACAGCAGGCCGACGCCAAAGCTCGCGAGCAGCCAGCCGATGCGATTAAGCTGTGGCAGGGCGATCATGGGTCGATCCGCACCAGCGCGGCCGGGCCGAACAGCCGGCTCTGCGACCACAGCATCGCGTGGTTCAGCGCCCAGCCGACCACCCCCAGCCAGACCAGCAGGGCCAGCATCAATTCGGGCCGCAGGGTCTGCTGCGCGAGCATCATGTTGTAGCCGAGGCCCAGCGGATTGGCGGCGATTTCCACCGTGACGGCGACGATCAGTGCGATACCCGCTGCCAGCCGGAACGCCACGAAAATGCGCGGCAGCGCGGCCGGCAGAACGATTTTCCAGACGCGCGCGAAAGCTCCAAATCCGAGCGCCCGCGCGACCTGAATGAGCCTCGGTTCAACGCCCGAGACCGCGGTCCGTGTCAGGATCAGGACCGGCCAGAACGCGGCAAAGGCCACGATCGCGATCTCCATGCGAAAGCCAAAGCCGAAAATGAGCAGCGCAATCGGAATCAGCGCCACGGCGGGAATCGGACGAAAGGCTTCGATGGAGAATTCCATCAGGCGGTCCGCTGTTCGAACGAGACCGAGCAGGATGCCGATCAGAAGTCCAAGGCCGGCGCCGATTGCGAGACCGGCGAGCGACGTTGCGAGCGTTTGAAGGGTCGCGACCGCGAGCGTTCCGTCTGTCAACGCACTGAAGAATGCGAGGACGATCGCGGATGGCGAGGCCAGCATCGAGCTCTCCCATCCGGTCAGACGCGCCGCCAGCTCGGCGATGACGACAAAGCCGACCGGGATCACCAGCCCGCGCCATCCGATGCGTCGCCCCGCTCCGCTCAATGTTCGACCTCCTTGATGACGTCGAACAGATCGCGCCGAAGCTTGAGGAAGTCCGGCCGCTCGCGGGTGGTGAGTTGATCGCGCGGGCGCGGCAGTACGATCGGGAATGTCACTTCAAAACGGCCCGGATTCGGTCGCATCGCCACGACACGGTCGCCCAGATAGATCGCCTCTTCCAGATCGTGCGTGATGAACAGGACCGTCGCGCCGGTGCGCGCCGCGATCGACAGCACCTCGTCCTGCAGAGCCTGCCGGGTCATGGCATCGAGCGCGCCGAACGGCTCGTCCATAAGCAGCACGGCTGGATCCTGTGCGAGGCATCGTGCGATCTGGAGCCGCTGCTGCATGCCGCCCGAAAGCTGGTTCGGAAATTTCTCCGCATGCGCCGACAGCCCGATCAGGTCGAGCAATTCTGCGATCCGCTTTTCCCGCGAAGCCTTCGGATAGTTGCTCGCCTCCAGCGCAAGGGACACGTTTCCAGCGGCCGTGCGCCATGGTAGCAGCGCCTTGCCGTAATCTTGGAATACGATCGCGATGTCCTGACGTGGCCCGGTCACAGGTTTGCCGGCGTAGGTCACTCTGCCCTTGCTGGGCATCAGCAGCCCGGCCGCGAGATTGAGCAACGAAGTCTTGCCGCACCCCGACGGACCGACGACGGACAGAAACTCTCCCTTGCGGATCGAGACGTCGATGCCGGTCAGGATGAGCCTGCCGCCGAGCGTCAGTTCGACATTCTCGAACGCAATCAGCGTGTCTTTCGGCTGTGCGTCCAGCACTTGATCCTCACGACGGGTTGCATGAAGCGCCGGCATAGGTCTCCAGAATCCGCTGCACGAGATCGGGCTTGCGGGCGCGCGCGATGCCACATTCGGTGGCGATACCAAATTCCGGAACGAATTCGCGTGCGGTCTCGATGCGAGCGATCACACCGTCCACGCCCGCTGAAACATGCACGACGCCGAGATAGATTTCCGTCCGCGGATCGAGCTTGAGATTGGCGAAGGGCGCAAAATATGCCCTGTCCGTCCGGTCGACCGGCACAGGAAAATGCATGTAGTTGATCAGCCGGTCGACCGCCTGGGCCATGTCGTTCGCGACATCGACCATGCGGCTGGCATCCTTCGGCTCGATGAAATGCCTGGCGCCGAAATCGCCGTAGCAGAAGTGGATCCCGATCTCGACGTCGCCCGGAACGGGAGCGCAAATTCTCTGCATCCGGGCCATGATCTCGGCTTGCGAGGCGCCGGTTGCCGGGAACCAGTCCTGCGGCTGACCATCGAGCGCGATCATCTCGTGGCAGAAATCCCACTGAATGCAGAGATGCTCGTGCGGGATTGCATCGCACAGCCGCTTCACCTCGGCGATCATCGCCTTCTCATAGGCCGCCTCGATCGCCAGCACATCCTTTGGCGCTGCAAAGGCGTAGATGGTACCGAACGGCGTCGGCATGCACACCTGCAGCCGGACGTGATCGGGAAAGTCGCCCCGTTTCTTGGCCGCCTGCAGGTCGAGATAAGAGGCGCGGGCTTCACGCGCATAACCAAGTTCGCCAAACGTGATCTCGCCCGGTTCCACCCCCTCGGCCAGCGCGAGGAGCGGAAATTTCGATGTCGAACGCACCGCACCCGAGGGATCGGGCCGCAGGTACGGACTCGACCGCAGCAACGGATACTGGAAGCTTGCCCAAAGCCGCCGCGGCCCGATCTCGCCGTCCGGCATGCGCTTGAGCCGCGATCCGATCATCCGGCCAACCGTCTGAAGAATCTCGTCGACCGAGTCGAGGCCGATACTGCCGACCAGATAGGCACTGTCGGGAAGTCTGGAGTCTGCGGACATGGGATCGCCTGTCGCAAAAGATGAGCCTGTGAGGGTTCGGCGGGCCGGACGGTCCGGCCCGCCTGTTTCGCGTCATGGAACGATGACGTTCTTGAGATTCACGTCCCCGCGAATCATCCCCTGCGACTTCATGATCGACACCCACGGTGCGAGGTTGCTGTCCCTCAGCTTGGAATCGAACTTCGGGATGCTGACCGCGGCAACAGCCGGCGGCGGCAGCTTCAGGAATTTGGCGACGATCGCGCGCGCCTCATCCGGGTTGGCGTGAGCGTAAGCCGATCCTTCGTCGAAGCCCGCGCGATACGCCTTGATCGCATCCTGGTTCTTGTCGGCCCAGGCCTTCTTGGAAGCGAACACGGTGATGCTCATGCCCGCAGGCATGTCGCGAATGAAGTTCGACATCAACTCACCGGTCTTGGTCCCGATGATGCGCGACATGAACGGCTGGATCGCGACCACCGCATCGACCGAACCGGACTTCAGGATCCCTTCCATCTGTGGGAACTGGGTTTCGACATACTCGACCTTCTTCCAGTCGACACCCTTCATCGTGAGCCATTCGCGGAACATCACGTGCAGGAAGGCATTCAGCCCGGGTACGCCGACTTTCTTGCCGACAAAATCCGCCGGCGTTTTGATGTTTGATTCAGGCCGCACGACGATGCCGAAATTGCTGTCGTCCTTGACCGTCTCGGTGTAGCCGGAGACCGCGACGATATCGAGACCGCCGTTGACTGCCTGCAGCAGAACCGATGCGGTCGGCATCGCGATATCGACCTCTCCGGCTTCCAGCGCAGCCGGATTTTGCGAATTGAGCGGGATCGGCTTCAGCGCGACTTCGATGCCATGCTTGGCGAAGAATCCCTTGTCCTGCGCCAGCAGGACCGGAGCGAGGTCGAACACCTGCTGATGTCCGAACGTCACCTTCTTCTGGGCGTGGGCCGGCACGGCGGCGAAGGCGCCGAGCAGGACGGCCGTGGCGTATGCGGCAATTCTTTTCATCATTTCCTCCTTTGTCATTCTGGCGCGGGTTGCCCCCGAGTCCGGTTGTTGACGATGGTGCATCACATCATGCGCGCGATGCCTCCTTGCGGCCCGTCTCCTGCGCGCAGGCTGCAGCCAGCCCCTCGAAAGCGCCAACAAGAAACGGCAAGGCATAATCATAGGCCCGTTCGAGATCGCGACTGGAATGCGCGCGCCGCGAAATCACGGCGAGGAGATCATTCACGGCGAACATGCCGAACATCACCGACACCATGTGCGTGTAGCCGCGCGCCACAGCCTCTTTGGTCAGCCGCGGATCGGCCTGCTCGATCGCGCCGATAACAAGATCCTGTGTTTCCTTGAAATGCTTGGTGATCAGGCGTGCCCAGCGTTGCTGCTGACCGGTCTGCGCGAGCAGACGGCCATAGGAACGCCAGCCCGCACCACCTTCCAGCATCAGTTCGAGATGAGGCCGCAGGAATACATCGATCACCTGCCGGAGATCGGGCTTGCTTTTCAGGCGGGCGAACGCCTCACGGCGCCGCGCATTCAGTTCATCGGAACGACGCGCGATGATCGCCTCGAACAGCTTTTCCTTGCTTTCGAAGTGATAATTGATGAGCCCAAGCGGAACGCGAGCTTTCGCCGCGACATCGCGCATCGAGACGATATCGAAACTCGCGGCGGCGAAAAGATTTTCGGCCGCATCGAGAATAGCCGTCCTCGTATTTTCGCTACCGCGCAATTGTCCGATCCTGCAGACCCGTTGACAAACGATTTGTACAGTTGTTCAACTCGAAAGCAAGAGCGATTGCAGTCGCGGGCGAAACTTCGCCGCGTCTGCGCTGTCTCAACAAAAAACAATTCGGCACCGCAGCAAATTGCGATGCCACGGGGAGAAGACATTGGGATTCTTCATCGGAACGGATGTCGGCGGCACCTTCACGGATGTTTGGGTTTCGGCCGATGACGGGCAGACGCGCGTCTTCAAGTCGCCCACCACCGCGGATGTCCTCGGCGGCGTGATCGACGCCATCGGACTTGCGGCCGAAGCCTACGGGCTGAGCTTCGAGCAATTCTGCGCCAAGATCGAACGGTTCGGCCACGGCACCACCGTCGGTCTCAATGCGCTGCTGACCGGCAACGCCGCGCGCACGGCAATCCTGACCACAAAAGGATTTGGCGACACGCTGGTGATCGGACGTCTCAAGCGCCAGACCTCCGGCATGAACGAGATGGAGCGGACCGACGCCTATCTGCGTAACCAGATCCCGCCGCTGGTGCCGCGCGATCTCGTGTTCGAAATCGATGAGCGCATTGACGTCAAGGGCAATGTGATCAAGCCGCTCGACGAGGCGCAGGCTCGCGGCGAAATTCGCAAGCTCAAGGATCGCAAGGTCGAGGCCGTCGCGATCTGTACCCTGTGGGCAACTCACAATGCGGTACATGAGAAGCGGCTGCGCGAGATCGTGCTGGAGGAATTGCCGAACGCATTCGTCAGCGTGTCGCACGAGATTTCCCCGGGCGTCGGCGAATATGCGCGCATGTCGACCACCGCAGGCAACGCCGCGCTCGGCCCCCTCGCCGGCCGCTATCTGTCGAGCCTCGAAGCCCGGCTGCAAAAGGCCGGCATGAAAGTGCCTGTGCTGATGATGACATGCGCCGGCGGCGTCCTGCCGACGGCCGTGCTCAACGACCGCCCGGCCTACGCCCTGTTCTCCGGGCCCGCCGGCGGCGTGATGGGATCGCGGGCGACCGGCGCACAGGCCGGCTTCGACAACATCGTGACGATGGATATCGGCGGCACCAGTTTCGATGTCGGCGTCATCGTGTCGGGCAAGCCGATCATGCGCTCGGAAATCTCGGTCGCTGGCGCGGATATCCGCGTGCATTCGATCGACGTGGAATCGATCGGGGCCGGCGGCGGTTCGCTCGCCCATGTCGAATTCGGCGAGTTGCGCGTTGGCCCGCGCAGCGCGGGCGCAAATCCCGGCCCCGCCTGTTATGGCCGCGGCGGTACACGTCCGACGGCGACCGATGCCGATCTTGTGCTCGGCGTTCTCGATCCGGACAACTTCATCGGCGGGCGTATGAAGCTCGATATCGAAGCGGCAAAGCGCGCCATCGACGAGCATGTCGCCAAACCGCTCGGCATGAGCGTCACAGAAGCCGCATGGAGCATCCGTCAGATCCTCGACAGCAAGATGGCGGACCTGCTCCGCCGCATGACCATCGAACGCGGCTACGATCCGCGCGATTTCACGCTGCTCGCCAATGGCGGTGCGGGGCCATCGCACGCATGGGTCCTCGGCGAAGAACTCGGCCTCGACAGCTTTATCGTGCCGGCCGCTGCAACGGCGGAGTCGGCCTATGGCACGGGCAACTCGGATCTTGGCTTCACCGCCGAGCGGCCGTCATATGCGCGTATCTCGCCGGGCGCGTCACCGAATGAAGCCCAGCTGCAACATGTGACGGCGGCGCTCAAATCCGCGGTCGACGAAGTGAAAACCAATCTCGCGCTCGCTGGCCCCAAAGGTGACATCCGGGTCGAGACCTTCATCGCCATCAAGTTCCGCGGACAGACCAATCATCTCGACATCCCGTTCACCGGGAGCAGCTTCACGCTCGATACATTCCGCAGCGTGACGCAAACCTTCGAGAAGCAGTACGAGGTGTTGTTCGGGCGCGGCGCGGCGTTCTCGAATGCGGGTTACGAACTGATCTCGGTGCGCGCGATGGGAACGGGCGAACTGCCGCCCCCCGCACTCGCGACCAAGGGCGAAGGCTTCGAGCCTCGCGGCACGCGGCCGGTCGTGTTCCGCGACGCGAAGAAGGCAGTCGACACTGCGATCTACCGCACCTCGTTCCCCAGGGATGGCGAGACGGCGCAAGGTCCGGCGATCATCGAATTCCCGGGTCAGAGCGTGGTGGTGCCGCCCGGCGCCACGGCACGCGCTGACCGTTTCGGCAACATTCATGTGAGGCTCGCATCATGAGCGAGATCAACGCTGTCACCTTCGAGGTGATCCGCAACCGCCTGGTCGCGATCTCGGAAGAAATGCGGATTGCGCTGCAGGCCGTATCCGGCTCGCCGACCGTCACCGAGGCGTCCGACTTCTTCACCGGCCTGTTCCTGCCGGATGGCGCCGTGGTGTCGATGGGTTTCCAGGTCTCGTTCCAGGCACCCGTTTGCGGTCAGGTCATCCGGCACATCAATGGCAAGCCCCAACTCAAGGTGAAAGACGGCGACATCTTCATCGGCAACGATCCATATATCGGCGCGCTGCATCAGAACGACGTGCAGATGATCGGCCCGATCTATGCCGGCGACGAGATCATTGCCTGGGCGGGCGTCGAAGCGCACGAGACCGATGTCGGCGGCATGGATTTCGCGAGCTGGTGCCCCAAGGCCAAGGAAATCTGGCAGGAAGGCATCCGCATCCCATGCGTGAAGCTCGTCGATCAGGGCGAGATGCGCGACGACGTGCTGGAAATGATCGTCACGGCTTCGCGCCTGCCCGATCAGCTCGGGCTCGACATCCGCGCATTCATCGCGACGGTGAACGTCGCACGCCGCCGGGTAACCGAGTTAGTCGATCGCTATGGTGCGAAGACTGTCACCGATGTGATGAGGCGCATGATCGCCTCGTCCGAGTCCCGGCTGCGCGCGCGCCTGAACGAACTGCCGGACGGCACCGTGCATGCAGCCGACTTCATCGAGCATGATGGCCATCAGAACGTGCTCTACAAGATCGACTGCAAGGCCACGAAGAAGGGCGACCGCCTGACGCTCGACTTCTCCGGCTCCAGCAAGCAGGCGCCGGGCTTCATCAATGCGACGCGCTCCGGTCTTGTCGGCGGGTGCGCCGGCGGCATCCTCACAACGCTCGGTTTCGACATTCAGTGGAATCAGGGCCTGCTCGATCCGGTCGAAATCGTTGCGCCCGACGGGCTGATCTGCACCGCGCAGTTTCCGGCGCCGGTCGGCTCGGCCACGGTCGAGACCATCTGGTCGGTCAGCAACGCGGTGATGGCCGCGCTGAACAAGCTGCTCGCCACCTCGCCGAAATATCGCTATCGCGCGCAATGCATCAGCGATGGCTGCATGGCGACGTTCAATCTCGGCGGTGTGAACCAGTATGGCGAACCGTTCGGGCTGCATCTGATGGACCCGCTGGCGGCCGGATCGGGCGCATTCGCGACCAAGGACGGCGTGGAAGCCGGCGGACCGATCACCTCGCCCGTCTCCTGCATCGCGGATGTGGAGCGTAACGAGCAGGCGGTGCCGCTGTTCTATCTGCATCGCAAGCTGACGCCCGATACCGGCGGCGCGGGAAAGCATCGCGGCGGCTTGTCCGCCGAGGTGGCGCTGACGCTCGGCGGCATCGAGAAAGCCATGGCGCTGGTCATGACCCACGGCGCGGAATCGCCGAACACCGCGGGTCTCGCCGGCGGCTGGCCCGGCTCCACCGTGGTTCAGTCGATGGGCTGGGGTGCCATTGAGGGCGGCCGGCCGCACGACGCCGGCAAGTGGGAGCGGTTCGGCCCCAAGCCCGGCCTGATGCCAATGACCAATCGCGACGTCTATTCGGTGATCTGGCAGGGCGGCGGCGGCTGGGGCGACCCGCTGGAGCGCGACGCGAGCGCGGTTGCCAACGACGTTCTTGCCGGCGCGGTCAGCGTCGAGACGGCGCGCGACATCTATGGCGTCGTCGTTGCGAACGGCGCCGTCGACGATGCTGCGACCGAGCGCCAGCGCGAGAGAATCCGCAAGAGCCGCGTGGGCAACTTCGACACCGATCCCGCGAAGAAAAGCGCGGCGAAGCCGATCGCGTCGCTGAGCGAAGGCCTGTTCGTTGTACAGGACGAACGCGGCACGCATGTCACGAGCAAAGCGGGGTTCATTCTCGCGACCAACAGCACGGCATGGCGCAACGGTGCGAAGTCCGTCACCTTCGACAAGCTGCCGGACCGTTACCGCATCAACCTGCACGCGGATCTCTGCTGCACAGTGCATTATTGCCCGGCAAGCGGCGCACAGCTCGCCGTCGACTTCCACCGCAAGGGCGAACCGCCGGCAGATGACCTTCTGCTGGATATCGCATCACTGCCGAGGCTGGCCGCATGACCAAGCTCCCGAACCCGTTTCTGACCGCGGCCGGCGATGAGTTGCCGACACAATATGACCGGCCGCCGGAATTTGACGGGTTCATCGAGGAGCGCGACATCAAGGTGCGGATGCGCGACGGCGTGCATCTGTCGATTGATGTCTATCGGCCGAATACGAAAGACAAGCTGCCGGCGCTGCTCGCCTTCGCGATCTACAACAAGGATCTGCAATCTCCGGATATCGCGGACGCGCTGACACCGCAGCCATCATGGTCCGCCATGTGGACCGGCTGGCTCGAAGCTGGCGATACCCGCTTCCTCACCTCGCGGGGCTATATCCACGTGGTCGGCGCTCCGCGCGGCATCGGCAAGTCCGAGGGCGGCGGATCGCGCGAATTCGACAGCTACGATCTGATCGAATGGATTGCGCAGCAGCCCTGGTGCGACGGCCAGGTCGGCATGATCGGCATTTCAGGTTTCGGCGCCGAGCAGTTCAATGTCGCCAAGCAGCAGCCACCTTCGTTGAAGGCGATCTTCCCGTTCGATCCGCGCGGCGCTTACGGAACGCTCGGCAGCTTCCGCGAAGAATATCACGGCGGCGTGCTGCACCTGTTCCGCTATCTGCTGTCGATCAATCTGGTCGCGCATCAGAACAAGGGACAGCCGGGAGAATTGCCGCCGGAGCGCGAAGCGCTGTGGCGCGAGGCGATGGCCAACCCGGACTTCAAGATCTATCCGCACGTCTACAACATCCTGACCCAGAAGGGTCAGCATCTGCCCGCGATCTTCGATCTGCTGATCCATCCCTACGACAGGGAAGAAACCGTCGAGAAGGCGGAAGCGGATTTCAGGAAGATCAACATTCCCGCCTATACCGGCTCGGGCTGGTACGCCTACGGATACAAGACGCATCTCAACGGCGCGCAGAACTGGTTCCGCAACATCGATGTGCCGAAGAAGATCACGTTCGGAGGCCCGTCGCATCTCGAACGCCCCTTCCGGTCCTTCCATCAAGAAATTTTGCGCTGGTACGACCACTGGCTGAAAGGCATCGACACCGGGATCATGAGCGAGCCGCCGGTGAAATACTGGGTCACCGGCGCCAACGAATGGCATTCCGGCGAAGACTGGCCACTGCCTGAAACGCAATGGACCAAGCTCTATCTCTCCAGCTGGGGACGCTTGCGGCCGCAACCCTTCCTCCCCTCCAGCACTGACGGGCGCCTCGCACCCGATGCCTTCGTGCAGATGCCGATCACGCAGACCAACGAGGTGCAGCGCCTGCGCTACATGAGCGAACCGCTGGCGCAGGACACGCTGATCGCGGGTCCGATCGTGCTGAACCTGTTCGCCGAGATCGATCAGGACGACACCAACTGGATCGTGGTGCTGAGCGATGTCGGGCCGGACGTTTCAGTGCGGACAGCGCGGGAGGGTGAACGCGATATCCCGCGCGATCTGCCCGAACGTGAGCTCACACGCGGCTGGCTCAAGGCCTCGATGCGCGAGCTTGATCCGAAACGCTCAAAGCCCTGGAAGCCCTGGCACAAGCTGACCCGCGCGGCGAAAAAACCTGTGGTCCCCGGCGAGGTCACCGAATACGCGATCGAGCTGATGGCGACCGCTAACATGTTCAAGGCCGGGCATCGCATCTGCCTCGACATCACGAGCCTCGACGTGCCGACCGGCGTCGGCGGGGCGACCAACGTCGAATACATCCCCTATCACATCTGCGACCACCGGACGGTGCTGCACAAGGTGCACCACGACGAGGCGCATCCGTCCCATCTCCTGCTGCCTGTGATTCCCCAGGGGTAGGACGGGGAAATCGGACCCGTCCCCGCGACAGGAGGCCCCTGCCCGCCTCCATGACAATGCGGCCGCGACGCGCTAATCAGCGCCGCATGACACTGTGGATCGCCGCCCTGTCCTTCGCGATCTGGGCCTATTGCTTGTTATTTCGCGGGGGATATTGGCGCGCCGAGGTGCTGGGCGACAAATCCCTGCCGCCCCCTGACGCGTGGCCACACATCGTCGCGGTGATTCCGGCCCGCAACGAAGCGGACGCCATCGGCGACAGCCTGACCTCCCTGCTGATCCAGGATTACCCCGGCCGCCTCTCGGTCATCGTGGTCGATGACAACAGCGAGGACGCGACCGCCTCCATCGCCGAAAGCCTTCCGGAGCGGACCGGCTCGGCCGTACCGCTTACCGTGCTGAAGGGGCAGCCGCTGCCGGATGGCTGGACCGGAAAGCTCTGGGCGCTCGAACAGGGCATCGCGGCCGCGACCCTCGAAGCGCCAAGCCACCTCCTCCTGACAGACGCCGATATCGTCTACGAACCCGGCGCGCTCCGCACGCTCGCGGCCCGTGCCACGTCCGGCCGATATGTCCTGACCTCGCTGATGGCCAAGCTCCGCTGCGAGAACCTCGCCGAGCGCGCCTTCATCCCGGCCTTCATCTATTTCTTCCAGATGCTCTATCC
>NZ_DATMRV010000248.1:0-23015 GCF_035565795.1 Pseudorhodoplanes sp.
TCAGGAAACATGCGGGAGACCACGACGAGCGCGCGCGAGGCGCCGTCGTCTACTTCGCTGACAGAGCAGCCGCACGTTACCTCGGCAACCGCGCGCCCGCGTGCCGCAATTCATCTTGCACGGTGGAGTGAATGGCGCGCCCGAAGAGATTCGAACTCCTGACCCCCAGATTCGTAGTCTCATTCTGACCAAAGCCCTGACATTCCTAGACTTTCCCTGAGCGATAAAAGCACCGTTGTTATCGGCCTTTCCGCTTCTACGCTGCTATCCGGAAATTCCGGGGGATGCGGTTTCGGTGTTGCCCCGGTGTTGCCCCGAACCGAACAGCAGCGAGCGAGCCTATGACAGCCCGACGGATCACCAAGCGCACCGTGAACGCCCTTCAGTCCAACGGCAGCGAGTTCACAATATGGGATGACACCGTAAGCGGCTTCGGCGTCCGCGTGCGACCTACCGGGGCGAAGTCCTACGTGGTGGTCTACCGGGCGGGCGTGGGGCGTGGCGCGCCTGTGCGACGCTACACCATCGCGGCGGTCGGCAAAATCACACCAGAGCGCGCGAGAGCGCGCGCCAAGGTCGTCTTGGGGGCCGTGGCACACGGTCACGATCCGGCGAACCAGAAGACCACCGAACGCGGCGCGCCCACGGTCGCCGAATTGGCGGACCGGTTCATGGCCGACCACGTGCGGACCAAGCGCAAGGCCGGGACAGCGGAGTTCTACCGTGACATTCTGGACCGCATCGTGAAGCCCGCCGTGGGCACCACCAAGGCCGACAAACTGACCCGGCTCCAGATCGGCAGGCTGCATTCCTCTCTCGCCGACACGCCCTTTCAGGCCAATCGCGTGCTGGCCGTGATCGGCAGCATGTACGCCTTCGCGGGCCGCGCGGGCGTTGTGCCGGAAGGCACGAATCCGGCGCGCCGTATCGACAGGTTCACGGAAAGCCACCGGGAACGGTTCTTGACCGGCGAGGAACTGGAGCGGCTGGGTGGCGCGATCCGTGAAGCCGAGACCACCGGCATTCCCTGGGCACTGGACGAAACCAAAGCGACGGCCAAGCACATACCGAAGCTCAAGCGGTCCACCAAGATCGAACCATCCGCTGCGGCAGCCTTGCGGCTGCTTCTATTCACCGGCTGCCGCCTTCGAGAAATCCTACATCTGCGGTGGGAGCACGTCGATTTCGAGCGCGGCTGTCTGTTCTTGCCGGACAGCAAGACCGGACGGAAAACGGTCATCCTGAATGCGCCTGCCCTAGCTGTGCTGAATTCTCTGGAGCGAGTCGGCGCGTACGTGGTGCCCGGCGACAGTCCGGAGAAGCCGCGTCATGACCTGAAGCGGCCATGGGATGCCGTCACGAGACGGGCAGGTCTGACTGGCGTTCGTCTGCACGATCTTCGGCACACTTATGCAAGCTTCGGTGCTGCCAGCGGCCTTGGATTGCCGATCATCGGTCGGTTGCTAGGCCACGCTCAAGTCGCAACCACCTCGCGCTATGCACATCTGGATAACGATCCGCTGCGACGCGCGTCGGACGCGATCGCGGCTCACATTTTTGCCGCTCTTGAAGGAAGTCAGGCGGCCTCCGTGCTACCTTTGCGACAAATGCGATGAGAGCTAGCCCGCAGCGAGCGGGGAACGCATAGTCGGCCATTCACATTTCGAGGCATTGCACTCTTTAGTGCGCAATAATTTCTCGCACAGGCGGCGCATCCACCGCATAGTGCTCTAGCACCGGCTACGCCGAAGACCATGCTATCGACTCCCTAGAGCGCAGCTTTTCCAAGGACTTGGCTCACCGCCACCCCATTGCACAGACCTCACTTGTTCAAAGAAAAGCCCGTCCGATCAGAGTCTTGGCGGGCGAGTCAATTTATCACTTGGCCGGCGGGAACTTTCCGCCTACCCTCGGTTTCATGGGTGAGGTTGACGCAACCGTTGTTCACAACCCATTCGACAACATCACCGCGCCCCCAGACCGGGCGGTGGCTAGAGCGGCTTTGACTTCCGAACTCGGCATTGATCCCAGCCACCACATCATCGGCTGCGTCGGCAGGCTGCATCACGAGAAGCGCCCTTGGGTTCTGGCTTCAGTAATCGCCAGAGCCGCGCGGCATCTCGGGAAGCCAGCCCACGCCGTCTTTCTCGGCAAGGACGAAGGGCAACAGTCCGTCGTAGTGGACGCTGCAACCGCCGAAGGCGTCGCCGATCGCATTCACTTCCTCGGCTTCCGCTATCCCCCCGCTCAGTGGATTGCCGGAATGGATATCGTCATTGCGCCAAGAGCCAACGAAGGCTTTGGCCGCGCCGTGGTCGAATCCATGCTGGTTGGAACGCCCGTCATCGCAGCAAACCGCGCCGGTCACACCGAAATAATTGACGACCTGGAAACCGGCGTTCTTGTCGAGCCGCACGACATCATTGCGTTCAGCAACGCTGCGATCTGGCTTCTATCGTCTCCAGAAGATCACAAGCGCATTGCCGATGCTGCGATGGCATACGCGCGGGACGCATACTCGGTAGAAAAACACGTAGAGCGCATCCAGGGTATTTATGACCGACTCCCCGGCTTTCGAAAGGCTCCGTTACTTGTTCGAATGTGGCTACGTGCCACTGGCTGGAGGCGACGCAAACGACTCGATCCGGTTGCGTCACCGGAAATCGCAGTACCCCGTCGTGATGGTGAGGCGTGACGGAAGCATCAGACTTTCGGACCGGACAATCACAACGCACGAGGACTTCATTGCCACGTTCAGCGGCGTAAAGCCGAGGCGTGGCTGGTTCGGTTAGAATGATGCGGCGATAGCTACAGCCGAAGTAGATCCCGGAAGGTTCATGCTGATGCTCTGTGGCGTAGCTGCTGAGATATTGGGATCGTCAGCGCCGGTCCACGTTCGCGTCGCCTCAACTACTTCATCCCAGCGTTCGTTAGTGAGACCCGTAGTCGTGTAGCCGGTGTTGTTGAAGCACCCGCCCGCCGCGACAATGAACCCACCGGCCTGCACGTCGCAGTCCAGAATTTGCGGGTCGGATGTGCCGCTTGCAAAATCAAATGGCGTGTCGGATGTCAGCCCCGTACACGTCCACCAGCCAACCGCAGCTTGTGCCGGAGTCGCCCCGAAGGTCGGAACTATGTCCACCGTCGTTCCTGACGCAACAGTGTTTGCCGCTCCTTTAGTCAGGCGTGGAAGCAGCGTCCTAAGCTGGCGGACAACCCCGTTAAGCGCTATCCTTGAGCCGGGCCAGTTGCTCCGACGAATGACCGCATGATCTCCGCCTGCCGGTGAGGATCAAGATTGCCGTAGCTGCAGAAGGTTGTCAGGACGTGCTCGTGGCCAAGGTTCTGGGACCACGCCTTGAACGCCTCAGGCGTCTTGCAGAGCGTTTGCCCGAGAAGGGCGAGCGTATTCCGGAAGCTGTGCGGGTTGAAATAGGTTAGCCCGCACTCCGCAAAGGCGTCCTTGAAGATCGCCCTGATTCGGCCCGCATTGCTCCAGTGCTTGCGGTCCAGGCCCACCGCCTCAAACTTGCGGCCCGTCACTGCGACCTTTGTCGCGGGAAAGAGCGGATCGTCGAGCCCCCAAAGCAGGTCGCGCCGCAGATAGTCCACCCAATCGACAACCACCGCACGGATATCGTCCCCCACCGGGAAAAACGTGGTGGAGAATGACTTGGAAAACTTGGTGTTCACCTGGCGCGCGTCCTGATCGACGCGGCCGGCGACAAGGTCGATATGCCGGAGCTTGAGCGACGCGATCGCCCCGTCCCGCGCGCCGGTGAGGATCGTGAACGCGATCAGCGCTCGGTCCCGCCGCTCGATTTCGGTGGTCCTGGGCATGGAAAAGATCACGTGCCGGATTTGCTCCAGTGTCGGGACGCGGGCCGGGCGGACGGCTTTTGCCACGCGAGCGTCCTTGAGCGGAAGGTTGAAATATTCGGCGTCGGAATAAGAGATGCGCGACTTGTAGCCGGGTTGCCCCGCAAGCCAGCGAAAGAACCGGCGCAGGGCGGAGAGTGCTGCGTAAAGCGTTGCCTTGCTGAGTCGCCCGCCGGTTCGGCCAGCTGACTGATCCGAGAGATGTTGCTTGAACCCTTTCGCCTGCTCGATATGGAACCGTTTGAAATCCCGGTACCGCGTGTAGGATTCGAATCGGGCGATAGCAGCCGCAATGGCATCGATCGATTGCTGGCTTTGACCCTGCGCTTCGGCGAGATAGGTAAAGTATCTGCGCTTGATCCGCTCATTATTGGGATGGTGACTTTTCATCGGTGGTTGCCTTGGTGTCAAAGTGACAAATCACGTTGGGCCTGCTTGTCTCTTCTATGCGTGTTGCCGCCCGTGCGATCGAAATGTCGAGATCACCCCGAACCGCATCCATCCTCGCCGGATTTACCCGCCGATAGATCAGCCGATTGCAGTCGGGGCAGATACCGCAGAGTGACCCATTGGCACCCTCGGACCTGAGTTCGGCCATGTTTCCAGCCGGAACTTTCGGCGCACGACATGGCAGGCAATAGATGCGGCCAGGACCGCAGCTTTGCTTAGCGTTCGCGCGTCGCTCGATCAGGAAGCGACGCACCTCGTCACCGCGGATAAGGGTTGGCCGCTGATCATCGATTGGCCGAAGTCCGTCGCGGACCCAGCTGCGAACGGTGTTCTTGTGGACCTTGAGCAGACCCGCCAATTCTTCGACCGAATAGTTGCGGTGGATTTTCGCGAGGCGGGGGTTGGGGTGTTTGATCCCCATGTCAGCGCGGATGTGCGACGGTGAGCGCCTTCAGGAATCGCGCGTCAGCATCGGATGTGTCGCGCGCCGTCCGCGATTCCAACCATTGCTCAAGATCGGAAGGCCTATACACGACACGCCGGCCAAGCTTCAGATACGTGGGCCCGTTTCCATTCAGCCGCAGCTTCGCGAGCGTGCTTTCCGATAGTCCAACGAACTTAGCGGCTACCCTCGCCGTTACGACCTTGGGCATCAAGGCGACCGGTTTAGCAACCGTCGGATTTTCGCATGCGGTCATTCGATCCTCTTGCATAAGCGTCCAGAAATCGCCGGGACAGTGCAGGAGAGATCGGGCAATTGAAGCCCCCGAAAAACTGCCCTGAAATTCCCCGATATTTTAATTTCGGGGCTTCATCGCTGCGCGATGTCGGTTCCGAATGTTGTTTTCGATTGTCTTCGCCGTTAGCGAGGGAGCGCTGGGGTGCGTCTTCTTTAACCAAGCTGCCAATGCCGCGGCCTCCACGCTGAGCATTCGCTCTGCTTCTCCGGCGTCGAGGCGGCGCTGATGCTCCGGATGCACCAATTGCATTGAAGTCGGACGGCCCGGCGCGCCGGTGTAAAGAATTCCATTTTTTTGCGCGACGCCAGCCGTAGCGCTCGGCCAAAATCGAGCGACATCGGATTTCAAAACCATCAACTTCGACCACCGGGCTCCCGAGCGGGTCCGCAGACAATCGCCTTCGCCTCGCTGCCAATTCTCGTCGTCAAAGTAGATTGACGAGCACAGATGCAGTTCATCGCTAAGGATCAAATCTATCGGCGCATCTGAGAAAGGGTAGTCAACGCGAAGCGATGCAAAAATATGGCCTTCAATCTTCTCTCTAATCCCGTTTCGAATGCCCGTTGCCTCGATTTCGTTTGAAGCAATTCGGGCGAGAAGATCTGTGAATGCAGCTGACCAGACACGGGTATCTCTCGGGTTGAAATTTCCTGGGCCTCTGCAAGCCGCGATCCAATGTGCTGCGCAGTACAGCGGGAAATGTCCGGCCCCTGAGGGAGCGATTGGCGGCGGCAGTTCCGCCTCTGCATCAGAGGGCTGCCAAGCCGGCCATACAGAAACGACCGACATTCGACTGAAGATGATATTCGAATATCCTGCTCTAGAAAGCAGACCGGCTCGCACGGCGTCGCGACCGCATTCCTCCACCGACTGCAGATCGTGCCACTCGTGAGCAGGGATGATCACCCGTTGCGCACTATCACCCGGCATTCCGGTCGCGTGCAGAACGTTCTCCTGAAGCGCTTTCCAAAGCATTTGTCTAGCTTTGGCAAAACTCAAGATCGGCCGCTCGCTTCCATCGTCTGCGGCGGAAAAATGATCTTCAAGGGAGAGGCGGCTCAAGGTCGCCGGCGATCGAGGTTCAAGAAAATATCCCTCGAAGATCGGCCCGTCGAAGCCGATGCGCCATTTTCTGAAGTACCAGTCGTGGCATGCGGTCCGATGGGGGTCGAAGTACGAAAGCACGACTTCCGGACTGCGCCACATGATCCAGGCTACGGTCATCGGAAGCGTCCAGCCCGTTTCCTGCATCACATCAAAACTCTTCGGGCCGGGACATCCGGCCAACGGTCCGATTCCGATACGCTCGGCCTCGCTTTCCGCCGCGGCTGGCGTTAGCCGTCCGTATCTCGCATCTTCAATTATCTGATCGCGGTCCCGGCGCTTCAATTCCGATAGCTCCGACGCTATGCAGTGCCGAAATTACCATGTTTTGATATCGCGTGTTGCCCCGGTGCTGCCCCGCCGCAGTCGCATGTCAAGGGCCAAAAAATCGCGCCGAAATTCTGAATCAATATCAATGAGTTAATGGCGCGCCCGAAGAGATTCGAACTCCTGACCCCCAGATTCGTAGTCTGGTGCTCTATCCAGCTGAGCTACGGGCGCATGCCGCGCGAGGGATAGCCCGAGGGGATCCCGAAGCGACGGCGGATAGCTATCGTTCCCCTCCCCGGATGGCAAGACTTTTCGGCCGGAATCTGCGCCTCAGGCGCTGGCCCGCTCTTCGCGCCAGGCATCGAGATCGACCGCCTGGTCCGGGATCGTGAGGTGGAAGGTGGCGCCGATGGTGCCCTCCACAAGGCGGATTTCGCCACCATGGGCGCGGACGAGCTCCGCGGCGATGGCAAGGCCAAGCCCGGTTCCGCCGGGCCGGGCCGAACCGGAGAATGCCTGGAACAGATGCTCGCGGGCGCGCTGCGGGAAGCCGGGCCCGGTATCAGACACCTCGATCACGACCACCCCGCCCTCGCGGCGACCTGTCACGCGAATCTGGTCGCGCAGCGCGTTGTTCGGCGCGCGCGCCTCCAGTGCCTGCACGGCGTTGCGCGTGAGGTTGAGAAGCACCCGGAACATGTGGTCGTGATCGGCATCCATCTCGAGCCCGCGTTCGATCGAGACGATCCAGCCGATGTTGCTATCGGAATCGAGGCCGAGCGTTTCCCGGACTTCATCCACGAGGGGCTCGACCGCAATCATCCGACGGTCGGGCGGTGCTTCCTGCGCACGGCCATAAGACAATGTCGACTGGCAGAATTCGATTGCCCGCTCGAGCGTGCGCAAAAGCTTCGGCGCGAAGCGCTGCACCCTTGCGTCGCGCACGGTCGACAACTGATCCGACACGAGTTGCGCCGAGGCGAGCATGTTGCGCAGGTCATGGTTGATCTTCGACACGGCAAGGCCAAGCGCAGCAAGGCGCGCGCGCTCGTGCAACATTGACGTCAGGTTGCTCTGCATCGAAGCCAGTTCGCGCTCGGTGACGCCGATTTCGTCATTGCGCTTCGACACCTTGAGGGTGCGCGACGGGTTCTCCGGGTCGGCACGAAACGCCATGATATTGCGGGTGATCCGGCGCATCGGCCGCACGAACATGAAGTGCAGCGCCAGATAGACCAGCGCCAGCGCGGACATCGAAACGATCAGCGACGCGATCAGAACGTTGGTCGAAAACCGCAGCATCGCCCGCTGAAGCGGCTCATTCCGGATCAGGATTTCGAGGAATTCGCCATCGCGCGGCGCGGCCCCGATCACACGGATGATGGTTTCCTTGGGGTCGAACAGGCCGTGATAAGCACCGTCCACCGCGTCGAACCAGCTGACCTCGCGCAGATCGTAATTGCGATGGATCTCGGACGGCATTTCCGCGACCGCGAGCAGTCGGCGGGTCTGGCCGGTCTTCATCACGACAGCCTGCGCGCCGATGCTCGCCAGGATGTCGCGGGCGAGATCTTCCGGCACCATCCCGCTTGGGGCGGCATGCAGGACCAGGGCCGCCGTCCGCGCGGCCGCGAGCCGGTCATTCAGCCAGTTGAGACGAAAGGTCGATACCGACGGCACATAGATCATCACCTGCACGATCATGACGAACAGGATCGTGAGGATGAGGAGCTTGCCGGAAAGCCCGAAACGCGGCACGCCAACCGGGCTTTGATCATCGAGATCGTTCATCACGCTGCCTGTACGGGCTCGTCGGGATCAGGCGAGGCTCCGTATCAGCCCTATGATGCGGCCGCTCCGTGAACCCGTCAAACGCGGCGCAAAAATGGCCGCCGTGGAAGTCGTCGTTATGGTTAAGACGCGTGCGGAGGGAACATTTGTTCCGGCTGCATCGCCCTGACGGGGGCCCGTCCCGGCTTCCGATCGCGCCGTGTCGCGCCGGATTCAGGCCGCCGGCCCCGGCGCGCGACGGAAGGCTATCGCATGTCCCTGATCGGACGGGAGAAAACAGGGCCCGCCGAACGCCCAAACAGGCGAAGCGGTCGCATTGACGAGAAGCCGCAACGTCCCGTATAAGCCCCCGGAATTCCGGCACCGGCGGCTTTTCGAGGCGAGAGGCTTTTTCGCTTAGAGAGTGTTGCAGCCTAAAGGCCGGTGCGCACCACCCGAAGCATCCGGCATTGCGCCGCGACAGGCGGAGACTATTCCCGTGAAACGGACCTATCAACCGAGCAAGCTCGTGCGCAAGCGCCGGCACGGCTTCCGCGCCCGCATGGAAACCAAGGGCGGCCGCAAAGTCATTTCGGCCCGGCGTGCGCGCGGCCGCAAGCGCCTGAGCGCCTGATCGGGGGCGGCCCGGAAGGCCGGCCCGTATGGAGCGCCTGAAGCAAAGAGCGGATTTTCTGGCCGCCGCGGGCGCGCTCAAGGTGCCGTCCTCCAGCTTTGTCCTGCAGGCCCGCGACCGCAGCGACCAGGGGCCGGCGCGCGTCGGCTTCACCGTGTCGCGCAAGGTCGGCAACGCTGTCGAACGCAATCGGGTTCGCCGCAGATTGCGCGAACTGGTTCGCCTGAATTCCCTGGATGCGCTGCGTCCCGGACATGATTATGTGCTGGTCGGACGGCGTTCAGCCTTGTCCGCCGCCTTTTCCGATCTCGCAGCGGATTATGCCCGCGCGATCTCCCGCATCCACTCGATGCGCCGCAAGCCCAGACCCGAACAGCCTGACCCCAGACCCGTGAGTTGAGAACGCATGATCGGCGACCAGAAGAACATGTTTCTTGCGATCGGGCTTTCGCTGCTCGTGATCCTGGGCTGGCAGTATTTCATCGGCGGCCCGCAGCTGGAGCGTCAGCGCGAGGAAGCCAGGCTCAAGCAACAGCAACAACAGCAGCAGACGGTGCAACAAACCGCGCCGGACGCGGTACCTGGAGCAACCCCGCAGCCGGGCGCAACCACGCCTGCCATACCGGGACAGCCAACCGTCCCCGGACAGACGCTGACCCGTGACGCCGTTCTCGCTGCCTCGCCGCGCGTCAAGATCGAAACGCCCACCATCCATGGATCGATCTCGCTGCGCGGCGGTCGCATCGACGACGTGGCGCTGATCAAATATCGCGAGACCGTCGATCCGAAATCACCGGCGATCGTGCTGCTGGCGCCATCCGGCAGCCCGCATCCGTTCTATGCGCAGTTCGGCTGGACCAACGGCGCCGGCGGCAAGGTCAAGGTACCGGACGACAACACGCTGTGGACCCAGCAGGGATCGGGCGCACTCGGCGTCGGCAAACCGATCACGCTCACGTGGGACAATGGCGAAGGCCTCGAATTCCGCCGCGTCATCAATGTCGACGAAAACTACCTGTTCACGCTCGAGGACACGATCGTCAATCGCGGCGCCGACGCGGTGACGCTTTATCCCTACGCACTGATCTCCCGGCACGGCAAGCCGGAGATCCTCGGCTATTATATCCTGCATGAAGGCCTGATCGGTGTACTCGGCGACAAGGGCCCGCAGGAGGTCTCCTACAGCAAGATCGAGTCCGAGAAGCAGATCAGCTTCGCCGGAGTCGTCAATGCGTGGCTCGGGATCACCGACAAATACTGGGCGGCGACTTTGCTGCCGGAGACCAATGCCAAGCTGAACGCGACCTTCTCGGCCCGCGACCTCAACAACCGCAAGGTCTACCAGACCGACTATCTGCTGGAGCCGGTGACCGTCGCGGCCGGCGGCACGGGCGCCGCGAAGGCACGGCTGTTTGCCGGCGCCAAGGAAGTCGGGCTCATCGACAACTACGACAAGACCCTGCATCTCAATCGCTTCGAGCTGCTGATCGACTGGGGCTGGTTCTACTTCATCACCAAGCCGATGTTCTGGCTGCTCGACTTCTTCTTCAAGCTGGTTGGCAATTTCGGCGTCGCGATCCTGATCGTGACGGTGATCATCAAGATCGTCTTCTTCCCGCTCGCCAACAAATCCTACGCCTCCATGGCGAAGATGAAGGCGGTGCAGCCGCAGATGGTGCAGATCCGCGAACGGTATGCGGACGACAAGGTCAAGCAGCAGCAGGCCTTGATGGAGCTGTACAAGCAGGAGCGGATCAATCCGCTCGCCGGCTGTCTGCCGATCCTGATCCAGATCCCGGTCTTCTTCGCGCTCTACAAGGTGCTGTTCATCACCATTGAAATGCGGCACGCGCCGTTCTTCGGATGGATCAAGGACCTTGCCGCGCCCGATCCGACCACGCTCTTCAACCTGTTCGGGCTCATTCCCTGGAATCCGGCCAGCGTTCCGGTGATCGGCGTCTATCTCATGATCGGAATCTGGCCGATCATCATGGGCATCACGATGTGGTTCCAGATGAAGCTGAACCCCTCGCCGCCGGATCCGACCCAGAAGATGATCTTCGACTGGATGCCGCTGATCTTCACGATCATGCTGGCAAGCTTCCCGGCCGGTCTCGTCATCTACTGGGCCTGGAACAACACGCTTTCGGTGCTGCAGCAGTCCTACATCATGAAAAAGCATGGTGCGAAGATCGAGCTGTGGGACAATCTGCGTGAGACCTTCGGCAAGAAGAAACCGCAGACTCCGTCGTCTTGACGGCGGTGACCGGCGCAGATGCTGAACAGGTTCGTCATGGCCGGGCTTGTCCCGGCCATTGACGATTTTGCGAGACGCGACGTGAATGCCCGCGACTGACGCGGGCATCACGGTAGGAGCAACAGAGCGCGGGCCCGACATGTCCGATTTCACCCGCAGCGAGATCGAGGCCGGCCGCAAGCTGTTCGCCGGCGACTGGCAATTCATGTGGGCTGCCGCATCGGTCGGGACGCTGCCGCCGATGAAGGGCATGGAGATCGCGTTCGCCGGACGCTCCAATGCCGGCAAATCCTCGCTGATCAATGCTGTCACCGGCCGCAAGGCGCTGGCGCGCACCTCGCACACGCCGGGCCGCACCCAGGAAATCATCTTCTTTCAGGGCCCGGACAATCTGCGGCTCGCCGACATGCCGGGCTATGGTTATGCCGAAGCGCCCAAGGCGAAGGTGAAGGCCTGGACCGAAATGATCCATGCCTACCTGCAGGGTCGGGCCAATCTCGCCCGCGTCTATGTCCTCATTGATGCGCGGCACGGCATCAAGGAGGCCGACAAGCCCGCGCTCGAACTCCTGCGCACGTCCGCCGTATCGCATCAGATCGTCCTGACGAAATGCGACCAGCTCTCCGCCAGGGACCTTGCGCAGCGGATCGAGGAGGTCGGGCAGGAGATGGGCAAGAACGCCGCCGCGTTTCCCGAAATTCTTGCGACATCGTCCCGCGAAGGAACCGGCATTCCGGAGCTGCGCGCGACGATCGCCCGCCTCGTTGCCGAGCGCAGATAGGAGACCCGCATGCTGCAGATCCTGATCGCGATTGCCGCCCTGTTCGGTTGCGCCGGCATCGTGTTCGCAGCGGCGGGCGCCCATGCCAAGCCGGGAACGGGGCTCGATAGCGCCGGACACATGTTGCTGTTTCACGCGCCCGCGGTCATCGCCGCCTGCGCAGGTATTGCGGCGGGCCTCATCAGCCGCCCCGTCGGCGCGATCGCGGCGATTGCGCTGCTGATCGGGGTCGCCCTGTTCGCCGGAGACCTTGCGCTGCGCGCCTATGTCGGGCACCGCCTGTTTCCGATGGCCGCGCCCACCGGCGGCATGGTCATGATCGGCGGCTGGGCGCTTCTGGCGGTGGCCGCTTTCCTCGCGATGCGCTAGGCCTTGCCGCGTTCCGGGGCGGCCCGCTAAAACCCCGCGAAATCTTCCGCAAGGACACCCCACGCATGACGGTTTCCCCGTACGACCAGGCCCGCATCCTGTCCGAAGCGCTGCCGCATATGCAGCGCTACGACGAGGAAACCGTCGTGATCAAATACGGCGGCCACGCCATGGGCGAGGAAGAAGCCGCGCGTGCCTTTGCCCGCGATATCGTCCTGCTCGAACAGACCGCGATCAATCCGGTGGTGGTTCACGGCGGCGGTCCGCAGATCGCGGCGATGCTGAACCGGCTCGGGATCAAGTCGCAATTTTCCGGCGGCCTGCGCGTCACCGATGCGGCGACGGTCGAAATCGTCGAGATGGTGCTGGCCGGCTCGATCAACAAGCAGATCGTCAGCCACATCAACCAGGCCGGCGGAAAGGCTGTCGGCCTGTGCGGCAAGGACGGCAACATGGTCGTTGCCCGCAAGGCCGGGGGCCCGAGCGGCGCGGCGGTGGCAGACGTGGTCGATCTCGGCTTTGTCGGCGAACCGGAGAAAGTCGACACCACCGTGCTCGACCAGATCATCGGACGCGAACTCATCCCTGTTCTGGCGCCGATCGCGTCGGGGCCGAACGGCGAAACCTTCAACGTCAACGCCGACACCTTCGCCGGTTACATCGCGGGCGCGCTGAAGGCGAAGCGCCTCCTTCTTCTCACCGACGTTCCCGGCGTGCTCGACAAGAACAAGAAGCTGATCCCCGAAATGTCGATGAACGATGTGCGCAAGCTGATCGCCGATGGCACGATCTCGGGCGGCATGATCCCGAAGGTCGAAACCTGCATCACCGCACTCGAGCAGGGCGTCGAAGGCGTCGTCATTCTCGACGGCAAGGAGAAGCACGCCGTGCTGCTCGAACTGTTCACCGATCACGGCGCCGGAACGCTGATCCATCGATAAGGCGGCTGTCACCGCCCATCTTGTTTGACGCGCCGGGTACGTATTTGATTCACCGTCCCCGGCATCGGCTTCGAAGGAAAGTCCGACCTGATCGCCGAGAGGCGCAGCCTGAGCGGCCGGTCGCGCAAAAACGCAGCGCCTTGACATCGCGAAATCAACAGTACATATTTAAGCATATATACTACATAAGAGAGTTGCCGTGTCGAAATATTCTCCGTTGGGGGAGTTTCTCCGCAAGCAGGCGGCGAACGAGGTGCGGCTCAGTTTCTCCGATATTGAGCGCATCGCCCGAGTGAAACTCCCTCCCTCAGCGCGCTATCGCGCCTGGTGGAGCAACAACCCAACCAACAGCGTCATGACCAAGGTGTGGCTTGATGCAGGCTTCGAGACCGAACAGGTCGACATGGCCGCGCGCAAGCTCGTGTTCAAGCGCGTTGGAAAGGCAGTGACCGAACATTCGGAGGGCCGGGCGGGCAAGCACCCGCTTTTCGGCCTTTCCAAAGGGTTGCTACGGATCAATCCGGGAACGGATGTAACCAAGCCCGCCGATCCGAACTGGAGCAATTCGTAGGTGCGTCCGATTCTCCTCGACACCTGCGCGCTGATTTTCATCAGCGAGGATCAGCGCATCACGCAGAAGGCCACGGAGTTGCTCAACACCGTGCATTCAGCGGGCGGCATCACATATGTTTCGCCGATCAGCGCATGGGAGATCGGCCTACTGGCCGCGCGAAACCGTCTGACGCTTCTGACCACCCCGCAACGATGGTTCTCACGGCTGCTCGCTGCGCCCTCTGTGCAACTGGCGGACATGCGGCCAGACCTTCTGATGGAATCGTCATTCCTGCCGGGAAAACCGCCCCGCGATCCCGCAGACCGCATCATTGCCGCAACCGCCCGGGATCTGGCCTGCACGCTCATTACGCGTGATCGCGCGCTCATCGAATATGGCGAGCAGGGGCATCTGCACATCGTTGAGTGCTAGGGCCGCCCCCACAAATGCCACGGCCGCCCTCAGGCGGCCGTGGTCCCTTCCCCCTCGTGCTACGCTACGCGTTACTCAAGCGTTCACGACGGCGTGATTTCAGCGGGCGATCAAGGCATCACATAGGCATAAATGCGGCCGCGCGAGTAAACCGCCTCGGCAACTTTGCGGTTATGATTCCCCGAAATGATGATGGGATTCCCGGCCTTGTCGATGCCTGACACGATTCCGACATGTCCGCCGCCGCGGCCCCGCGACATCACGGCGATGGCCCCGACCTGCGGCCCGGAAATCCGGCGACCGTAATCGGCGAAGGATCGCGCCATGTTCGATCCGGTCCCGCGCCGGCCGGTTTTCTCAAGCACCATGTTCATGAAGCGGGCGCACCACAGCGCGCTCATTCCAGTTGGGTTGGTCCCGAGATAGGAGCGCGCCGTCGCGATCAGCGACGATCCAAAGCCCGTGGCCGGTGCAGTGGAGGCGTGCGACACGGCAGCCACGCGCGAAGCTTGCGGCGCGGCACCGCGGGCATGTCGCCACTGGTTGTGTGCGACGTGACGGCGCGGCGTTGCCGCGTGGCGCGAGTGGCGATAGCCCGCGCCTGACCAGCCCGCATATGCCGGAATGGACGTCACTGCAGCGGCGTGGTGGTGCCGTGCGATTTTATGCCTGGAGGGCCGTGCTTCGGCCGGTGATTGCGTGAGGATGATGGTCGTTGCGATGATCGCGGTCAGTGCGATCGCGTTAGCTGTCACGTTAAGCTTGCAGTTCATTAGTAGGTCGGTCCCCGCTTTCTTCTTGCCTGGTTGACCTGCGCCAAGCGGAACCGGCCGCAGGGCGCAAGAAAACGCCGCCGTGACGGACGGCGGCGATTCGGGCGCGACATGACGGGGGATGCGGGCGGGAATTGGGACGTTAATCCGGCCCGGCGTTCACATCAGCTTTCGAATTGAAACATCTGCGCGTGCGCGAACAAATTATGGCACGCCGAATGCGACGATCGTCGCAGACACAATGCTTAACGCTTGCGACTCAGCAAAAACACGGCCTGTTCGCCGAACAAATTCCAGAACCACCAGGGCACGTTGATACGAAGTTTGCCGCCCCACGCGTTGAGCGCGACGGCCGCCTCCATTTTTACGCCGATCTCGTTACACAGGTCGCGAAAATCGCGGATCGTGCAAAAGTGAATGTTCTGGGTGTCGTACCAGGTGTCCGGCAGGTTCGATGTTCGCGGCATGCGTCCAAAGAACAGCAGCTTCAACCTGATTTTCCAGTGACCGAAATTCGGGAAGGACACGATGGCACGCTCGCCGATGCGCAGCATGTGCTCCAGCACGACGCGCGGTTGCCAGGTGGCCTGCAGGGTCTGCGACAGGATCACGTAGTCGAACGCGTCGTCCGGATAATCGGCAAGATCGGTATCGGCATCGCCCTGGATCACCGCGAGGCCCTTGGCGACGCAGAGATTGACGCCCTCGCGCGAAATCTCGATGCCGCGGCCGTCCACGCCTTTGGTCTCGGTCAGGATCTTCAGAAGCTCGCCGTCGCCGCAGCCGACATCCAGAACCTTGGCGCCCGGCTCCACCATCTGCGCCACCACGAGCAGGTCGACGCGCGCGCCGGAGGCGTTGCGCACCACATGGGCGGTCGCGAGTTCGCGCTGCGGGCGGGTCTGCATGTTCATGACTTTACATCAGGCATGATGTGATCCGGAAACCGCTGCACACTTTTCGGCACATGCTCACACGAGACCGCGGGCGCGCGCAGCGCCGTCAAGGAAGCCGCGGATGATCGCGAACAATTCGGGCTCGTCGAGCAGGAAGGCGTCGTGGCCCTTGTCGGTGACGATCTCGGCGAACGAGACGCGTGCGCCGGCGGCATTCAGCGCATGCACGATGGCGCGCGATTCCGACGTGGGGAACAGCCAGTCGCTGGTGAAAGACACCACGCAGAAGCGTGTCGGCGAATTCCTGAACGCATTCGCGAGCACGCCGTCATGCTCCGCGGCGAGATCGAAATAATCCATCGCGCGCGTGAGATAGAGATAGGAATTGGCATCGAAGCGCTCGACGAACGACGAGCCCTGATGGCGCAGGTAGCTCTCGACCTCGAAATCCGCATCGAAGGAAAACGTCGGATTGGTGCGATCCTGGAAGCGGCGTCCGAATTTGCGATGCAGCGCGGCGTCCGACATGTAGGTGATATGCGCACCCATGCGCGCGACCGCGAGCCCGCGATGCGGACTCGTACCCTCGACCGTGTAGCGGCCATGGCGCCATTCGGGATCGGCCATCACCGCCTGCCGGCCGACTTCATGGAACGCGATGTTCTGCGCCGAATGCCGGGTCGCACAGGCGATCGGCAGCGCCGCGAACACGCGCTCCGGGAAACTCTGCGCCCATTGCAGCACCTGCATCCCGCCCATCGAACCGCCGGCGACGGCGAACAGCGTATCGATGCCGAGATGATCGATCAGCATCGCCTGCGCCCGCACCATGTCGCGGATGGTGATAACTGGGAATGTCAGACCGTAGGGCTGGCCGGTCGCCGGATCGATCGAGGATGGCCCCGACGAGCCCATGCAGCCCGCGACCACGTTGGAGCAGATGACGAAATAGCGCTCGGTGTCGATCGGCTTGCCGGGGCCGACCATGGTCTCCCACCAGCCATTCTTCTTCGTGACCGGATGGACGCTCGCAACGTGCTGGTCCCCGGTCAGCGCATGGCAGATCAGGATCGCGTTGCTGCGGTCTGCGTTGAGGCGTCCATAGGTCTTGTAGGCGATCTGGAACGGCGACAGCGAGATGCCGGAATCGAGCTTCAGCGGGCACTCCGGTCCGAAGCGGACCACAAGCGACTCGCGCGCGCTTTCCGCTTCTCGTACGCGGGCACCCTGCATGGATTTCAGATCGGCCTCGGCCATTACGCTATAACCCGGCACATCCCGACCCGGTCGCATCCTCGCATCTGGCGGACCGGGCCACCCGTCCAAAGGCGGTCGTTCTAGGTAGGCCTAACCGGCGTTAAGTCAATGTTTTCTTTGATTTCGCGGGCCTGCCCACCTAATCATGGGTCCGTTCCGTTAACGGGTAACCCATGTCCGATCAGGCCCCCAAAGCTGCCCCTTCGCTCGCTGCCCTGCGCGCGGAAATCGACCGCATCGATGAGGCCATGCATGCGCTTCTGATCGAGCGCAGCGAGATCATCGAGAACCTCATCAAGGTGAAGGGTACGCAGGAATCGGGCTCGGCCTTCCGGCCGGCGCGCGAAGCGTCGATGATGCGCAAGCTGGTTGAGCGCCATCGCGGCATTCTCCCGCTCGATACCGTCGAGAGCATCTGGCGCGTCATCATCGCCACCTTCACCCATGTGCAGGCCCCCTATTCCGTTCATGCGGACCTCACCGTCGGCGAGGCGGCGATGCGGGATACCGCCCGCTTCCATTTCGGCTTCACGGTGCCGTTCAGGCCGCATATGGGCGCCGGCCCCGCGATTGCCGCGGTCGCCGCCTCGAAGGGTGACCTCGCGCTGGTCCCGGCCGTTTCCGTCGCCGGCTCGGGCGCCTGGTGGACCGCGCTCGAGGGCGACAAAGCGCCGAAAATCATCGCCCGGCTGCCTTTCGTGGAGCGGCCCGACCACCCCGCTTCGCTGCCGGTTTTTGCGATCTCGCATCCGGCCGCCGACGCGGTCATCGCCGAGGTCGAGGTGCACAGCGTCCGGGTGTCGGGCTGGGGCGCCGCCGCCGCGCGTACGCTGGCCCCCCTCGCCGAAGTCATCGCGGAACCGGACGGTGCCTTCGATGGCGCAGCTCTGCTGATCTCGGTCCCCAAGGGCCGGACGCTCGCCGCGGTAACCGACGCCCTGGTCAAGGCCGGCGCCTCCGTGCGCTCGACGGCCCTCGTCGGCAGCCACGCGACCCGCTATACGCTTGCCGAAGAGCGGCCGGTGGCCGCCGCCCGCTAATTCCCTTCCTTCTGTCCGTTGAGGTTCTTGGAATGACTGCAGCCAAGCGTCCGCAGCCGCGGCCCGGCGTTCTCGACATTGCCGCCTATGTCCCCGGCAAATCTTCGGCCCCCGGCGTCGAGAAAATTCACAAGCTGTCGTCGAACGAGAGCCCGCTCGGCGCGAGCCCGAAGGCGATCGCGGCCTACCAGTCGGTGGCGCAGGAGTTGCAGGACTATCCGGACGGCGCCGCGACCGCCCTGCGTGAGGCCATCGGCCACGCCATGGGCCTCGATCCCGACCGCATCATCTGCGGCGCGGGCTCCGACGACCTGATCAATCTGCTGGCGCGCGGCTATCTCGCGGATGGTGACGAGGCGATCCACACCACGCACGGCTTCCTGATGTACCCGATCGCGACGCTCGGGGCGGGAGCAAAGCCCGTCGTGGCGCCGGAGAAGAATCTCACAGCCGACGTCGACTCGATCCTCAAGGCGGTGACGCCGAAGACCAAGATGGTCTTCCTCGCCAATCCGAATAATCCGACCGGGACCTATATCCCGTTCGACGAGGTGAAGCGTCTGCATGCCGGCCTGCCGCCGCATGTCCTTCTCGTGCTCGACGCGGCCTATGCCGAATACGTCAAGCGCAACGATTACGAGGCCGGCATCGAACTGGTTGCGACGTCCGAGAATGTCGTGATGCTGCGGACCTTCTCGAAGATCCACGGGCTCGCGGCATTGCGCCTTGGCTGGATCTATGGCCCCGCGCACATCATCGATGCGCTCAACCGCATCCGCGGACCGTTCAACGTCAATGCGCCCGCGATTGCCGCCGGCATCGCCTCGATCAATGACACCGCGCATATCGAAAAGGCGCGCGCGCATAACGAACAATGGCTGCCCTGGCTGACCACCGAGATCGAAAAGCTCGGCATCAAGGTCACGCCGAGCGTCGGCAATTTCATTCTGCTGCATTTCCCGGAAACGCCGGGCAAGACCGCGCCCGAGGCCGACGCGGTTCTCACCTCGCGGGGCGTGATCATGCGCGCGGTCAGGGCGTACCAGCTGCCGAATTGCCTGCGCATGTCGATCGGCACCGAGGAGGCGAACCGGCTGACGGTGAAGACGCTGGCCGAGTTCATGGGGAAATGATGAAGACGGACATCTCCTGTCCCGGGCTCGATGCAGCACGACGTGATGCATCGCAGAACCGGGACCCACAAACAGCAAATGGGTCCCGGACACGAGACTGAGATGGCCGACGCTCCCGTCATCTCCCGCCTTGCCGTGATCGGCGCCGGTTTGATCGGCGGGTCGGTTGCACGCGCGGCCAAGGCTTCCGGTGCGGCGAAGACAGTCGTCGTCACCGACAGTTCGCCCGAAGCACGCAAGCGGGTGCGCGAGATCGGGGGCAACTTCGCCGACGAAGTCGCGGAGACCAGCGCCGAAGCCGTGAAAGACGCAGACCTCGTGGTGATCGCAGTGCCGGTCGGAGCCTGCGGCGAGGTCGCCAGGGAGATCTCGGACCATCTCAAGCCGGGCGCGATCCTGTCGGATGTCGGCTCGGTGAAGACGTCGGTCGCTCGCGACATGGCGCCATTCGTGCCGAAGGGCGTGCACTTCATCCCTGCGCATCCGGTTGCAGGCACCGAAAACTCGGGACCGGATGCAGGCTTCGCGGAATTGTTCGTCAACCGCTGGTGCATCCAGACGCCGGTGGAAGGCACCGACCCCGCGGCGATCGAAAAGCTGAAGGCGTTCTGGGAAATGCTGGGCGCCAGGGTCGAGGCGATGACGCCGGAGCACCACGACCTTGTGCTCGCGATCACCAGCCATCTGCCGCATCTGATCGCCTACACGATCGTCGGTACCGCTGATGAACTCGGCGAAGTGACCGAGTCCGAAGTGCTGAAATTCTCCGCCGGCGGTTTCCGCGATTTCACCCGCATCGCGGCGTCCGACCCGACGATGTGGCGCGACGTGTTCCTGCACAACAAGGATGCGGTGCTGGAGATGCTCGGCACCTTCATGGAGGATCTCACCAGGCTGACGCGCGCGATGCGGCGCGGCGACGGCGACGCGCTGTTCGAACATTTCACCCGCACGCGCGCGATACGGCGCGGCATCGTGAATATCGGACAGGATTCGGCGGCCCCCGACTTCGGCCGCCAGCACGGCCCGCTGCCGATCGCACCGATCGCGCGGCCCTACGCGTCGGACGACGATTGAGCGGTTGTCATTCCGGGACACGCCCAAGGCGTGGACCCGCAATCCAGATGCGCCGCAGGTCTTTATTGGATTCCGGGTTCGCGTGAATCGCACGCGCCCCGGAATGACGGATCAGAATAGCGGCGGCGTCTGGCCGAGTTTCAGCGGGCCGAGCGTCGCAAGCCCATCCTTGAAGCGCAGCGGCATGCGGGTGGCCTTGCGACCTTCCAGTTCGACCTGCTCGCCGAGCAGCGAGACCGCGCCGGCAATCGCGCCCGGCGCCATCTGATCGAGCAGACCGAGCGCCGCGCCCAGCCGCTGACTGCGGCTGTTGCCCTGCCGCGCCAGCGCCTCGACGCCGAGCGCGGGCAATATCTTCTCGACGCCGCTCGCGGTCACCATGAGCTCGCCGTCGAGATAGCCCTGCGATGTCAGCCGCAGATTTCCGTTCGCGACCGCGAGCACATCGCCCTGCTTGAGCCGCGCATTGCGCACCTCGATTCGCCCGTTCGCCTGCTGGATTTCCCGGAAGCGCTCCGACCAGGGCTTGGGCTGGAAATTACGAAGACCGACGAGACGGGTGTCGCCATCGAAATCGAACGGCTTCGCCGCCAGCGGATGCCAGTTGAGCACCGTCGCAGCCTTGAATGAAGCCGCGATGTCGATCACCGGATTGTCCTGCACGGTGCCTGACGCGAGGCGGCCATGCACCTGACCATTATCGGCCGCGAACACGCGCTCCGGTCTGGCGCCGCCTGTCTGGTCGAGCGTCGGCTTCTCGGCGACGAACGAGACGCGCTGCGGATTGCGCGGCGTGCCGCGCAGGCTGACCTGTGCAAGCGACCAGTTCGCGGTCAGCTTCGGCGCCTGGCCGGGATCGGCCACGGTCAGCGGCGCATCGATCTCCGCGAGCACGAGTGTCGGCTGATAGATCTGCACCGCCGCCAGCACGTTGCCCGCGGACAGCTTCATCGGCGGGCGGGTCTTGTCGAATTGCGCCTCAGCCTGATTGCAGTGGAACTCGATGCGGAACGGGAAACCGCCGAGCGATTGCGAAGCACAGGTGTACATGCGCCCGGCACGGGCCTCGCGCTCGATCCAGCCGGCAATCGTGTCGCGCGCACGCTCAGCCGCGTAGAACCAGAACGCACACCAGCCGGCCACGACGATCACCAGCAGGAGAACCGGTATCAGCCAGCCGATCGAGCGGCGGCGCGGGAGCGCCGTGTCATGGTTCATGGGCATCCTTCCTTTTCGCCCCTTATAGGCTGCCAAAGGTTAGGGGAATACGGCGTTTCGATGTTTCGCAGGCGCGTGGTAATGCCTATTTCGCCTGTCCAATGAAGCTCACCATCGACCAGATCCCCGAGGATTTATGGGTTTTCGGCTACGGCTCGCTGCTGTGGCGGCCCGGCTTTACCTTTCTTGAGAAAGCCCCGGCGCGGGTCACGGGCCTGCACCGCTCGCTCTGCGTCTATTCGTTCGTCCATCGCGGCACCCCGGAAAAGCCGGGACTTGTGCTCGGCCTCGACCGTGGCGGCGCCTGCCGCGGCATCGCCTTCCGGGTGGCGGCAAAGGATCGCGCGGCGACCATCCACTATCTGCGCGAGCGCGAACAGGCGACCGCGGTCTATCTCGAAGTGATGCGCAACGTGACGCTGCTCGGCAATCCAGACCGCACCATCGAGGCGCTGACCTATGTGGTCGATCGCGGGCACCCGCAATATGCCGGCAAGCTGTCGCTCGAACAGCGGCTGCACCTGATCCGTCAGGGACACGGGCGCTCGGGTCCCAATCCCGAATACGTGCTGGCGACGGTCGCGGAACTCGAACGGCTCGGATGCCGAGACCATGAACTGCATGCGCTGGCGGAGCGGCTGAAAGGTGCGGGACACGCTGCCGACCCGCACACGGCTCATTCCCGCGACGGTGGTGCAGACCAGATCTGACGAACGACCGGACTTGTTACGCCGGCTCACCTCTTTCGCGGGGACGCACGGAGCGTGATGCGCGCTCTCCCATCGCCACAAGCTCGGCCGTCTTCGTCTCGATCGCATCCTGCAGCCGCTCGTAGAAGGTCTGGCGGTCGAGCCCCGGCTCGATCGGCGGCAGAAACGCAACGCGCACCACGCCCGGATAGCGCCGGAAAGAACGGCGCGGCCAGAACAGTCCCGAATTCAGCGCGACCGGGACGCAAGGCACGCCAAGCTCGGTATAGAGAAACGCTACGCCGTATTTGTATTTCGGCTCCGCGCCGGGCGCGCGCCGCGTGCCCTCGGGGAAGATGATGATCTCGCGGCCCCGTTCTGTTTCCTTGCGCGCGCGTTCGGTCATTGCCGACAGCGCCTGCGAGCGCTTGCCGCGATCCACCGGGATCATTTCCGCCTTGGCGGCGCACCAGCCGAAGAACGGAATCCAGAGCAGTTCGCGCTTGAGGATATAGGCCGGGTCGTCCAGCACCGTGATGAGCGCGAATGTCTCCCACATCGACTGGTGCTTGGAGGCGATCAGCGCCGCGCCCTGCGGAATGTTTTCGAGGCCGCTGAATTCGCAATCGATGTTGCAGATGACCTTGAGCAGCCAGAGATTCACCCGGCTCCAGTTCCTCACCATCGCCAGCAATGCGCCGCGCGGCAGCAGCAGCGTCGGCATCGCTGCGATCAGATAGACGAACAGGACG
>NZ_DATMRV010000249.1:0-15443 GCF_035565795.1 Pseudorhodoplanes sp.
CAGGCGGCTGCACCTCAGGCGGGTGGCGATCAGGAGCAGCAGGGCGATCGTTTCCCGTTGCACCGGCGGCGCCGCCGCAGTCACCGCGGACCGCGCGCCGACATGGTGGGCGGTGAAGGCGGAGACGAGGCTCAGGGCCAGCCGCCGGCGGGTGAGTAGCAGTCACCCCGTTTCGAATTCTTCGGAGCATTTCGGGAGGGTAGTCGATGACTACCCTCCCTTTTTTGTGTCCCAGTGGAGCGGATTTGACATTCGCTACCCACCCAGCCGCGGGCTCGCAATATTTGCTAGTGGCTGCGCGCCGCGCCGCCGGGGGATGGCGCAAGCACCGGTTCGAGTCGCGGCACGAGTACGCGCTTTTCACGACGCACCGGAATGGCGCGATAGGCCTGCTTGCTCGCCTCGACGATATGCACGCCGGGAAACGGCGAGAGGAATGTCGGGCCGATGCGCTCCCAGACGCCGGCCGAACGCAGGAACAGGCTGCGTTGCACGGGCGGGACGAACAGCGCCTCGCCCCAGCCCTTGGGCGTGAACATGGTCTCGCGCAAAATGCGGGTGATCTGCGAACGTGAATATGGCCGCCCATGGCCGAAGGGCGTCGTGTCCATCCGCGCCCACAGCCCCCGTCGGTTCGGCACCACAGCGAGCAGCCGGCCGTTGGCTGAGAGAACGCGCCACACCTCACGCAGCAAACGAACCGGGTCGTCCGCCATCTCCAGCGCATGCACGAGCAGCACGCGGTCGACCGCGGCATCGGTCAGCGGCAATTCCGTCTCGTCGACCAGTGCCGCGAGACCCGGCCGGGCAGACGGCCACTTCACCACGCCCTGCGACGCCGGCATGAAAGCCAGGCAGCGCTCCGCATCCTCGCGGAAAATGCCAAGATAGGGGGTGGTGTAGCCGATGCCCGCGATCCGATCGCCACGGACCTCGTTCCAGTGCGCGCGAATCCCCTGCCCGACGAAACGCCGCGCTACGATCCCGAGCGACTGGGCGTAGAAATTCCGCAGGTCCACGACATCGATGAACATGTGATAACGGTAGCATGAAACGCGATTTCCAGAATGCGACAGCGCTGCACAGGGCTAACATTCTCGAACCCGGCGGAGCGTGTTAGCCTCAGGGTTTGCTCCTAAAAGACGGAACCGACATGCCGGCGAAAATCCACCAATTCCCCTGCCTCTCAGACAATTTCGGCGTTCTCATTCACGATCCGGAAACCGGCGCGACGGCCGCAATCGACGCCCCGGAAGCGGAGGCGGTCGAGAAGGCCCTGGCGGACACCGGCTGGAGGCTGACCGATATCCTGGTCACGCATCACCATGCGGACCATACCCAGGGCATCCCGGCCCTGAAGGCCAAACACAAATGCCGCGTCACCGCGCCGAAGACCGAGGCCGCCAAGATCGCCGATGTGGACGCGACCTATGGCGGGGGCGACACCGTGAAGGTCGGCTCGCTGGAGGCGCGCGTGATCGACACGCCCGGCCACACCGCGGGGCATATCTCGCTCGTATTCGACAAGGAGAAGG
Source organism: Pseudorhodoplanes sp. (assembly GCF_035565795.1). Classification (GTDB taxonomy): domain Bacteria; phylum Pseudomonadota; class Alphaproteobacteria; order Rhizobiales; family Xanthobacteraceae; genus Pseudorhodoplanes. Next base: position 1,536 of record NZ_DATMRV010000249.1, read on the forward strand.
TCGGCTTCTTCGGCGACACCCTGTTCTCGATCGGCTGCGGCCGCGTGATCGAGGGAACGCCGGCGCAGATGTGGGAGTCGCTCCTGAAGATCCGCGCGCTGCCGGACGACCTCACCTTCTATTGCGGCCACGAATATACGCAGTCGAACATCAAGTTCGCGCTCACCATCGAGCCGGACAATCCGGCCCTGCAGAAGCGTGCGGCGGAAGTGGACGAACTGCGTGCCGCGGACAAGTCGACGCTGCCGCAAACGCTCGGCGCGGAGAAGGCGGCCAACGTGTTCCTGCGCGCGGACCTGCCCTCGGTCGCGGAAGCGGTCGGCCTCGGCGGCAAGCCTGCAGCGGAGGTGTTCGCCGAGATCCGCGCGCGGAAGAACAAGTTCTGACCTGCCCTGACGTGAACCCAACCGTCACCGCACACTCCGATCACCTCTCCCCTCGGGGGAGAGGTCGAACGCGCGATGAGCTCGTCGACGTGGGCATCTGTTGCGCGACGGCGCGTTCGGGTGAGGCGGCGGCGTATCCTCTCATGTCACGGCCCCCCTCACCCCCAAGGGGAGAGAGAGCCCACCGCGTTCGCGGCAACGAACGTCATCCATGACCCTCCCGCTCTCCGGTCTTCTTGTCGTTTCGCTCGAACAGGCGGTGGCCGCGCCGCAGGCCACCTGCCGGCTGGCGGACGCCGGCGCGCGCGTGATCAAGATCGAGCGGCCGGAGGGAGATTTCGCGCGCGGCTATGACGGCTATGTGCACGGCGAGAGCGCCAATTTCGTCTGGCTCAATCGCGGCAAGGAATCAGTCGTGCTCGATCTCGGCAAGGTCGAGGACAAGCAGCTCTTCACCGCGATGCTCGCGAAGGCCGATGTGTTCGTGCAGAATCTCAAGCCCGGCGCGATCGCAAAGCTCGGCTTTCCGATCGCCGAACTGCGCAAGACATATCCGCGGCTGATCTGCTGCTCGATTTCCGGTTACGGCGAGAGCGGCCCCTATATGTCGCGCAAGGCCTATGATCTTCTGGTGCAGGCCGAATCCGGGCTCGCCTCCATCACCGGTGGACCGGACGCACCGGCACGGGTCGGCTTCTCGGTCGCCGATATCGGCGCCGGCATGAACGCCTATCAGGCGATCCTCGAGGCCCTGATCGCGCGCGCGCGCACGGGCCAAGGTGCCGCAGTCTCAGTATCGCTGTTCGACGCGATGGCGGAATGGATGACGGTGCCGTTGTTGTCCCACGAGGGCGGCCATCCGTTCAAGCGCATCGGGCTCGCGCATGCGGCGATCGCGCCCTACGGCGTGTTCAAGACGCGCGACGGCGCCGACATCTTGATCTCGATCCAGAACGACCGCGAATGGCGGGTGCTCGCCGACAAGGTGCTCGGCGATACGACACTCGGCACCGATCCGAAATTTGCGACCAACATCCAGCGCGTCGCCCATCGCAGCGAAACCGACGCGACCGTCGGCGCGGCCTTCGCGCGCCATGACGTCGCTGCGCTGATGACCATGCTCGAGAAAGCCGACATCGCCTTTGCACGCGTGAGCGACTGCGCGCTGCTGTCGGTGCATCCGCATCTGCGGCGCATCGAAGTCGATACGCCGAGCGGCCCCGCCGCGGTGCCTGCCCCTGCTCCGATCATCGAAAACGAGCGTCGCTACGGCCGGGTGCCCGCGCTCGGGGAACATACCGAGGTGGTGCGGCGCGAGTTCATGGGCGGCAGCCAATAGCCGTTGGACCGTTCCGCGATCGCGCCCTAATCCAGCACGGACTCGTGATCGCCCGCGGCCACCGCAGCTTTCGGCGTGCGGATCAGGAATGCCAGCGGGATCGCGGAGAGCGTGAGCACCATCAGCAGCTTGAAGTCATTGCCATAAGCGATAATGGCGGCCTGCTGCGTGATGAGATTGTCGAGTATCGCGCGGCCCTGATCGGTCGCCATGTTCACGACCCGCGCGACGTCCGGCATCTGCAGCGCATTGTGAAACGGCGTGACGTATTCGGTCAGATGCGCATGCATCTTCACCGTGGTGTTGGTGAGCTGCGCGATCACCATCGAGATTCCGATGGACGAACCGATATTGCGGATCAGCGTCAGGATCGCAGCGCCTTCGGTGCGAAGATGCGGATCGAGCGTCGCGAATGCGACCGTGGACAACGGCACGAACACAAGTCCGAGCCCGATGCCCTGCACCACAGAGAAGATCCCGATGGTGCGGGACGATGTGTAATCGGTGAAGCCGGTCATTTCCCATAATGTGAAGGCCGTGATCGACAAGCCGGTGAGCACCAGATAGCGCGCGGGGATGAGTTTCAGCAGCCGGCCGACCGCCATCATCGCGACGAGCGTGCCGATGCCGCGGGAGGCCAGCAGCATGCCGGCCGAGAGGATCGGATAGTTCAGCACATTCTGTAGGAACGGCGTAACCAGCGCCATCGTCCCGAACAGGGTCACGCCGATCAGAACCATGAACAGAGAGGCGCTGACGAAATTGCGATCCCGGAACAGTTCGAAACGTATGAACGGCGCCTTGGTCGTGAAGGAATGCGCGAAGAAGAAATAGAACCCCGCCGCCGAAACGAAGGCCTCGATCCAGATCTCATTCGCTTCGAACCAGCCGACCTGTTCGCCGCGATCGAGCATCAGTTGCAGCGATCCGATACCGACAGCGAGAGCGAGAAAGCCGAACCAGTCGAAGCGCACGCCGCCTTGCGGCTTGCTGTCGTCCATGAACAGCAGAAGCCCGACCGTGGTCAGAATGCCGACCGGCAGATTGACCAGAAACACCCAATGCCAGGAGTAGTTGTCGGTCAGCCAGGCGCCGAGGGTCGGTCCCATGATCGGGCCCAGCATGACGCCCATGCCCCAGATCGCCATCGCCTGGCCGCGTTCTTCCGGCGCGTAGGAATTCAGCATCACCGATTGCGACAGAGGAACCAGAGCGGCGCCGCCCATGCCCTGCAGCAGGCGGAACACCACCATCTGCTCGATGCTCTGCGCCAGTCCGCACAGGAGCGACGCCGTGGTGAAGGCGATGACGCAGATGATGAACAGCCGCTTGGTGCCGAACCGGTTGGCCAGCCAGCCGATCGGCGCCGTCATGATGGCGGCGGCAACAATGTAGGACGTCAGCACCCAGTTGATCTGGTCCATCGAAGCGCCGAGGCTGCCTTGCATGTAAGGCAACGCCACGTTGGCGATGGTGGTATCGAGCGCCTGCATGATGGTCGCCGACATGGCGCACACCGTCACCAGCATCCGGCGCGGGCCGGACGGCAGAGCGGTGGTTGCTGCGCCGGACATAGTCATTGCCGGGCTTCTTGCGCTGCGGAGGAGATGCCGAACAAACTGGCGAGCGAGCGATTGCGCTTGGTGTCGATCGACACGTTCACGCTCATGCCAGACCGCAATTGCGAGGTATCCTCACCCGGATCGAACGCGATGCGGACCGGGACGCGCTGTACGATCTTGACCCAGTTGCCGCTCGCATTCTGCGCCGGCAGGATCGAGAATTGCGCACCGGTACCAGGACTGACCGACTGCACCGTGCCATGGAAGGCGCGGCCCGGGAACGAGTCGACATCAAGCTCGACTTTCTGTCCGACGCGAAGATGGGTGATGTCGGTTTCCTTCGGATTGGCCTCGACCCAGGGCGTGACGTTGTCGATGATGCTGAACACGGGCGTGCCCGCGGTAACGAAACGGCCAAGCTGAATCGCATCGACCTGTGTCGCCGTGCCGCCCATCGCGGCGCGAAGCGTGGTGTGATCGAGATCGCGCTGCGCCTGGTCGAGGGCCGCTTTCGCCTGCATATAGGCCGGAAAATCCTCGATCCGCAGATCGGCATTGCCGAGCAACTGGTTGAAGGTGTCGCCCTTCTGCTGGGTCGCGATCTGGGCCTGAAGCTGTGCCGAGACGAGTCCGGCAATCGCGGTGTCGAGATCGGCCTGCGTGCCGGCCATTTTCGTCACCAGCGCGCGCTTGCGCTCGACGTCGCGCTGCTTCAGCTCGACATTCTGCTGCGCAAATTCGACGAGCCTGTTCAGCGACGCGAGATTGGTCTTGAGATTGTTGAAGTCGGTCTGCACAGAGGCGAGCTTGCTCTTCGCCTGCGTCAGCGCGAGGCGATAAGGCTCAGGATCGATTTCGAACAGCGGATCGCCCGGTGCGACGTGCTGACCCTCCTTCACGTAGATCGCATTGATCTTGCCGGAGATATCGGGCGTCACCAGCACCTTCTGTGCGACGACATAGGCGTTGTCGGTCGTGATGTAGCGCCCGCCATAGAGATAGGCGGTGAAACCCGTAACTGCGGCGATCAGCGGCACGACGACGAGCAGAATCATCCGCAGGCGCGCGCGCACGAAACCCTTGAGCGAAAACGCTTTCGCTTGCGGCTCCCTGGTTTCCGGCATGCGGAGGACATTGTCAGGCATAACGTTTCTCACTGTTCTGTTGGGACATTTCGTCCGGTTCGGTCTTGTCCAGAAGCCGGCGCAGGTTGTCCTTCACCGCGCCAAGACAGGCGATGGCGGCATCGATTTCCTCAGCCGCTCGGCCGGCAAGAATCTTGTCCATGAGGTCGCGGGCGAGCACGTCGAGCTGATTCAGCAGCGGCTGAGCCGCCGCAGTGAGGAACAGCCGCTTCGCGCGGCGGTCATTCGGGTCGGGCCGTCGTTCGATCAGGCCGTTATCGCAGAGCCGGTCCACCAGCCGCGTCAGAGTGATCGGCTGGAGATCGAGGAGTTCAGCCAGCTCCGCCTGCTTCAACCCTTCGTTGCGCTCGATGCACTTCAGTACCGACCATTGCGCGCGGGTCATCCCGTAATCGCGCGCGACCTGGTCCGCGTAAGTCCTCAGCATTCGACCTACGTCATTGATAAGGAAAGCAAAATCTCGATGTGGATGGAGCGTGGTCATCGCGGAACTTTCTGTAAGCTGCATTAAGATAAGTGAGCTTATTGTTTTTGCAAGCATCGGGCTCACGCGCCCCACCGGGAAAGACGGCGCCGCAGCGAACAAAAATCTTGGAAGACGGCATCAGAGCCGGGCATGACTGGGCGCGTCCCAACGCGCGCCGTGCATGCCGCACGCCGCCACCCGCGGCGGCCTCCGTGCAGTCGCGATCCCGACAACCAGCCAGGAAACGACCATGAACAAGGATATGTACGACAAGGGTCTCTCGATCCGACGCAAGGTGCTGGGCGACGCCTATGTCGATGCGCAGCTGAAGAACGTCGATGACTTCAACCGGCCGCTGCAGGAACTGGTCACCGAATATTGCTGGGGCAATGTCTGGGGACGCGAGGGCCTGCCGCTCAAGCAGCGGTCCATGCTGAACCTCGCGATGATCTCGATCCTCAATCGGCCGCACGAACTGAAGGCGCATATCAAGGGCGCGCTGACCAACGGCGTTACCAAGAACGAGATCATGGAAATTTTTCTGCAGGTTGCGATCTATGCCGGCGTGCCCTGTGCGGTGGACTCCTTCCGGATCGCGCGCGAGGTGTTCGCGGCCGAAGAAAAATAAGCCGCAAGTCACGACGAGGTAGCGATGGCTGACATCCTGATTGCCGATATCGGCGGAACCACCAGCCGGGCGGCGTTCGCCTCGCTTGGCGGGCGGCCGGAAGGCATTGTCACCATCGCCAATGACAGCGTCGAGGGACCGGAAGGCGTGCTGGCGCGCCTGCTCGACGGTGCCACAGAGCGTCCGCGCGCCGCGGTACTGGCAATCGCAGCGCCCGTCAGCGGCGAGGAGATCGCGCTCACCAATCGCGACTGGTGTGTGCGGCTGCCGGACCTGTCCGCCAGATTCGGTTTATCGCCGATCCACGCGGTCAACGATTTCGAAGCGGTGGCCTGGGCATTGCCCCGGCTCCGCGGCGACGACCTGCGGCCGATTGGCGACGACTTCCATCCCGGCGACGGCGTGAAACTCGTGATCGGGCCAGGCACCGGCCTTGGCGCTGCCGCACTGGTCCCGACCGGCAACGGCTTTCACGTCATCCCCACCGAAGCCGGACACACGTCGTTCGGCCCCGCCTATCCCGACGAAGAGATCATCTTTCACCGGCTGGCCGAGAAAAAGGCGCCGCTGTCGGCTGAAGGCGTACTGTCCGGCTCCGGCCTGTCGGCGCTGCATGCCGCGATGCATCCCGATACATTGAAGGTGAAATCCGAGATGATTGTGCGGCAGGCGCGCGCGGGCGATCGCGCCGCGCGTGCGAGCATCGCGATGTTCGTTCGGCTGCTCGGACGATTTGCGGGTGACATGGCGCTGACGTTCCGTGCAACCGGCGGCATCTATATCGCAGGCGGCGTTGCGACCGGGCTTGGTCCGCTGTTCGACGCGCGGCTGTTTCGCGCGGCCTTCGAACGACACCCGCCTTATGAGTCGTTGCTGAAGGCGATCCCGTCGGCATTGATCACCTGCGAGGAGCCGGGACTGATCGGCTGCGTAGCGGTCGCGGAGCGGCTGATGCAGTCTGCGTAGTTTTTGTTCGCGTATTCGCGAGCGGCTGCGAACCTAACCCAATCCCATCTCGGCAAATGCCCCGACGTGGCACTGAGCCGATTGCGCGCTGAAGCAGCACAGCACCACCCGCGACAGGCCGCGCGGGTTTGCCGACAATTCCGATACCACCGTTCCGGCGGCAATCCGAGCTGCTCGGTCGGCCGGAAACGCATAGACACCGGTCGAGATCGCCGGAAACGCGATGCCGGTCAGGCGTTGCGCGGCGGCAAGATCGAGAGAGCGGCGATAGCAGGAGGCGAGCAGCGCATCCTCGTCGTCCTGACCACCGTTCCAGACCGGTCCGACGGTGTGGATCACGTGCCGCGCCTTCAGACGATAGCCGCGCGTGATCTTCGCATCGCCGGTCTCGCAACCACCGAGCGTCCTGCACTCGGCCAGCAGCTCCGGACCCGCGGCACGATGGATCGCACCGTCGACACCACCACCGCCAAGCAACGTGGAATTCGCCGCGTTGACGATCGCGTCGATATCAAGCGTGGTGATGTCGCCGATCACAAGCTCGATGTGAGCCTGTCCGGCTTCGACGGTGAGGAGCGGCGTGTGAGACGTCATCACTCATTGTATCACAGCGAACGCGTCCTAAGCCGCAGTCTCCTTCACGAGATCGAGCGTGGAGCGATGCCCGATGTCGTCGAAATGCCGGTCAAGGAAACGACGCGCCGCTCGCCGTCCCGCGCGATGCAGCAGCGCGAAGAAGTCGTAATCGGTTTTCAGGCGCGAACCGTTCAGCCGCTTGTCGAGGCCATCCAGGAGAATGCGGTGCACGTTGATGCCGGGCGCATTTCGCGCGGTGCCACGACCGACATATTCGAGCGCGCGCAGCTCGGCGGCGAGCGACGATGAGAACGAGATTTCGTTCACGCGGTTGAGGATGTCGCGCGCCGTCGTCGGGGTATCGTCACGCCGCAGCGGCGCAATCTGGATGAGCAGCACGTCGTCGCTGTTCGCCGATATCAGCGGCAGGATCGGAGGGTTCCCGGTAAATCCGCCGTCCCAGTATGGCTCGCCGTCGATCTCGACGGCACGGAATACGTGCGGCAGGGCCGCCGACGCCATCACCACGTCGGCGCTGACATCCTCGCGGCGGAAGACACGCAGCCGTCCGCTATGCACGTTGGTCGCTGAAATGAAGAGGTCAAGACCGCCGTATCCGCGGATCACATCGAAATCGACGAAGCGCTCGATCAACGACTTGAGCGGATTGATGTTCAGCGGGTTGAAGTCATAGGGGCTCATCAGACGCGCAATCGCATCGACGAAAAATTGCAGCGGCGAGCCGCCAACAGGAAACAATGCGAGCATGCGATCGAGCACGATGCGCTGCGGCCCCGGCAAATCGCCGCCGAGACTGGCTGCGCGCCAAAATTCTGCCAGACGCTTTCGGGCTTCTTCGGCGCCACCGCGCGCGAGACCATCGGCGAGCATGACCGCGTTCACTGCACCCGCAGAGGCGCCCGACACGGCGGAAAAGGCCAGCCGGCCGTCTTCCAGAAAATAATCGAGAACGCCCCAGGTGAAGGCGCCATGCGCGCCACCACCTTGCAGCGCCAGATTGACCCGTTTGGCGCCAGGGCGAGGCTTTATTCCCGTCAAAAGCCGGTGCACACCGGCCGACATATCTTTCAACATCCAGAGTTCCGGTTTGGCCGCCCCAACGGAACGAACCTAGGCCGGAATTGTTGCATTGCAATAAACCAAATTGTGCATTGCAGAACAGAATTGCGCCAAATGTGCATGCCTTGCGGTTGTATAAGGCGGCTGTAAGAGGAAGGAATGAGCAGTCCGGTCTTTCCAGCACCCGACCACGATCACGATCGCTGCAGTGCGGAGGCGCTCCGGCATGCGGAGACGCTTTGCGACCAGCGCGCACAAAAGCTGACGCCGACCCGCCGCCAGGTGCTTGAAGCCCTTCTCGAAAATCACACGCCGCTGGGGGCCTACGAAATCATCGACCGGGCGGCGAAGCGCCACGGTACGCGTCATGCTCCCGTGACAGTGTACCGCGCGCTCGATTTCCTGATCGAAAACGGCCTCGCCCACCGGATCGAAAGCCGCAACGCCTATATCGCCTGCGGCCATCGCCACGGTGCGAGCGACCTCGTGGTGTTCCTGATCTGCGAGCGCTGCGGCGAAGTCGGCGAAGCCCCTTCACAGGCGGTCGCGGATTCGCTGAAAGCGGCGACCCGGGCGGCCGGCTTCACGGCCAGGACTCCGGTGCTGGAGATTTCCGGCATTTGCGGAAATTGCCGATAGCTGCAGCTGCTTCATCTCAGGCAAGCGGCGGCACATGCCCGCCATGACGCGCGCTTGCTGTTCGCCCAAGTGATTCTTCGATAGAAACGGACCGCTTTATCCCTGCCGGGACCCCCCAATGACGTCAACCACGCAGGCACAGCATACGGCCGCGACGCGTCCGCTCGAATTGAGTGCGTCCGTGCTCGTCATCTTCCTGTGCCTGTGCTGGGGCTTCAACCAAGTCGCGGTGAAACTCGCAATCGCCGACATTCCGCCGCTAACCCAGGCCTGGATCCGCTCGGCATTCGCTGCGCTGATCATCTGGGTCTATGCGCGCGCGCGCGGCATCTCGCTCGACTTTCGCGGCGAAACGCTGAAACCGGGCCTGCTCGCCGGGTTCCTGTTCGGGCTGGAATTCGTTTTCATCTATCCCGCCCTGATGTTCACCACGGCGAGCCGCGCGTCACTGTTCATCTATGTCGCGCCATTCGTGGTCGTACTCGGCTCGCACTTCCTCGTACCGAACGATCGCTTTCGCTGGTCTCAATGGGCCGGCCTCTTGATGTCCTTTGCCGGATTGGTGCTTGCTTTCGGCTTACCGACACCTTCCGCTAACGCAAACCAGTTGCTCGGCGACAGCCTTGCTCTCGCGGGCGGAATCGCGTGGGGCCTGACGACGCTGGTGGTGAAGACGACCTCGCTGGCGCGCGCGGCGCCGGAAAAGACGCTGCAATATCAGTTGGTGGTCTCGGTGCCGATGCTTGCGGTAGCGGCCTGGCTGCTTGGTGAGACGATGACGAAGATGCCAGGCGCTCTGGCGCTGACATCGCTCATTTATCAGTCGGTCTGGGTGGTTTCTCTGACCTTCCTGCTCTGGTTCATGATGGTGGCGAAGTATTCGGCCAGCCGTCTTTCGGCCTTCACATTTCTGACGCCATTATTCGGCGTGTTCGCGGGCCATCTCGTGCTGGGCGACCCCATCACCCCGGCTTTCGCGGGCGCGGTGGCGCTCGTGATCGGGGGGCTGATCCTGGTAAATCGGCCGCGGTAAGGCTTCCTTTAGCGTGGCGGGCCCTATACCTGTCGTCGCAGTTCCCGGGGCGAAGGTCGTACTCCCGTTTTCCCGTTGAGATGCTAGATTAGGCAGATGGATCAAATTACCTCCCAGGACGCTCTCGGCGCACCGGCGTCGCGCCACACCTCTGTTGCCGTGGATGTCGGCGGGGTCACGGTCGGCGGCGGCGCCCCGATCGTCGTGCAGTCCATGACCAATACGGACACAGCCGACGTGGAGCAGACCACGCGGCAGGTCGCCGCGCTGGCGCGGCAGGGCTCGGAACTCGTCCGCATCACCGTCGATCGCGACGAGGCGGCGGCCGCCGTTCCGCATATCCGCGACCGGCTCGCTAAAATGGGCGTGCGCGTCCCGCTGATCGGCGACTTCCATTACATCGGACACAAACTGCTGGCGGATCATCCGGCCTGCGCGGAAGCGCTCGACAAGTACCGCATCAATCCGGGCAATGTCGGCTTCAAGGACAAGAAGGACAAACAGTTCGGCGCGATCATCGAGACCGCGATCCGTCACGGCAAGCCGGTGCGCATCGGCGCCAATTGGGGTTCGCTCGATCAGGAATTGCTGACGCATCTGATGGACGAGAACGCGAAGTCCGCGCGTCCGCTCGAAGCGCGGGCGGTGATGCGCGAGGCGATGGTGCAGTCGGCGCTGCTTTCGGCCGATCGCGCGGTCGAAATGGGGCTTGCGAAGAACCGCATCATCCTGTCCGCGAAAGTGTCTGCGGTGCAGGACCTGATCGCCGTCTATATCGATCTCGCCCGCAGATCCGATTACGCGATCCATCTCGGCCTCACCGAAGCCGGCATGGGCTCGAAGGGCATCGTCGCGTCATCCGCAGCGCTTGGCATCCTGCTGCAGCAGGGCATCGGCGACACCATCCGCGTGTCGCTCACGCCGGAGCCGGGTGGCGATCGCACGCTGGAAGTGAAGGTCGCGCAGGAAATCCTGCAGACCATGGGTTTCCGCACCTTCGTGCCGCTGGTGGCCGCCTGCCCCGGCTGCGGACGCACGACATCGACCACGTTCCAGGAACTGGCGCGCGACATTCAGTCGTTCATTCACACCTCGATGCCGGAATGGAAGACGCGCTACCCCGGCGTCGAAGGCCTCAATGTCGCGGTGATGGGCTGCATCGTGAATGGCCCCGGCGAAAGCAAGCATGCCGATATCGGCATCTCGCTGCCGGGCACCGGCGAGGCGCCGGCGGCACCCGTTTTCATCGATGGCAAGAAGGCCGTGACGTTGCGTGGCGCGACCGTCGCCGAGGATTTCAAGGCGCTGGTCATCAATTACATCGAGCAGCGCTACGGTGCCGGCAGCGCCGGCAAGACCGCGGCGGAGTAATTGACGGCCTTTTGAGAGTGTGGTGTCATATTTGTGGTGGAGTGGCGAACAGCGTAGATTAATTGAAATGCTGCGACTGATCGCATTCTGTCTGGGGGCTCTGGCCGCTACCATCGGAGCCGTCGCAGCTGTCTTCCATGCTCCAGCGCACGACTTCTCCTCCCAAGGTACAAAATCGGCGTATCTTGACGCCCTCTCCGCAGACGCCCTGACCCAATTGAAACTTGGCGTCCGGCACACGTTCGATATCGGTCTGTTTGGCAACAGCCGCAGCATCATGGTCGGCTCGCAGGAGCTGGACACGCCCTGCAGCTTTTTCAACTATTCCATTCCCGGCACGACATTCCGGACATCTGTTGCGTTGCTGGAAGCGCTCGCCGCTCAGAACCGGGCCCCCAATCTTGCAGTCATTAGCCTGGACAATCTTGAAATCCAGATGATGGCCATCCCGAATACTTATCGACCATGCTAACCGTCCGGCTGATGGTTTCCGATCTCGTTGCGACATTTGCGTTGTCGAAGGATTATGCACGCATCGTCTGGCGTTACGTCTACCTGCATTGGAACACATTCAAGCGCGCGTTTTCATCCGATCTCGTCATCGCACGAGCCATGCTTGCGCTCGCCCCCGACAAGGCCATCGGTCGGCCGTACCGATCCGACGGTAGCCGGCTAGAAAACCTGAACGTAACGCCCGATTATCGTTTTGCCGCAGCTAGCGGATATCAGATCATCGAGCCTCTTCTGCGCCGCGACATTGAACGATTGAAGCGGCTGGTCGACCAGCCCGGAGCGCCGCGAAGCGTGGTGATCTACGAAAGTCCGCTCGCGCCGCCGGTCGCCGCCAAACTCGGCGACAGTCCGAGCGCTGCAGCAGCACACTACCGCAACGTTATCGCTCGCGCATGCCGCGACAACAATCTAGACTGCTTGCTCAATAGATCAGTCGCGCTGCGGCAATCCGACAATGTGGTTTGGGATGATGCTACGCACCCCCCCGCGACCGCACTGGGGGCGGCGATTACGGCCATAACCGAAAATGCGGGGTCGTGCGGGAAGGCCGCACGTTGATCTTCAATCAGTTCGAATTCCTGTTCGTCTTCCTGCCGCTGACCGTGGCAGCCTTTCTGGCATTTCCACGGTTGCGCACCGCGATTCTAATCGTCGCCTCCTTCGCCTTCTACGGCATTTCCGGGGTCGATCATGCGGTGGTACTATTGATCGGCACCGTTTGGGTGTGGGTGCTGGTGCGGACAGACGCCGCAATCGGCAGTCGGTTGCGGCTCACGCTCGCGATCGCCCCGCCGCTGCTCGCGCTGATCTATTACAAATATCTCGGTTTCCTCCTCACCACGTTTGGCGTCGGCACGTCCGATGTTTCGAAATCCTTCCATATCTTCGGCAACGTTATCGTGCCCGCCGGCATATCGTTCTTTACCTTCCACCTGCTGGCATACGCACTCGATCGTCATGCCGGACGGCTCGCGGCCCCCTCACTGCCGCAATTCCTTCTTTTTATGTCTTTCTTTCCGCATCTCGTTGCCGGACCCATCCTACGTTATCCCGATGTCGCCAACTCGATCGAGACCATCACCAAATTCCGGCTGAGGCTGGACGATGTCGCACGCTTTGTTGGCTACACGACGACCGGCCTCGCCTCGAAAGTACTGCTGGCGGACACGCTCGGAAATTACATCACACAGTTACGCAGCAATCTTGATGACCTCGGCCAGGCCGCTGGCGCGTTCGTAATTTTTGGTTACAGCTTCCAAATCTATTTCGATTTCTTCGGCTATTCGCTGGTTGCCATCGGAGTGGCCAGTCTATTCGGATTCCAATTTCCGAAGAATTTTGACTCGCCTTATCTCAGCGCAGACATTCGTGATTTCTGGCGGCGCTGGCACATCACCCTGTCATTCTGGATTCGCGATTACCTGTACCGGCCGCTGGGAGGTAACGAGCACTATCTGAGGAATATCCTGATTGTGTTTGTGGTTTGCGGCCTGTGGCACGGAGCCGGCTGGAATTTTGTGCTCTGGGGGCTCGGACACGCGCTGCTCGTGTGCCTGTACCATCTTGGCCGCAACTATTGGGATCCGCTGCCAGTGACCTCGCGCGTTGCAATGACTTTCACCGCCGTATCGCTCTTGTGGATTTTGTTCCTGTTCGACTTCCGCGATGCAGCGCGCTTTCTTAGTGCGCTGACATCCAATGGCCTTCGCCCCGATCAGGTGAGTCTCGAAATGTGCGCGTTTCTAATCCTTGCGGCGGTCATCTGCTTTACGGTGGATTTCTATCGGATTTCGGAAAACAAACCGGGGCGGGCGGCGGTATTTCGCAATATATCCCTAGGGATGCTTTTCGTGCTGACTCTGGTCTTTATGGACCGCAGTTCGACCTTCATCTATTTCCGGTTCTAGCCGGGACAATCGCGGCAGCGCCACGGCTCAACCATTGCAACGCACGGGCTGTCGGCCCATATGTCTACAATGCCGCTTAATGATCCCAGCGATCCGTACGACAATCGCCCCCGCGTCGAACCGGAGATAATCCCGCCTCGCGCACAATCGCGTCAGCGCGGCTTCGACAGCCTGTTCCTGCGCGTCGAGGAAGGCGATGACGGGATCAAGCGCATCCAGTTCAAGAGGCCTGGACCTTTCACCATCGTACTGATGCTGCTGGCGGCGGGCGTCGCCGTCGCGCTGTCCTTTGTCGTG
>NZ_DATMRV010000250.1:0-6622 GCF_035565795.1 Pseudorhodoplanes sp.
CTTCCACGCCGCCTGGAACAGCTTCTGCATCGTGAAGCTTTCCTTCGCGTCCAGAATGATGACCTTGGACCGCGGCTTCTTTCCCTTGAGATAGTGCGCGATGAGGCTGGCACGTTCGTAGGGCGCTGGCGGGCAGCGTGCCGGATTGACTGGCACAGTGATGATGACAGCCTCGCCATCGTTCATGTCCTCGAGCTGACGACGCAGCACGTCGATTTCACCGTTGCTGGTGAAGGCCGGCGGCATCGCAGTCATTGCGGTCTGGTCGTAACCCTCGAGCGCGTTCGGCAGAAACGCGATGCCTGGCGACACCACGAGGCGATCGAACGTGAGATTCTGGTTGTTGCCGAGCAGAAGACGTCGCTTCAACCGATCAATCCCGACCATGGGTGACAGAGCCACCTCGACGCCCAGCGCCTTGATGTGGTCGTAGCCAAATTGCTGGGACTTCAGATCTGTCAGTCCGCCGAGAATGGCATTGCTGTGCGGCGGCGCCGTATAAACTGGATTGGATACGACCAATGTGACGGCAATCTTCGGATCGATCTTACGCAGCGCACGCGCGCAGCTCGTCCCGCCGAAGCCTCCGCCAACAATCACGACGCGCGCTGAGCCCTGCGCGATGGCCGGCCTCGGAAACGCGGCAGCCGCGGCGCTGGCCGCGGCTGCCTTGATCAAGCTTCTGCGATCGACGCGGATGGTCACGCGATCTGCAAATTATGGTTCTTCAGCGGGAACGAGCGATAGCGCTTCCCGGTCGCCGCGAAGATGGCATTAAGCACGGCCGGCGCGGCCACGAAGATCGTGGGCTCGCCGACACCGCCCCAGAAGTCGTTCGTCGGCACAATGACCGACTCGACATGCGGCATCTCGGACATACGCAGCGAACCATAGGTATCGAAGTTTGTCTCGACCACGGCGCCATCCTTGACGGTGATGCCGCCATGGAACAGCGCCGACAGCCCGTACACGAACGAACCGGCAATCTGCCGCTCGATCTGCGCCGGGTTCACCGCATGGCCCGGATTTGTGGCCGCCACGATGCGATGCATCTTGACGTTGTTGTCCTTCACCGACACCTCGGCAACCGCCGCAACATAACTGCCGTAACCCATATGCTGGCAGATGCCGCGGAAGATACCGGCGGGCGCGGGCTTGTCCCAACCGGCCCGTTCCGCAACTGCATTCAGGACCGCAAGATGCTTCGGATGCTTGCTCATCATCTTGCGGCGGAATGCCAGCGGATCCTGTCCGGCCGCATGCGCCAGCTCGTCGATGAAGCATTCCAGATAGATCGCATTCTGGTTGTTGTTCACGCCACGCCAGAACCACGGCGGCAGGTGCGGATTGCGCATGGAATGATCGATCAAGAGGTTCGGAATGTCATACCCGAACTGCCCTTCCGTGCCGCCGGCATTGAGCCCCTGGAAGGTTGCAGGATCGGAACCGGCCTGCATCGCCTCGGGACGCGCATAGGCAAGGATCGACTGACCGGAGATGCGCATATGCAAGCCGACAAGGTTGTTGTCCTTGTCGAGTGCGCCGGTCAGTTTGCACTGCGTCACCGGATGGTACACGCCGTTGGTCATGTCCTGTTCGCGGGACTTGATCATCTTGATCGGCACACCCGGCATCTGCTTGGCGATGTTGACCGCTTCGGTGACGTATTCACTGCGCGCGCGCCGGCCGAAACCGGTGCCAAGCATCAGGCGATGGACGATGCATTTGTCCGCCGGCAATCCGGACGCCGCGATGGTTGCCGCAAAGGCCGCCTCGCCGTTCTGCGTCGAGGTCCAGACCTCGCACTTGTCCGGCGTATAGAGCACCGTCGCATTCATCGGCTCGAGGCAGGCGTGGTTCTGGTAGGGGTAGGAATAGACGGCCTCGAGTTTCTTCGCAGCCCCCGCGAAAGCCGCCTGAACGTCGCCCGCCTTGTTGCCGACGAACTTGGTATCGGCCGTCAGCCCTTCCTCGAGCCACTTCGCGATCGATTCCGATGAAACATTGGCATTTGGGCCCTTGTCCCATTCGATCGGAAGCGCATCCAGCGCGGTCTTGGCCTGCCACCAGGTCTCGGCGATGACGGCAATAGACTTCTCGTCGACCTGAACGACCTTCTTCACGCCCTTCATGTTCACGACTTTGGAGGCGTCGAAGCTCTTCACCTTGCCGCCAAAGACCGGGCAATCCTTGATCGCCGCGCTCAGCATGCCCGGCATGGTGAAGTCGATCGAATACACCATCTTGCCGTCGACCTTGTCGCGGGTGTCGAGCCGCTTCAGAGGCTTGCCGGCAATCTTCCAGTCTTTCGGATCTTTCAGCGCGGGCTTTTCAGGCACCGGCAATTTTGCCGCAGCTTCGGCAAGCTTGCCGTAACTGAGCTTCCGCCCCGACGGCCCATGCGTCACGACGGAATTCGCCGCGCTGCATTCAGAGACAGGCACTTTCCATTCATTGGCAGCAGCCTGAATCAGCATCATCCGCGCGGCTGCGCCGCCTTCACGCACATATTGATTCGACTCGCGGATCGCGCGACTGCCGGTGGAGTTGAAATTGCCCCAGGCACGCTTGCGCTTCACGTTGTCCATCGGCGTCGGATATTCGGTGACAACCTTTGACCAGTCGGCCTCAAGTTCTTCCGCAATCAACTGGGCGAGGCCGGTCTGCGACCCCTGCCCCATTTCCGCGCGGACGACGCGGATCGCGACAGTGTCATCGGGCCTGATCGCCACCCAGATGCCGAGCTCGTTCGGGCTGAGATTTTCGCCAAAGCCCTGTGCGGGGCTCGACTGCGCCAGCGCTGCGGCGCCAAACGGCAAATCAAAGCCGAGCGCCATGCCGCCGGCGGCGGCCGTACCGATCACAAAGGCACGCCGATTCATCTTCGGGACCATGTTCATGCGCGCCTCCCTCAAGCTTTCGCCGCGGCGTGGATGGCCGCGCGGATTTGCTGGAAGGTTCCGCACCGGCAGATGTTGGTCATCTCCCGGTCGATGTCTTCGTCGGTGGGCTTCGGATTATTCTTCAGCAACTCGACCGCGGCCATAATCTGGCCCGACTGGCAATAGCCGCATTGCGGAACTTCATGGTCCAGCCACGCCTGTTGCACCTTGTGCAGAGTACCGCCCTTTGCGAGACCTTCGATCGTGGTGATGGATTTGCCTTCAGCATCTCCGACCTGAAGGCTGCAGGAGCGCACCGCGCCCATTCCTTCAATCTGAACCGTGCACGCGCCGCATTGTGCAATGCCGCACCCGTACTTTGTACCAGTCAGACCTACATTTTCGCGGATAACCCACAGAAGCGGGGTGCTGGGATCGACGTCTATATTGTGCGTCTGCCCATTGATGGTCAGTCGAGGCATCAACTCCTCCAGATTTTTCACGCGACTTACGGACGCGTTGCGGCGGGGAGTATATTCAGTTTTTATTTGGTCAAAAGAGAGACTGAGTGCCATCAGAAAGTTTTTGATCGTAGGGAATAAACTCGCGCTGACAAAGTGACCCGACATGTCATTAGCCCGCGCGATCAACATAATCATAGCGCTGATTGCTGCAGCGCAGCGTCGATAAACTGAGCAAATTTCGCAATCCAGAAAACTCGCGTGGTCGAGAGATTATGTGCGCCTGGAATGCGGTCACCACACCCATAACCGCACCACCGCCCGGTACGGAACAACCGATTGTGACTATCGCGCGCGGGGAGAGCCCGATACGGCTTCGAGGCTCGCTTCTTGCTGGCCCGTTCCTTGCTGAGGCTCTTTTCCTTGCTGAGGCCCGTTCCTTGCATATGAGACGTTTGCAAATGGACGCTCCTTGCTTGAAGAGCCGATAACAATGCCGGGCGACAGGCCACCGTTGACGTAACGGCGATAGGCCTCCTGATAGGTCTCAATTGCCTCAATTGCCGCATATTGTAGGCAGCCACCCGTGTGCGCACGACATGAACAGTAAAGATTCAACGGGCCGATCAGGCTCTCGCCGCGCAACCGTGGCGGTGGATTTCGCCCTGCAGGGCGGCGGCTCGCATGGCGCTTTCACTTGGGGCATCCTCGACCGGTTGCTTGAAGAGTCCTGGCTGAAGATCGACGGCATTTCCGGCACATCGGCTGGCGCGATGAACGCGTCTGTGATGGCGGACGGTTTTACCGAAGGCGGAGCCGCGGGCGCGCGTGCCGCGCTTGATCGCTATTGGCGCTATGTCGCCGATGCGGCGCGGTTCAGCCCGTTTCAGCGCAGCCCGGTCGACCGCATGATGGGGCGATGGACGCTCGACCATTCTCCGCTCTTCGTCGGCATGGACATCATATCGCGGCTGTTCTCGCCCTACGATCTACAGTCGCGCGGCACCAATCCGTTGCGGCGTCTTCTTGAAGAGCTGATCGATTTCGAGCGCCTCAAGCGATCCCCGATCAAGCTGTTCATCAGCGCGACCAATGTGAGAACAGGCCGCGTCCGCGTGTTCAGGAATGGCGAGATCACGCCGGATGTGCTGCTCGCATCGGCCTGTTTGCCGACCCTGTTTCAAGCAATCGAAATTGACGGCGAAGCCTATTGGGACGGAGGCTATTCCGGCAATCCGACGCTGACGCCTCTAATACGGGAGTGCGATTCGAAGGATACCATCCTGATACCGATCAATCCCATAACCCGGCCGGGCACGCCGACTACAGCGCGCGACATCCTGAACCGGCTGAACGAGATTTCGTTCAACGCCGTCGCATTGAAAGAATTGCGGATGATGGCGCTGCTGCGTCAGGTCGCCAGCAACACAGCCGGCAGTGACAGCGAAGGTGCGCGCTGGGCGCAGATGCGCGTCCATCTCGTACCCAATGATATCATGGCAACGCTCGGCTATTCGTCGAAACTGAATGCCGAATGGGATTTCCTGTCGATGCTGAAGGAGGAAGGGCGTAAGGCAGCGAGCACATTCCTCGAAGCGAATGGCGACGGGATCGGCGTAACCTCTACCTTCGATATCGACCGCCTGCTGGACCTGGCATAGCAAAATGGGCCTTCTCGGAATCCTCGTTGCGCTCGGCCTGCTGATCGCGCTCGCCTATCGCGGGTGGAGCATCCTGCTGCTCGCGCCGGCTGCCGCCTTGCTGGCGGCATGGTTCTCGCGCGAGCCCCTGCTCGCGCATTGGACGCAAACTTTCATGGGTAGCGCCGCGCAATTCGTGGCGCAGTTCTTCCCGATCTTTCTGCTTGGAGCGCTGTTCGGCAAGCTGATGGACGATACCGGCTCGGTACAGGCTATCGCCCGCGGCATGACCGAGAAGCTCGGCAAACAGCGCGTAGTTCTCGCGGTCGTTCTGGCAGGTGCCATCGTGACCTATGGCGGCGTCAACGTGTTCGTCGCGTTTTTCGTCATCGGGCCGATGGCAATCACGCTGTTTCGCGCAGCCGATGTCCCGCGCAGGCTGATGCCGGCGGCAATCGCGCTCGGCACCTCCACATTCACCATGACTGCGCTGCCGGGAACGCCGGCGGTCCAGAACGCGATCCCGATGCCATTTTTCGGCACAACCCCATTCGCGGCACCCGGCATCGGCATCATCGCGTCTCTGATCATCTTCGGTTTTGGCATGTGGTGGCTCAACCGCGCCGAGGCTGCGGCCCGAGGCAAGGGAGAAGGCTTCGACAGCCGCAGCGTGGAAGGACTTGCGCAGACCTCGCTCGCCGACGATCAATTCCTGCGCGAGCGCGCCACGGCATCGCATGAGTTCGATCCGGCCGAACTCAATCACGGCCAGCATAGCGAAACAGCTCCCTCGCCCTCGCTCGCAGCCATCCCACTTGTGGTCGTGGTGCTGGTAAACCTGCTGATGTCGTTCGTTGTGCTACCGCGGATCGATTTCAGCTTCCTCGGCGACGAACGCTGGGGCAACACCACGCTCTCCGCACTGGCTGGCGTCTGGTCGGTGGCGGTAGCGCTGGCCGCAGGCGTGGCCGTGCTGCTCTTGCTCAACTTCAGGCGGCTGCCCTCGATCCGCGAAAGCATGGATGCCGGCGCCAATGCATCGGTACTGCCGCTTGTGACCGTTGCCAGCCTGGTCGGGTTCGGCGCGGTGGTTGCGGCCCTGCCGGCCTTTGCGATCGTGCGCGAATGGGTGCTGTCGATCGGCGGCGGCCCGCTGGTGTCGCTTGCGGTCGCCACCAACATCCTCGCCGCTCTGACCGGATCAGCTTCGGGCGGCCTTACCATCGCTCTTGATGCGCTCGGGGAGACCTATATGCGACTCGCTGCCGAGCAAGGCATCGATCCCGCAGTCATGCATCGCATTGCAGTCATCGGCGCCGGCACACTGGACTCGCTTCCGCATAACGGCGCGGTGGTCACGCTGCTTGCGGTTTGCGGCAGCAACCATCGCGAGAGCTATTTCGATATCGTGATGGTCGCGATCGTAGTCGCGCTGATCGCCCTGGTCGCGGCGATTGTGCTCGGATCCGTGTTCGGATCGTTCTGACGCGGCACTGATCGCACCGCGTCAGGTAGTAAGCCCTCAGCTCTCGCTCTAAGTCTTGCGTCCCGAGCCGTCCGACGGATCCGGAATTTCGCCCGGCAGATAGTTCGGCAACCGGCTGGCCGGAATGATCGCAAGCATCGAGAGTCCAGCGAG
>NZ_DATMRV010000251.1:0-8235 GCF_035565795.1 Pseudorhodoplanes sp.
CTGCGTGCGCGCTGGCGCACAGTCTTTCGCAAGGTGCCGCCACCCACTTTATCCCGCAATCTGTTGTTTCGGACGCTGGCCTATCGCCTGCAGGCCGACCGATTCGGAGACCTCGATGCTGAAACCCGGCGCATCCTGGACCGCGTGAAGCTCGATGGCCGCGGCGACACACTGAAGGGAGTGATGGCGGGCTTCAGGAGGCCGGACTGGAAGCTCCAACCCGGCACGGTCCTCTCCCGGGAATGGAAGGGCAAGATGCATCGGGTCACCATCACCGCAGATGGGTTTGGCTGGGATGGCAGGACCTACAAGAGCCTGACCCAGATCGCCTACGCCATCACCGGCACCCGCTGGAACGGACCCCGCTTCTTTGGCTTCCGGAACAAGTCGGCTCGGAAGGCGGAGGCCTAGAGTAATGAAGAAGGAATCTGGAAAGACCGTCCGCTGCGCCATCTACACCCGGGTCTCGAGCGATTCCGGGCTGGAGCAGGATTTCAATTCGCACTATCCTTGCGGTCAAACAGCGCTTCGTCTGCTTCCACGAAGCGGGCCACGGTTTCCTTCCGTGGCAACGCCCAGTCTATGCGGTGGTCGAGGATTGCGACAAGGCCATCGATGCCACGACGGCAGAGCTGTTCGACCGGGAAGCAAACGTCTTCGCGTCCGAAGTGCTGTTCCAGCTCGACACGTTTCAAGAGATGGCTGAGGCCGAGGCTTTCGAGGTCTGGACGCCGGTGCGCTTGGCTAAGAAGTTCAACGCATCGAACTATTCGGCCATTCGCCAGTACGTCTCGAAAAGCGACCGCATCTGCGCCGTCGTCGTGCTCAACAAGCCCGTGCTGGAAGAAGGCTTCGGCTTTCGCGCCACGCTGCGGCGCCCGATTCAGTCCAAGCTTTTCACCGAGACGTTCGGGCAGTATGCTTGGAAGGACGCGTATTCGCCGAGCGATGACCTCGGCGCCTTCATACCCATCGGCAAGCAGCGATCATCCGGAAAGCGCAATTTGGCGCTGATCGACCTTAATGGCGTTCGCCACGAGTGCATCGGCGAATCGTTCTTCACGGGCCATCAGGTCTTTGTACTCATCCACGCCGTCAAAACTCTGACGGCCAAGCGCGTGTTCCTGAGCCTCGTTCAGTGAGGAATAAGCCGTTCGTCACGGCTCCAGGATATCCGGCAAACCACCGTAAGCGCTGTTTTCAAAAATTTGGCAGAGAACAGGTTGCGTATTTAGTTTGCTCCCACGCGCGATACGAACCCGCCTCTGCGTACAATTTTCGCTCGGATCCGCATCGAGAGCGTTAGATTCGAACCGGTCTCTGCGCAAAAAATCAGAAACCGCTTGGAAAAGTATTTTTGGGGGTCAGAGACAAAGCGCGAAATCGCAGCAGCTTCGATGAGATAAGGTTCCGCAGAGACTCTGCTGGCAGCGAAACTGAGCCGTGTTCGCGCTGAAAGGGGCGGGCCACCAAGAAAATTTGCGATCATATTCCTAGTGTGGTGGGTGTACAAGGATTCGAACCTTGGACCCGCTGATTAAGAGTCAGCTGCTCTACCAACTGAGCTATACACCCGGGCCACTTACTCGCCGTCAGGCGAAAGCGCGGCTCGTTTAGCAAAGCCGTCTCGCCGTGTCCAGCAAAGGCGGGCAGATCCGGCGCAAATCCGGGACTTTTTCCCGTCGGCGGCCCCACCGCGGACACCCCGCCAGTACAACGCGGCAGCCGAACGGAAAGTCCGAGAAACCTCGCTGGCGCCGGCACCCGGAAGCACCCGTTTCAACCTCGAACGGCCGATCAGCCTCGGGCCAATTGGCGAGCGGCGCGCCAGCCTCGGGCACATCGGCACCTCGGTCTCCGAATCAGCCGCCTCGCGCCTCCGAATCGGCGGAAACCCGCGCCGCCCACTCGCACACCGGCCCCTCAGCCGGCTGGACGGTGAACCGCGCTTCATCCGGGTCCGGCTGCCGGTGAATGTCCCGGTTTTCCGGTCCCGCGGCCGCTCCATCGCGGCGCTCCCGCCAGGTCGAGGCGCGATGGGCCAAAGCCGTCCATCAAGATCCACAGACTCCGGCCCGTCGTTCATCCTCGCCTCCATCCATCTCGATCCGGCGGACCGCATACCGGCAATCGGGCTTATCGATTGGACCAACGCGCGGGGGGCCTGGTTGCGATCCCGGCGCGTCGGGGAGCGGCAAAGAAAAGGCCGCCGGGCGGGGGGTCCCGGCGGCCTCTGCGTAGCGGCGATCTGTGGGGCTGGGGGGCTCAGATGATCGCCGCCTCTCACTCTTGCCATGCGGCCAAAACCGCACGGCACCTCGTTCACCACCGCTCTTCGGCCGCCTCGCGGCCGGGAGCGGAACGTGCACTCACACGATGGAAACCTGTGTCTTATGGACCGTAAGTAAAGGGTGTCGCCGGCAGCCCTTCAACTTAAATATCGGACAGGTTCCCCGCGTAGGGACGCACAGGGAGACGTGGCCGATTGTCACCGTCGCCCCGCCTTTTGCCCCGCCCGAAAAATATCGGCTAGACTTCGAACATGACCGGAAACATCCGGCAGCCCACGGGCACGACAATTCCAGGGAGAGAGACAATGAAGGAGAGGACACGCAGCCGCTGGCTTGCGGCATCGACAGCCGGCCTTGCGATTGCCGTTGCGGCCAGCGCCGCAACCATCGGGAACGCGCAGGAGCGCAAGTCGATCCGGCTCGCCACTGCAAGCGTCGACACCTACGGCTACAAGGTCGCGGCAGCCCTAGTGAAGGTCGCCGAGGAAGCGCTCGGCGGCGAGTACACGATCACGGTCAATCCGTATCCCGCGACGACCGCTGCGATGAAAGCCACGATGGATGGCAATGGCGAGCTCGGCTACACCGCCGATATCGGCATGACCGAGCTTTACGGCAGCGAAGGCGGCTTCAAGAACTACAAGGCCGGCAAGGGCATGCTGGTGCACACCTGGTACGCCTACCCGATGGAGACATTCATCGCGGTCCCCGCGGACAAGGCCGCACAATACAAATGCCTGAAGGACCTGTCCGGCAAGCCGACCTTCTTCTCTCCTGCCGGGTTCATGAACTGGTCAAACTTCATGCGCACCTACAAGGCGCTGGGCTACGACTTCAAGCACGTCCAGATCGACCCGAAGACGCAGGCCGACGCATTGAAGGCCGGCACCATTGCAGCCTCGGTCGCGTACACCACGGCGGGAGCCTCGCTCGTTCCGTACTGGAAGGAGACCGAGATCCGCATGGACGTGAAGGTGGTCAATCCGTGCCCGGATGAAATCGCCAAGCTGAAAGCGGCCGGCCTGAGCGTCGTCGAAGTCAACCCGAAGGTGTTCTCCAAGGATGTCGGCGTCCAGACGATCAGCGGCGTGCCGATCCTGTTCGCATTCAACATGCGCGCCGACATGCCGGAAGACGTGGTCTATCGCCTCCTCACTGGCCTCTACAAGAACCGCGATGCGCTGGTGAAATCCGACCCCGGCTTCGCGCCGCTCGCGAAGGACTTCGTCGGCATGCAGGTCTCGGGGATCAGCGCCAATCCGCAAATCCCCGTCCATCCCGGACTTGCCAAGTTCCTGAAGGAACACAAGGCCTGGAACGACAGCTGGAAGATCGCGAACAGCGGCAGCTGATAACAGCCATCGACATGGATGCAGGCGCGGACAGGCGAAAAGCCCTGCCGCGCCTTCATCACATCAGGACGCGTGGGCTGCGGGGACGATAATGACCGGGGCGATCAAGAGACAATTCAGCCTGAACAATCTCATCCTGTTGCTGTCGACCGTACAGCTCGGCTGGCTCCTTTGGTATTTCTACACGGGCTCGGGTGGACCGCAGCAGCTGGTCGCGCATCTGATCCCCATCACCATCGTGCTGCAAATCCTGTTCATGACGCGGGAGGGCTATCTCTATCCGTTCCTGCCGGCGCGCGTGAACGATCTGATCGTCGCGCTCTACATCGCGATCGCGGCCTATGCGTTCTGGCATTTCTTCTGGGAGTTCGAGGAGATCGCAATCTACCGGCAGGGTTCTTATACGCAGCAGGACTTCATCTGCGGGCTGCTGATGTTCCTTCTGGTGATGGAGCTGTCGCGCCTCGCGCACCCTGCCCTGTTCTGGATCAATATCGTCCTGATCGCCTACACGCTGTGGGGCTATCTCAGCCCGATCGACTTCTTCTGGCATCCGGGCACGAGCTTCTATCGCATCGTCACGTCGAGTACGGTCGAGATGTCGACCGGCATCTACGGCATCTATGGCCAGATCGGACTGACGGTGATCGCAGCGTTCCTGCTGCTCGCGGCCGCTGCACGCGGCTTCGGTGCGCAAAGCGCCATGATCAACGTGATGCGCAAACTCGCGGGCCGCTCGCGCCAGGCGGTCCCACAGACCGCGGTGTTGGGATCACTCGCGGTCGGCACCATTTCAGGCTCCGGCTCCGCCAATGCGGTGGTGGTCGGCTCGATCACCATCCCGCTGATGAAACGCTACGGCGTGCCCGGCGCATTCGCCGCCGCGGTGGAAACCGCAGCCTCGATGGGCGGGCTGATCATGCCACCGATGATGGGCATCGGCGCATTCCTGATGTCGCAATTCCTGGGCGTTCCCTATTGGGACGTGGTCGCGCGCGGCTTTGCGCTTGCCGCGGTCTATTACATCTCGCTGGCGCTTGCGGTGTATCTCCTGTGCGTGCGCCTGTTGCCGCGCGACGAAATCGTTCCGCCGCCGGTCGTCACTTATGACCAGATCAAGACGGGCATCTTCTTCCTGTCAGTGCTCTTCCTGATTTTCCTGATGGGCTATTTCGGCACCGGCGAATTGCTGGCGGCGCTTTACACCGCGGCGTTCATGTTCGCCCTGCTGCTGATCGCGTTCCTGTATTTCAAGTATGTCCTCAAGGATCCGGAGGTCGCGAAGGAATCGCTGATCGAGAACGTCAAGCTCTCGATCGAAACCCATGGCGACATGACGTCGTACCTGACGCTCCTGCTGGCGACGCTCGGCATTATGATCGGCCTGTTCACGGTCACGGGCTTCATCAACCGCATGGGCGCAAGCCTACTCGATCTCGGCGCCTGGAACATCATGGCGATGGTGGCGATGGCCTATATCTTCGGCTGGCTGGTCGGCGCGGGCCTGCCGCCAACCGCCACCTATATCATCGGCGCCGTGATCATCGTTCAGCCACTGGTCAATCTCGGCGTGAACCCGTGGGTGGCGCACTTCTTCGTGTTCCTGATCTCGGTCTGGGGCGAGCTCTCGCCGCCGACCTCGCTCACCGCAGCGGTGTCAGCGCGCATCGCCGAAGCCTCGTTCATGAAAACGATGTGGATCGCGCTGAAGATCTGCCTGCCGATCACGCTGATGACGTTTGCGATCTTTACCCGCTCGAACATGGTCGTCACCACCGGCTGGGAGCAGATCGTCGATACGTTGCTGGTGCTGATCGGAACCTGCGCATTGTGCTTCGCGATGTTCGGACGTTTCTCGCCAAACGCCGCGGCCGACGCAGGTCTTCGTATCGTCCTGGCCCTCATCGCGGGCTTTGTGCTGTTCCATCCGAACGACACCTGGGCGCTGATGGCGTCGCCGCTTTGCGCCGTGCTTACGATCGCAGGGATCGCGCGGCACCAGAGCGCGACACCGCCCGCCGCGCTCGAAGCCGAGGTCAGCGAAAGCCGCGGCGACCTTTCGGCGCTGATGATGGAAGCCAAGCGCGAGCTTTGAGCGATTGACCGACGCACAAAAAAAGGGCCGCTTCCCAGAGCGGCCCTTATACGCGTCACCTGTCAAAACGCGACGCTACTCACTCAACTTGCAACGCAACTATTCGAACCGCGCCGCCAGGCTCCCGAAGCCCATCGCGCGCGCCAGCGTGATGGCCTCGCGCTTCTGATCCTCGTCCAGCGAATTGACCAGCGGCCTTGCGGCCGAGACCAACTTGCGTATCGAAACCGCGCTCATCGCCATTTCGGTTGCGCGGGTGCCGACCCGCCGAAGGACACCGGGGTTACCGGACGCGTCCGCCACCTGCTGGCGCTCGCTTTCACTCGCCATAGCGCGCAGTGCCGCTTCTACCCGCGGCCAGTGACGTTCTTGCGCAGGCTTCAGGCGCAGCGCGGCCTTGAACCGGGCAATGCCAGCTTCAACCCGGCCCGGGTCGGCAGCCGCCGGGACGGAGGTTGCGATCGATCCAGAAAAAGCCAGCACGAAGAGGCCGGCGACAAACGCCTTCCACATTGAAGACCCCGCGTTTTTCGATTTGCTGCAGCGCGAAATAGCGGAGGGGGTCCGCTGAGGCAACATTGGTTCGGTTAATAAGGGATCAAAATATCTTTCATTAACCGACACTTATTGCGGCTTCTTTGCGGCCGGCCGGAATTCCTGCCGCCGGCGCTACGCCGGCCGCTATTTTCCCGCCTGCAGGCGCCAGATCGCCGCTAGAATGTTGGAATAGTCGTCGGTCCAGGGGCGCACCGAGCCGTCCGCGACCTTCGGGCGCCAGCCCGGTCGGGCGGACAGCGTGGCGATGTCGTCCTGGGAGCGGGCGACCACGGCGACCAGCGAGCCGGCGTACATGTCCCGGCGCGTTTCCTCGGGCGACACCGAATCATCCCGTCGGACAATCGTCGTGAGCCCATGGGTCGCACCGACCTCGGCAATCACGCTGGCGAGTTCGAGATAGCGATTGGAGATATGGAAGGCGATCGCCCCGCCCTCCTTCAGCCGGCTCAGATACTGGCCAAGGGCCTCCCGCGTGAGGAGATGCACCGGCACGACGTCCGATGAAAACGCATCGAGCACGATCAGGTCGAACCGGCCCGCCTCCTCGGCAAGCGTCAGCCGCGCATCGCCGAGCACGATGTCATCTGAGCCGCCGCATTCCGACAGGAAGCGGAATTTCTCCGGATCGCGCGCGAGCCGCACCACCACCGGGTCGATCTCGAAATAGCGCCAGCGCTCGCCGGCGCGTCCATGGCAGGCCATGCTGCCGGTTCCGAGTCCCACCACCGCGACCGCGTCGAGCCTGCCCCTCTGCTCGCGCATCGTGGCGATCGTCTCGGCAATCGGTCCGCGCTTGTAATAGTAGGTCAGCGGCTCCGGCCTGCCGGTATTCGGCGCGCCATCCTCGTTCTTCAGACGCTGCACGCCATGCAGCGTCGTGCCATGGAACAGCATGCGGAAGCGGCCATCGGTCGAGTCCGCGACCTTGTGCACGCCGAAGAAGCTGCGCGATGTCTCCGCGTGCACGAAGCCCGGCTTGTACAATGCGGTCGCGATCAGCACGAACGCTGTCGCGAGCGCCGCCTTCATGGTGTCGCGTGCATTCAGCATGATGTAGGCGGCGACCGCGACGAGACCGATCATCCAGGCGACCGCCATGCCGGCCGGAATCTGATGCCCGAGCAGATACGGCAGCACCACGATTGCTACGAGCGCGGCGAAAACTACGCCGCCTTTGGCCCAGCGGCGCCAACCGCCATCGAAAGCGCCAGGCAGGCACAGCAGCGCCAGCACCATGAGGATCGGATATTCCCACACATCCGGGAAAACGTAAGGAGCAATCAATCCGGTGAAGATGCCGCCGAGCACGCCGCCGACGGAAATCCAGAGATAGAAGCCTGTCAGATAGCGCGCGTCCGGCCGCTTCAGGTAAAGCTCGCGATGGCAGATCATCGCCGTGACCGCGAGCAGCGCAAGATCGAGGAACAGCACCACAAACCAGTAGGCGCGCGCTCCCCCGAACAAGGCGATCGCGAGCGGCGCAATGATGAACGGCTGCAGCCGCACCAGCGCCCGGTGCGTCTTCTCGCCGCCCGCGCGGAAGGTGAAGATGAAGGTCGCGAGGAAAATGGCGAGCGGCACCACCCACAGGAACGGCGCGGATGCGATGTCGGTCGAGATGTGCGACGTCACTGCAACCAGCATCGCCGACGGCACGAAGGCGAGTGCGATCCAGCGTGCAATGTCCATCAAGCGGGGCGCGACCGCCAGCGTTGCCTCGGCCCGTGCTGTCGCCGGCCGCATGGTCGCGGCCATCAGAATCCCGGCGCCGGCAATCATCGCCATCAGCAGAACGAAGCCGCCGGTCCAGGCGAGCGACTGCGAGCGCAGCGTCAGGAACGGCTCGATCACGACGGGATAGGCCAGCAGCGCAACGAACGAACCGAGATTTGACGCGCCATAGAGGAAATACGGATCGTTCGCCTGCGGATGCTTCGTG
>NZ_DATMRV010000252.1:0-142969 GCF_035565795.1 Pseudorhodoplanes sp.
TAGGCCGTGAACGTCGCACCGCCCGTCTCCGCCAGCACCTTCGTGATCGCAGCCGTCAATGACGTCTTGCCGTGGTCAACGTGCCCGATCGTTCCAACGTTGCAGTGCGGCTTCTTGCGCTCAAATTTTTCCTTGGCCATGCACCATGCCCTCTGGTTGAAATTTTCGGGGTAAATACAGTGCTTTTAATGCACATGCACCAGTTTTTTTATCGGGATATCGCGGTGGAATAGGTAATATCCAACGGCGATAAATAGCGGCAGACAACACGGGTCTCGCAATGGAGAACGTCAAGATATCCTTCAGGCAGTTGAGCGAGATCGCGTGGCAACAGATATTGAGCGCGACCGCTTTTAAAGCGCATTACGCTCAGGCTGAATTTTTCAGAAAAATTGACGCTCTGGACGAGCTTCGCAAGAAGGCGGATTACAACACAGGCTCGATCTCATCCTCATCGGCCTGGCTGTTATATTCGGCTGCCTTTTATTTCAGACCCTCCAGAATTCTGGAGATCGGCACGTTCATCGGCAAATCGACCCTCTCGCTCGCGATGGGTGCAGATGACCGCGGCGAAATGTGCGAAATCCATACCTGCGACGTCAGCAATGACATCGACTTGCCGGCGACAACACGCAGCAAGATCGTGCAGTACAAGAAAACTTCGAGCACGGCGATGCTGAAACAAATTTCGGAATCCGGCGACTCCCATCAATTTGATTTTGTCCATCTGGACGGGCGAGTTCAACGCGAGGACATCCAGCACATCCGCAGTCTGGTTCATGAAAATGCGGTCATCGCCCTTGATGACTTCGAGGGGTCGAGAAAGGGGTCGCAAATTTAATGCTGTTCAGGGAAAACCAAATTTTTCCCGGACATGCCGTCATTTACCCATGCGAGAAGAACTTGCTGCGCGAAAACAACCTGGGCGACATTTCAACCACGGCACTGTTGGTGCCGGTTCGAACAATACAGATCCTTCCCCAATAACGAGGGGCGCCTAATTCCGCTCAAGGCGGATTTGTGAAAGAACATCCGCTGTTTCCGACTGCCCGTGCTTCGAGTCGGGCCCCTTGAAGTGAAGAATTTTGACGCCGATTTTCTCGATCAGCTCGATCACTTCCCCGGCTCGCAGACCGCGCCGCACTGGAAAATTAAATTTTTCCTCGGGCAATATCCCGAACTTGAATTTCTGCTTTTCATATTCCTGCTTCAGGGAAACCTGATCGCCGTACCAGCGATGAAATCTCTCCGGGAGCGAACGCAAATTCGATAATAGAGATTGAAAAAACTCATCGTTGCCGGTTGCGACGAACGAGAAAACAAAAGGCATCACTTCCGAGATCATTTTGCCCGCGAATTCAGGATAGTACTCCGGATAGTCTGCATTAATGGGAAAATCCTGCTGCCGTTTCGTTACCAGCACTTCGTCGGCCGGCACGGCGGGAAGCTCAAATTTTTCAAGGATAAGCATGTCCGCATCCAGAAACAGTGTCGGACGCTTTAGCTTCAGGCGGGCGCAAGCCTCGAGCCGCGCAACCATAATATGACGATCCAGATGGCTCCGATCGCATCGAGTCACCATCGGTATTGCCGGAGTCGTATCGTCCGTAAGCTGATAGATATCGAGTTCAGGCCCGAAAACCCGGCGCGCCGAACGCACCAGACATTCCGGAATACTGATATCTTCGCCTCTCCAGAAAACTGCCAGATCGAAACTTTGTGTCAAAACACAAGCGCTCCAGCTTCTGCCATTTATCGCAGTAATGAATTTCTGGAGCGGGTGAAGGGAATCGAACCCTCGTCTTCAGCTTGGAAGGCTGTTGCTCTACCATTGAGCTACACCCGCGATTTGCCGGTCTTTTAGGGGTAGCCGGGCTGTTCGCCAAGTCGTTATCGGGTCGGCTATCAAGCCGGTTATCGAGCCGGGTTTTCAGCCAGGCTTTTTCGGCAGCCGGGTTGACATAAAGTGAGCCGCTCCGCATAAACCGGCGCGAAATTT
Source organism: Pseudorhodoplanes sp. (assembly GCF_035565795.1). Taxonomy (GTDB): domain Bacteria; phylum Pseudomonadota; class Alphaproteobacteria; order Rhizobiales; family Xanthobacteraceae; genus Pseudorhodoplanes. Next base: position 2,000 of record NZ_DATMRV010000252.1, read on the forward strand.
CCGAGCCTTTTCAGCGGTTCTTGCGTTTATCATCTGCCCACGGCCGGAGAGTTTCCGGGGGAGTGTCCCGAGCGGCAAAGGGGGCGGACTGTAAATCCGCTGGCTATGCCTTCGTAGGTTCGAGTCCTACCTCCCCCACCATCCCTCCTACCGCCCGAAAAATCGATTCTGCGTCAGGCGATTCTTGCCGCTAACCTGAATCATGGCCTGAATTTCCAATCGCGCGAGCGAACGGTTAGAAGCCCTTATGCGGACTCAAAAAAATCACGGCGGCGGCAGAAAACCCTGGGACAGAAAAGCCGGGGACAAAAAGCCCTGGGAGCGCGGCGGCAAACGCCCTTTCAAGCGCGGCCCTGCCCGCAGCACCCCGCGCGACCGCGACGGCCCCGCCATTATCTACGGCTGGCACGCCGTCGAAGCGGCGTTGCGTAATCCCAAGCGCCGCATCCTCCGCATCCTCGTCACCCAAAACGGCGAAAAGCGCCTGCAGGAATTCGGCATCAAGCTGAAGGTGACGCCCGAAGTCGTCCGGCCTGAGGCCATCGACCGCGAGCTTTCTCCCGATGCCGTTCACCAGGGCGTCCTTATCGAAGCCGAGCCCCTGCCCGTTCCGGACATCGCTGACATTCCCGCGAACGGCCTTGTGCTGGTGCTCGACCAGATCACCGATCCGCATAATTTCGGCGCCATTGTCCGCAGCGCGGCCGCTTTTGCGGTCGATGCGATCGTCACCACCGCACGCCATAGCCCCGAGGCAACCGGTGTGCTCGCCAAAAGCGCCTCCGGCGGCCTCGAACACGTGCCGCTGGTGCTTGTGCAAAATCTTGCGCGCGCGCTTCTGGAACTTCGCGGCCGCGGCTTTCAGCTCGTGGGGCTCGCCGAAGAGGGTGAAACGGATCTTTCCGACGCCAAGTTGAAAGCGCCGCTCGCGCTCATTATGGGCGCCGAGGGCAAGGGTCTGCGCCAGCTCACGCGCGAAACCTGCGACCTTCTCGCGCGCCTCGACATGCCGGGCGAGATCAAGAGCCTCAATGTTTCAAATGCAGCCGCGCTGGCACTCTATATTGCGCGACGAGCGGCGCGGCCCTGACGCCGTTCATTTGCAACGTCCATGGTATCATCGTCAGCGCCGATTCCACCAATGCCTGCCATATATGAAATAATTGATTTGTGATCGACAAAAGTATTGCATTGAAAAAGTACCGCGATAACCTGCGCCCCACATTCGAAAGCCAAGCGTGAGAGAGCTGGCCCTATGCGACGCAATGAAATTGAGCAACAGCGTTCCGAGTTGATCGAGCACCTCCAGAACATTCCCCTCGATGGCAAACGGCTCAACCCGCTTTATCGCAAGGCAAAGCTGCTCCTGACGAAAAAGTGGATTCGCACACCGGCCGTGCACCGTGTCGGTCTCCTCAAGGCCGCGATCTGGCTGATCAGCGTCGCCGACAACAACCCGTTCGTCTGACGAATCTCGAATCGATCAGCGCCGGCGGCGATTGACGTCGACCTCCGGCGCGACGATCACCGACGGTCCCTCCGGCGCCGGGTCTGTCGCCGGTGCCGGCGCAGAATCCGATCCCGTTCCCCACGAGCGATAGTAAGGCTCCGGCGCGACCGGACGGATCTGCGGCTTCGCGCGATAGGCATTCGGATCGCGCTGATTGCTCGGGTAGAAATCCGGATCGCGCGCAGGCGCTGGCGCGTTGTTCGAATAACTTCCGGGAAAATACGAAGCGCCCTCGTTCTTGCTGACGATGCCGCCGCCGTAGCGATACGGGCGCTCGATCAGAACGGGCAGGCCCGGCCGGTACATCCCCCAATCGCGATAGGTAATCGTTCCGTCCGGCCACAGGAGCGGCTCATTATCCGCGCGCACCGGCCCGCTCGGAGCCATAACGCTCATCGCAACAATGCCCAGCATTACAACCGCCAATGCGATCACACGATTCACGGAAAGCCCCTTTCGCGAGCCGCGATCATCCCATGCAATTCCTCAAAGAGAGTTACCGCCGAAAATCCGGCCTGGCCGCTTAAAGTCCGCTTTTTTCGCTTGCTGGCTGTCAGGGGGCGGCTCTGTTATCCAATAAAGAGCAATTCCGGGGCGGATTTCCGCTTTCCAGCGTAAGGCATTACCGATGGATCTTGGCCTCTCACCCTCAGAACTCGCCCTTCAGGCGCGCGCCCGCAAATTCGCCAACGATGTCGCGAGGAAGCGCGGCATCGAAATCGACCGCAGCGGCGAATATCCGTGGGATGTCGTCGAGGCAATGAAGGCCGAGGGCTTTCTCGGCATGACGATCCCGCGCGAATACGGCGGCCAGGGCGCCTCTTTCCTCGACGCTGTGCTGGTGATCGAGGAACTCGGCAAGGCCTGTACCGTCGCCTCGCGTATCGCCGTCGAAACCAATATGGGCGCGATCTCGAGCGTGATGCATTACGGCAGCGAAGCGCAAAAGCGCCTCGCGGCCGAACTCGTGCTCGGCGGCGACAAGCCCGCCATCTGCATCACCGAGCCTGACGCCGGCAGCGACGCCATGCACATGCAGACGCGCGCCGACAAACGCGGCGGCAAATACATCATCAATGGCCGCAAGCACTGGATCACCGGCGCGGGCGTCTCGAAGCTGCACCTCATCTTCGCGAAAGTCTTCGACGAGCAGAACCGCCCGCTCGGCATCGGCGGCTTCCTTGCTGTGCGCGAAAAGGACAAGGGGCTGAAATTCGTCCGGCGCGAGCCGACCATGGGGTTGCGCGGCATGCCCGAAGGCGAGCTTGCTTTCGAGAACCTCGAAGTCTCCGCCGATATGATGCTGACGCCGCCATCGGGCATCAAACGCGGCTTCGCCGACCTGATGAACGCATATAATTCGCAGCGTGTCGGCGCCGGCACTGTGGCGCTTGGCGTTGCCGGCGGCGCGTTCGACTACGCACTCGAATGGATCAAGACGCGCGAACAGTTCGGAAGGCCGATCGCGGAATTTCAGGGCCTGCAATGGATGCTGGCCGACATGCAGGTGGCGCTTACCGCCTCGCGGCTGATGCTCTATACCGCTGCGCGCTCGAAAGGCGCGAACGGCAGCCCCTTCCCCGATCCGGAACTCGCGGCGCAAGCCAAAATCTACGCCGCGGAAGCTGCGATCAAGATCGTCAACGACGCGCTGCAGTTTTACGGCGCGCGCGGTTATTCCAACAATTTCCCGGTCGAGCGCATGGCGCGCGACGTGCGCATGTTCACCATCGGCGGCGGCACGGCGCAGGTATTGCGCACGCTCGTTGCTTCCAAGGTGCTCGGCTGGAAACTGCCGCAAACACGCGAAGGCTATCTCGACATCGCCAACAGGAAGCAACCCGCCGCGGAATGAACGCATGACGCTCGAACAGCTTCGGATTTTTGTCGCGGTCGCCGAGTGCGAGCATGTCACCCATGCCGCGCAAAAGCTCAATCTCACGCAATCGGCGGTCAGCGCCGCCGTCTCCGCGCTTGAATCGCGTCACACGGTAAAGCTTTTCAGCCGCGTCGGCCGCGGCATCGAGCTGACCGACGCCGGCCGCCTCTTTCTCGACGAAGCGCGCGCCATTCTCGCCCGCACCCGCGCGGCGGAAGTCGCGCTTGCCGAGCTGAGCGGCCTCGAGCGCGGCACGCTTGCGATCCATGCGAGCCAAACGATTGCGAGCTACTGGCTGCCGCTGCACATCGTCCGTTTCCGCAAGGTTCACCCCGGCGTGAAGATCGAGCTTGCCGCCGGCAACAGCACACAAGTCGCCGAAGCGGTGCAGCACGGCGCCGCCGATATCGGCTTCGTCGAAGGGCGGATCGAAGCCGAAAATCTGATGCAGCAGGCGATTGCGCGCGATCGCCTCATCATCGTGGCAGACCCCAAACACCTTGCGTCGAAACGGCGGATCAGCGCGTCCGACTTGCCGAACCTCGATTGGGTGCTGCGCGAACCGGGCTCGGGAACGCGATCCGAATTCGAGGAGGCGCTGAAGCGCTGGAAACTCTCAATCGGTCAGCTCAACGTCGTTCTCGAGCTTCCGTCCAACGAGGCCGTCCGCATGGCGGTCGAAGCGGGAGCTGGCGCCACTGCAATTTCCGAACTCGTCGCCGCTCGCGGCATCGCGCTCGGCAAGCTGAAAGCGATTCCGCTGCAACTGCCCGAGCGCGCCTTCACCGTGCTGCGTCATCGCGAGCGCTATCTCAGCAAGGCGGCGCGCGCTTTTCTCGACGAGATCAAGGGAAAATCCGCTCATTAACGCGCCGTTGAAAGCGGCGCGCTAAACTTCATGTCTGTACGCGAGCCGGAAAATCTGATTATTTGCGGCCGCATAAAATTGCCGGATTAGCTCAGCGGTAGAGCAGCGGTTTTGTAAACCGAAGGTCGGGGGTTCAATCCCCTCATCCGGCACCAGTTTTCGCTTCTCTAGCAACTCGTATCGTTTGAGCCTAGAATACGGAATGATTACGAGGTTGCCACCCCTTTCCGAGAGGGCAGAATATATCCATCTGACCGTTCACGACGACAAGGATCTTGCCGAACTCAGCTTCGTCAGACCTGCCGGCTCGCGGATATCGGTGATGATCCCGCTCAATCAGTTGAAAGAGCTGTACGAGGACATCGCCGATAAATACGCGGCTGAAATACGGGCGCCCCGGCAAAAAAAGTAAGCCCGCTTTTTCTCCTGGCTCCGTTGCCGAACCGTTCTTCGAACATCGCCGCGCGGAACAATCCCGGCGCAAGACCGGGGTCAGGCAGGAGATATCGAGCGTCCTCTGGCGATTGCGGGAGCTAGCGCGGATAGCGCGAGATTAACGCCCGCCTCCGCCGAACAGGATCCGCGACGGGTTCTTCGCAAGCTCCGAAATCGACTTGCCGATGACCTGCACCTGCGCGGTCGAGGTCTTCATCAGCGTATTGAAGTGCCCGCTCATCTCCGCCGTGCGCTTGTCGACGTTTTCCACCATCTCCTTGCCCGACACCATCAGATCCTTGCCGGATGCCATGAAATCCTTTGCTGAAGCCGTCGCATCCTTGGTGTTGGCGATGATCGAATCCAGGTTTTCGGAATTCTTCGCCAGCGTGTCGCTGAACTTCGCGAGGTTCTGGATCGCCTTGCGCAAGTCTTCCTGATTGGCGGTGATGACGGCATCGGCCCGCGCCAGCACGTCGCGCGCGGCCTGCATCGCGTCCTGGCTCGCGCCGATATCGGCGCGCAGGCTCGGCGGCTCGCCCTCCTCCTTTTCGAGCAGCGGCGCCGTGGTCGAAATGCCCTTCAGCGATACGGCGGCGATGCCGGTCAGGCCGGTGAACTCGAGGCCGACATAGGTATCTGAGCGAATGGGAGTTGCCTTGTTGACGATGATCAGCGCCGTCACCTGTGACGGCGCATCAGGATCGAGCTTGAGCGCCGTCACTTCGCCGACACGGATGCCGTTGAACAGCACCGAGCTTCCGACCCGCAGACCCGAGACGGCGCCGTCGAAGATCACGCGATACGCCACGCCGGTCTTCTTGTCCGATGTGTGGTGGATCCAGAACACGAAGCCGAACGCAGCGGCGATCGCAGCGAAGGTGAACAATCCGATCAGGACGTAATGCGCTTTGCGTTCCATCGTTATTCTCCGCCTATTGCTTGCCTTGCTGGCCAACGCGCGCCCGCGCGCCATGGAAATATGATTTGAGCCAGGGCTCCTCCGACGCCAGCATCACGTCGATATTGCCGACGACGCCGATCTTGCCGTTGAGCAGAACCGCAATACGGTCGCAGGTCGCGTAGAGGCTGTCGAGGTCATGCGTCACCATGAAAATCGCCATTTGCGACGCCCGTTGCAGGGTCAGGATCAACTGGTCGAATTCATGGGCGCTGATCGGGTCGAGGCCGGAGGTCGGCTCGTCAAGAAACAGGATTTCGGGGTCCAGGGCGAGCGCGCGGGCAAGCGCGACGCGCTTGATCATGCCGCCCGAAAGCTCCGAAGGGTACTTGCGGTAGACATCGGGTTTCAGGCCCACCATCTCGAGCTTGGTGATCGCCATTTCGGTCATCAGCCGCGGCGAAAGATCGAGATATTCCAGCATCGGGAATTCGACGTTCTGCCCGACCGTGAGCGAGGAAAACAGCGCACCCTGCTGGAAGAGAATGCCCCAGCGCCGCTCGATATTGCGCCGCTCGTCTTCGTCGAGGCCGTCGAGGTTCGTTCCGAATACCTCGATTTTGCCCGCCTGCTTCGGCAGCAGGCCAACGATCGTGCGCGTCAGCACCGATTTGCCCGCGCCCGAAGCACCGACGAAACCGAGGATTTCACCGCGATACACGTCGAGCGTGATGCCGTCGAGGATACGGTTCGAGTTCAACTCGACCACCACATCCTTGACCTGAATGACCGGCTCGGAAGCTTTTGCCATCGTCACAATCCGATCGACGCGAAGAACATGGCAAACAGGCCGTCGAGCACGATGACGAGGAAGATCGCCTTCACGACAGAGTTCGTCGTGCGCTCGCCGAGCGACTCGGCGCTGCCCTTGACCTGCAGGCCTTCGACGCAGGCGACAATGCCGATGACGAGCGCCATGAACGGCGCCTTCCACATGCCGACCTTGAAGGATTCGATCGAGATCGCTTCGCGCAATCGCGACATGAATACTTCCGGCGCGATGCCGCCATAGAGCCACGCCACCAGCCCGCCGCCGTAAAGCGCGGCAAGCGCGCCGAACAAGGTCAGGATCGGAACCGCGATCACGATCGCGAGGATGCGCGGCAGGATCAGCACCTCGATCGGGTCGAAGCCCATGGTGCGCAACGCGTCGATCTCCTCGCGCATCTTCATCGCGCCGATCTCGGCGGTATAGGAGCTCCCCGAGCGGCCCGCGACCATGATGCAGACGATCAGCACCGCGAGTTCGCGCAGCACAAGAACGCCCACCATATCGACGACATAAATGTCGGCGCCGAACTTGCGGAAATGGAAAATGCCCTGCTGCGCCAGGATCGCGCCGATCAAAAGCGTGATCAGCAGGATGATCGGCAGCGCATGCCAGCCGACCCGCTCGATGTGATTGACCATCGAGGTGAAACGAAAGCGCGACGGATGCCGCAGCACGCGGAAGAACGCGACGATTACCGAGCCGACCATCTGCGCGAGCAGCACGAGATCGTCGAACACCGCCGACATCGTGCGGCCGACGCTCTCGAGTGTCGCGATGATCGAGTTGGGTTTCTTCGGCGGCGCCGACAGTTGTTGTGTGCCGGCCTGCACCTTGTCGAACAGGCTCTGGAAATTCTCGTTGAGGCCGATGAGCTTCGCTTCGAGCCCCTGCCCGTTCCACGTGCGCAACGCGCGTTCGATCAGCCACGCGCCGAATGAATCGAGCCGCTCGATCTTTTCGGTGTCGAGCGCGACCGTTCGCGCCGGCAGGTTCGGCCGCGTGGCTGCATCGATCAGCGATTCAAGCGCCGCCGCATTCTCGGCCGTCCACACGCCGGCGGCGGCGAAAGCGAGATGATCGCGGCCCGACTCGCCGCTCAGCAACGTCAAAGTTCCCGCCGTCACGAAGCCGCTCCCTCACCGAGGCGAAGACAGAACTTGCTGTGCGGCACGTGCCGTCACACGAGACCATGACGATCGAACGAGCGGAAAATTTTCGGAACGGCATCGTGCGTCCGGCAGATAACTGCCGAGCGCGGCTCCGGGTATCCGCCACCCGTCAAACCTTTGGCCTCGCGGATATGCTTAACAAATCGCTAAGAATTCGAAACGCGATTTACCTTATTAGGTTAATGAAAAGTTAACGGCCGCAGGGGCTTAGCGAATAACGCGGGAAACCCGCGTTATTCGTTGCCTCCCTCGATCGACTTGATGACCGCATCGGTCACCTGCCGCGTCGTCGCCTTACCGCCGAGATCGGGCGTATGCAGGCTTTTATCGGCGGTCACCCGCTCGACCGCCTTCATCAGGCGCGCGCCCGCTTCCTTCTCGCCGAGATGATCGAGCATCATTGTCGCGGTCCAGAAAGTGCCGGTCGGGTTCGCAATCCCCTTCCCGGTGATGTCGAAGGCCGAACCGTGGATCGGTTCGAACATCGACGGAAATTTGCGCTCGGGATTGATGTTCGCCGTCGGCGCGATGCCGAGCGAGCCCGCAAGCGCCGCCGCAAGATCCGACAGAACGTCGGCATGCAGATTGGTGGCAACGATGGTGTCGAGCGTCTCGGGACGAAGCGTCATGCGCATCGTCATCGCATCCACCAACATCTTGTCCCATTTTACGTCAGGGAATTCCTGCGCGACTTCAAGCGCGATGTCGTCCCACATCACCATGCCGTGACGCTGCGCGTTCGACTTCGTGACGATGGTGAGCTGTTTGCGCGGCCGCGACCGCGCAAGCTCGAATGCGAAGCGAATGATGCGCGCGACGCCGGTGCGGGTGAAAACCGCAACGTCGGTCGCCGTTTCTTCCGGCAGGCCGCGATGCACGCGCCCGCCGACGCCGGCATATTCGCCTTCCGAATTCTCGCGCACGATCACCCAGTCGAGCTCCGGCCCGGTGACGGCGCGCAGCGGGCTGACGATGCCCGGCAGAATGCGCGTCGGGCGCACATTGGCATATTGATCGAACGGCTGGCAGATCGCGAGCCGCAGCCCCCAAAGCGTGATGTGATCCGGCACATCCGGCGCGCCGACAGCGCCGAAGAAAATGGCGTCGTGATTCTTGATCTGCTCGCGACCGCCTTCCGGCATCATCACGCCATGCTTTTTGTAATAATCCGAACCCCAATCGAAGTGGTCGAACTTGAAGGCGAATTTGCCTTCGCGCTTGGCAAGCGCGTTCAGCACTTCGATACCGGCCGCGATCACTTCCTTGCCGATGCCGTCGCCCGGAATGGCTGCGATTTTGTAGGTCTTCATTGTCTTGTCTTTCGATTGAGAGGTTAGTTCTGCATGCCCCACTTCTTCACGGTGCGCGCTTCGATCACACGGAAGATCAGGTTCTCGACGAGAAAGCCGATGAGGATCACCGAGAGAAGCCCGGCGAACACGCCGGGAATTTCAAGCTGGTTCTTGTTCTCGTAGATGTACCAGCCAAGGCCGCCGGAGCCGGACGACACGCCGAACACAAGCTCGGCCGCGATCAAGGTGCGCCAGGCGAAGGCCCAGCCGATCTTGAGACCGGTCAGGATGCTCGGGAACGCCGCCGGGATGAGAATTTTCGTGATGTAGGAAATGCCGGAGAGCCCGTAATTGCGCCCGACCATTCGCATCGTCGTCGAGACCGATTTGAATCCCGAATGCGTGTTGAGCGCGACCGCCCACAGCACCGCATGGATCAGCACGAAGATGAGGCTCGCATTGCCGAGGCCAAACCACAGCAGCGAAAGCGGCAAGAGCGCGATCGAGGGCAGCGGGTTGAACATCGAGGTCAGCGTTTCCAGAAAATCTTGCCCGACTTGCGTGCCGATAGCGATGCCGGTCAGAATCGCGGCGAGCAACAGCCCGATCGCATAGCCCTGCAACAGGAGGCTCAGCGAGAACCAGGCGCGCTTCAGCAGGCCGCCCGATTGAATGCCCTCGACGAGCGCGCTGAATGTCTGCGTCAATGTCGGAAACAACAGCACGTTGTTGAGATGCATTGCATAGATCTGCCACGCCGCCGCGAGCGCCAGCAGGATGAAACATTTGCGGACCCAGTTGAGGTCGTAAATGCGCTCGATCAGCGACAGCGGCTTTTCGACAACGCCATAGGATTTTGAAATGCCGGTTTCACGGATGAATTCCGGCCGTGTCAGGGAAAGGTCAGCCGATTGCTCAGACATGGACCGCCTCCTCTTCGACTTCGTCGGCGAACAGCAGCTTGTGAATGCGCTCGGAAAGCGCGACCCCGGTTTTCGGGTCCGGCTCGTCGGAGCCGGTCGAATTCAGCTCGGCTTTCACCTCGCCGGGATGCGGCGACAACAAAAGAATGCGGCTGCCGATCTTCACCGCTTCGGGAATGGAATGCGTCACGAACAGGATCGTGAACTTCGTCCCCTCCCATAGCTGCAACAATTCGTCCTGCATCTTGCGGCGTGTCAGCGCGTCGAGCGCGGCGAACGGCTCGTCCATCAGCAGAATATCCGGCTCCATCGCCATGCCGCGCGCGATCGCGACGCGCGCCTTCATGCCGCCCGAGAGCATGTGAGGATATGTATCGGCGAAATTGCCGAGATTGACCTTCTCGATGTACTGCATCGCGCGCTCGTCGGCAGCCTTGCCTTTGAGCCGCCCGCTCGATGTGAGTGCGAAGGTTACGTTTTCTTTCACCGTCTTCCACGGCAGGAGCTGGTCGAACTCCTGAAACACCATCATGCGGTCGGGACCGGGTTTGCCGATCTCCTTCCCCTTCAGCGTGATGCGCCCTTCGACCGGCTTCATGTATCCGCCGATCGCCTTCAGGATCGTCGATTTGCCGCAACCCGAAGGTCCGAGCAGCACGAAGCGATCGGATTTCAGCACGTTGAAATCGACCCGGTAACACGCGGTGACGAGATGCTCCTTGGTCTTGTACTGGAGCGTCACGCCTTCGACGGAAAGATGCGGATCGGGCGCGGTATATCCCGCGCCCGATGTCTGGTTCTGCAACACCATCGGACTTTCCTGACCTCGATCAGCTGCCGTTCATGCCGTGCAGTTCGGGGAACCACATGTCCTGCCACTTTTCAGGCGCGGCCGGGATGCGCTTCACCTTGGCGAGGAATTGCGCGATCGGCAGCGTCTTGTGCGGCTCGACGGTGTTCTTCACCAGCGGATCGTTCAGAATTTGCAGCAGGAACTCGACCGTCTCCTTGGTCTTGGTGATGCGCTTGTAGTCCTCGGCCGCTTTCTTCTTGTCCTTGTTGATGATGTCCATCGACTCCTTTAGCGCGTCGAAGAACGCCTTGTAGGCTTTCGGATTCTCGTTGCGGAACTTGCTCGTCGCCCACACGACGTTGAACGTCGCCGGCCCGCCGAGAATCTCGTAGTTATTCAGCACCGTATGAATCTTCGGGTCGGTACGCTCGGTGTACTGGAACGGCGGCGACGAGAAATGCGCATTGATGCCGGCGCTGCCGGACATCAGGGCCGTCATCGCCTCGGGATGCGGCATCGACACGGTGAGCGAGTCGTATTTCTCGTAATTCGCTTCGCCGAATTCCTTGGCGCAGGCGATCTGCAACAGAAGCGCCTGCGTCGAGATTTTCACCGAGGTGACGGCGATCTTGTCCTTTTCCGACAGATCCGAAAGCTTTTTCACGTTCGGATTGGACGAAACGAGATCGACCGGCATGTCGTTGAGCGCCGCAACGCCGTGAATGGCGAGCGGCGTATTGCGCGTCTTCGCCCACAACGTCGAAAGGCTGGGCACGCCGCCTGCCCCGAAATCAATGCCGCCTGAAAGCAGCGCATCGTTCATCGCGCTCGGGCCGCCGAGCGTAACCCAGGAAACTTTCATATCGGTGAGGCCGGCTGCCGCCGCGTGTTTCTCGACGAGCTTCTGATCTTCCATGATCATCAGCGGCAGATAGCTCAGGCCATATTGCTTGGAAGCACGAATGTGATTGGTTTCCGCCGCGGCGGGCGAAAGCATGGCCGCGAGCGTACAGGCGATCAGAAAAATTCGCGTATTGAACATCGGTTTTGCTCCCTGATTTCGGTGCGCGGTTGATCCGCGCCGGCTTTTTATGAAATCTTGCATGCAAGCTTGCACGCAAGTATCGTCACTCAATCCGCCGCCTGTCAACCGGGAAAGACATGCGGCTCATGAAAGAGCCAGAGCGAACCTGTGCCGTCCGCTGTTTTGAGAAAACGCAAGAATGCACGCCCCGCCCATTCCGGCTCGCGGGTCGAAAACGCCTATGCCGCGTTGAAGTCGGCGATCCGCGAAAATATCTATCCGCCCGGTCACTTCGCCGCCGAAAATGAAGTCGCAAATCAACTCGGCATGAGCCGCACGCCGGTCCACGAGGCCGCGATCCGCCTGCAGGAAGAAGGGCTGGTTGAAGTTCTTCCGCGCCGCGGCATCCTCGTGCGCGCGATATCTCATCGCGACATTCGCGAAACCTACGAGCTGACGATCGCGCTCGAGAGCATGGCCGCCGAAGTTCTCGCGGCGCGCTCTTCTTCTCCTGATGTGAACAGGATCATCGCGCGTCTCGAGACCGAAACGAAAGCGATGGAGAGCGCGATCAAGAAAAACGACCTCGATAAATGGGCTGCCGCCGACGACCGCTTTCATGAAATCCTGACCGGCGAATGCGGCAATGGCCGCCTCTCCCGCATGGCCTCGACCATTCGCGACCAGACGCATCGCGCCCGTTTGCTCACGCTGCGGCTGCGGCCATTGCCGGTAAAATCCGCGCCGGAGCACCGTGCCATCATCGAAGCGATCCGCAAGGGCGATCCCGCGGCCGCGGCAAAAACAGCCGGCGCGCACAGGCGCCGCGCCAGCGAGATCATGATTCCGCTGCTTCAGAAATTCTCGACGCCGAACGCTTAGGGCCCGCTACTCCCGCGAGTGCCGGATCATCGCGCCGACGACATTGGAATAATCGTCGGTCCACACCCGCTGATCCGGATCCGGCTCGAGCGGTTCCCATCCGCTATCGGGCTCCTGTAGCGCCCCGAAATCTTCTTCGTCGCGCGCGCTTGCCGTCACGGTCGAAGTGTAGAGATAGCGCGAATTGTCTTCCTTCTCGTCGAGCTGCGAATTGATGCGCGTGCGCAAGCCGTTGGCGTCCGCGATGCCCGCGACAATCGAGGCCAATTCGAGATAGCGGTTCGAGATATGCAGCACGATCATGCCGCGCGGCGCGAGCTTCGCGAGATAGGCCGCCATCGCCTCCTGCGTCAGCAGATGAATCGGGATCGCGTCGGAGGAAAAGGCATCGACGATGATGATGTCGTAGCCGCCATCCGGCGCATCGCCGATCGTCAGCCGCGCATCGCCCAGCACGATCCTGGCCTGCGGCGCGCAAATCGGTTGAAACGAGAAAAACTTCGGATTGGTTGCGACATCGATGATGCTCTGGTCGATCTCATAAAATGTCAGCCGGTCATTCGGCCGCGCGTAACAGGCAAGCGTCCCGGTGCCGAGGCCGACCACGGCCATGTTAAGCGGCCCGGTCTTTTTCTGACGCGCCGCCTCGATCGTTTTCGCCATGCCGGAATTGGCGTGATAGTAGGTCAGCGGCACCGGCCTTGCGCCCGGCATTTGCACCGTCTCGCTGATGGCCTCCGCGCCATGAATCGTCGTGCCGTGCAACAGAACACGATAATAGCCGCTCGCCGATTGATAGATCTTGTGAACGCCGAAGAAATTACGGACCGTCTGCCCTGCTCCGGATTCCATCATGACCGAACACAGCAACGCAAAGCCGATGACCGCGGCAAACTTCAGCGGGTCGCGCAGCAAAATGACCGCGACAAGCATGATCGTGGCGAAAATGGCGAGCAGCGCCGTCGAGTCCGGCGCATTATCCGAGCGCAAATAGCTTGTTATCGCGATGGCGAACAGCGTGGCCGCAATGAACCAGATCAGGCGGCCGCGCGCGGTGTCGCCGTCGAAAAGGCCGGGCCGGCACAATAGCCCCGCGACGATCAGGAGCGGATATTCGGCGATCCAGTTAAAGATGTAAGGCGCAAGCAGCCCCGCGAAGATGCCCCCGGCCATGCCGCCGAACGACATCCAGAGATAAAACGCAGTCAGATAACGCGCCGCCGGGCGGCGCCGCGCGAGCTCGCCGTGGCAAACAAGCGCGGTGATGGCGAAGGCCACGATATTGATCGCGATCGTCGTGAAGATCGAATCCGTCTGCCCCTTGAGATAAACGCCGGTCAGAAGCGCGATCACGACCGGCTGCGCAGCCAGCGCAAGCCGATGCGGAATAAGCGGGCGCCGCTGGAAGACGATCACATAGGTCGCCAGATAAAGAGCAAGCGGAATGACCCACAGCAGCGGCGTGGAGCCGACATCGGTTGAAATGTGCGACGTCACCGCGATCAGGAAAGCCGACGGCACCGCGGCGAGTGCTGTCCATGTCAGCGCATCGCGTATCGTTGGCGGCGTGCTGTCGTCACGCTGTTTGCCAGCAGCGGCCTGCGGCTGCCCGTTGCTCCATACCAGCGCGCCGCAAATCGTGATCAGGCCGATCAGCACATAAAAGCCGCCGGACCAGTAAAGCCGTTGCTCGTATAGCTGCGTGAACGGCTCGGCCAGCAACGGATAGCCGAGCAGCGCGAGGAAACTTCCGACGTTGCTCGCCGCATATAAAAAATAAGGATCGCTCGCCGCCGGATGATGCGAGCGCGCGAACCATGCCTGCAGAAGCGGCGAGTTCGCCGCGAGCGCGAAGAACGGCAGGCCCACCGAAACCGAGAACAAGCCGATGAGATAAAACGCCTCGCCGTGTGCCGGCGGCCTGCCCCAGCCTTCGGCAATCGACAGCGGCAGCGCGGCCACCGCGGCCAGCATCACCGCGAGATGAACGGCGATCGCGTAGCGCAGCGGAAGATAACGCGTCAGCAAATGCGCATAAGCATAGCCCGCGAGCAGCACCGCCTGGAAAAACACCATCGCCACCGACCAGACCGAAGGCGAGCCGCCGAAGCGCGGCAGCACGAGCTTGGTAAACAGCGGTTGCACGGCGAACAGAAGTGACGCGCTGACAAAAATCGCCGCAATGAAAGCGGCGAGCAGCAGTCCGTTGGGCGCGGCAACCCCTGCCGCCTTGGCGGTGTGACGCTTCGCCGGTACGGAATCCATTCTTGTTTCGCCGTGGTGTGAGGGCGGAAGGCAGGATCAGGCGCGAACAATCATGCCACCAACCCGCCGGAAACAAAACGCCGCCGATGCCGCACCAACAGGAGAAAAGGCGGCAAGTGCCGCCCTCTCCTTCGTTCACTGGCTTGTTACAGGGGGATAATCGCTACGATCTCCCAGGTGTCGGGATCGATGATGATGAGCTGGTCGCCGACCACGACATACTTATAGCCTTCATAGCCCGGCACGTAGCCGTAGAAATCGCTGGGGATGTCATAAACGGTGTAGTCACGCGGCACGAAACTTCCGATGACGATCGGCCAGCTTACCCGCGCGACACGATGGAAGTGGTGGCGGTGTCCGCGATAATAGCTCCGGATCCGCGTGCGCTGACGATCGTTGAAGTGCGCCCGGCGGTGCTGCCGCTCGCGCGCTTTGGTCTGGTGGTTGCGCCAGTTACGGCGCTCGATCTGACGATTACCCTGGCGAGCCCGGTTGCGGGTCACGCTGCCGCGATCATGTGCGCGATGGCCGCGCTGCGTATTCGCTCGGTGATGCCGTACTCGCTGATGAGCGCGCGGCGCACGGTGAGCGCGCGGAGCCGAGCGGTGTGCACGCGGCGCTGAATGCGCTCGCGACCCGCCGCCTCTGGCGTGCGAGCCGGAAGACTTGTGCTGTGGCGCAGCATCCGAAGCCGACGGCACGGCAACGAGCAGCAATGACGCGCCGAACACCGCGGCGGCAAGCAGTGGCTTGTTCAGTTTCATCAATACATCCTTCTCATTCCTACCAGTCCAGGGAAGAAACGTTTTAGGCTTGTGCCGGTTCCACACGCAGATTTGAACGGCAGGATTTCGAGATGACGGTAACGGCTTCAGCTTCCGCGCCGTCCGGCAAGCGCCGCCCCCTGTCGAAAAATGCGGCGCGCGGCTATGATCGTCTCAGGTTTCTGAAACCCACTTTACGCCAATCATCAACGCCATTTCGGGAGAACGACAATGACCGGGATCAACCGTCGCATGATGCTGGCCGGCGCAGCCGCCGGCGCCACCGCCGCCATGCTGCCGGGCGCCAAGCCTGCACGCGCCGCGCTGCCTTTGCAGGGCAAACAGAATCCGGGCTGGTATCGCTACAAGGTCGGCGACTATGAAGTCACCGTCGTCACCGACGGCGCGGGCACTTTTCCGCTGCCGGACAAATTCGTCGTCAACGCGAGCAAGGACCAGGTCGCGGCCGAGCTTGCGAAGCATCACCTCGATCCGGCGAAGATCACCGTTCCCTTCACGCCGATCGTCATCAACACCGGCTCGAAGCTGGTGCTGATCGACACCGGCTACGGCGAGGAAGCGGCGAAGAAGCCGAACGCAACGACCGGGCAAGTTACCGCCAACCTGAAAGCCGCCGGCATCGATCCCGCGAACATCGATATCGTCATCATCTCGCATTTCCACGGCGACCACGTGAACGGCTTGCTGAACGCGGAGAAAAAGCTCGCCTATCCGAACGCCGAAGTCATGGTGCCGGCCGTCGAATGGAAATACTGGACCGACGACGGCGAAATGAGCCGCGCGCCCGAAGGCCGCATGCAGGGTCTGTTCAAATCGAACCGCGCGATCTTCGATGCTCTCAATCGCAAGGTCACGCCTTACGAATGGAACAAGGAAGTGATCCCCGGCCTCACCGCGATCGGCACGCCGGGCCATACGCCGGGCCACACTTCGTATGTGCTCGCCTCCGGCAACGGCAAGGTGTTCATCCAGTCGGATGTCACGAACGTGCCATTCCTGTTCGTCAGCAATCCCGGCTGGCACGCCGGCTACGACCAGGATGGCGACTTGGCGGAGGCCACGCGCCGCAAGACCTACGACATGATCGTCGCGGAGAAGCTGCCCGTGCAGGGCTTCCACTACCCCTTCCCCGGCCTTGGCCATCTCGAGAAAGCCGGCGACGGCTATCGCCTCGTGCCGATGCCGTGGAATCCGGTAATCTGAAAATCGGTTTGATTTTCCGCAGGCTCAATAAAGGCCGCTCTCGCGAGCGGCCTTTATCTTGATGAACTCGCGAGCACCCGCGCGGGCGCCACGGCTTTCATCAGCACAAATGTGAGCGCAAGCACCGCAAGATAAACGATGACCTGCATTCCGCTGGGATGATCATTGTAGCCAATGAGCGTGTGCAGCACCCGGCCTAACATTCCGGAATCGGACAACAGCCACGACGAGTCCCACAACGCGTTGCTCAACGCTGTGAGCACATCGGCCTGCTGCAGGAAGGCAACCGTTTGCGAGGCAAGACCCGCAGCCAGCAGCGCGATCATTCCGCTCGTTGCAGCGAACAGATAGCGGCCGGGAATTCGCAACAGGCCCAGATAGGTAAGCGCACTTATAGCCGCGCCGAGCAGAAGGCCGGCGATTCCGCCGCCGAACACGCTCGCAAATGAATCGCCGCCGGAGGCGAGGATGCCGTACAGGAACAGCACCACCTCCGAGCCCTCGCGTAGCACCGCTACTCCGCATACGATCGAAAGAGCGAGCAGCGTTCGCGAGCCGCTTGCCACCGATTGCCCGAGCGATCTTGCTTCCGTGGCAAGCTCGCGGCCGTGGGAGGACATCCACACATTGTGCCAGGTCAGCATCACCACGGCGGTACCGAGAACGGCGGCGTTGAAAAGCTCCTGCCCCATGCCGGCAAAAGCTTCGGTAATGCCTTGTATGAAAAGCGCCACGAGGCACGCGCCGATAAAACCGGCGAAGATGCCTCCGGCGATCCACCGTCCGCGCCCCGGCACCGATGCAGTCGCCGCCATCACGATGCCGACAATGATTCCGGCCTCGATGACTTCGCGAAAGACGACGATAAGAGCGGCAAGCATGTTACGCTCGATCAGCTACTTCGCGACGATTTCGCCTTTATTCGACTTGTTGAAGTCGTCGTAGAAGGAATAGGTGCCCGCCTTGAGCGGCTTCATATTGATCGTCGCCGTAGCGCCGGGTGCGATGATCTTCTCGAAACGCGGGTTGCGGCTCTCGATCTCCATCGCGACTGCGTCCGCGTTCTTCACCACCAGCTTGAAAAGCTTGTCCGCCGGAACGTTGATGGTCGACGGATCAAACTTCTTGTTCTTGACCACAATGTTGATCGTCGCGTCCTGCGCCGCCGCCGGCTGCGCGAGAATTGCCCCGAAGATGGCGGCAAAAGCGATCGCTGAGAGAAACAGTTTCGTTTTCATGTCATGAGTCCCAATCTATCCGCAGCGGCATACACCACTCGGTGTCATGCCGTTATCGGATAAATAGCAGAAAATTCGAAAGACAAATGTTCGCGATTGAAGATTAGAATTCATCTAATCGACAACGGACTATGCCACTTCGCGCGCGAGACGCGCCGGATTGTACGAGAGCGAAGGCGCGAGCCACTTCTCGATTTCCTTCACCGTCATGCCCTTGCGCCTCGCATAGTCCTCGACCTGATCGCGGTCGATACGCCCAACGCCGAAGTAAGCGCTTTCGGGATGCGAATAGTAGAAGCCCGACACCGAGGCGCCCGGCCACATCGCGAAGCTTTCGGTGATCTCGACGCCGATCTGCTTTTGCGCATCGAGAAGCTTGAACAGTATGCCCTTCTCGGTGTGATCCGGTTGCGCCGGATACCCCGGCGCCGGCCGGATGCCGCGATACTTCTCCTCGATCAGCTCGTCGTTCGTCAGCTTCTCGTCCGGCGCATAACCCCAAAACTCGGTGCGCACGCGCTGGTGCATCCGCTCGGCAAACGACTCCGCGAGACGATCGGAGAGCGCCTTCATCAGGATCGCATCATAATCATTGTTCTGGCCCTTGAGCGCTTGCGATCTCTCGACCTCGCCGATGCCGGCGGTGACGACGAAGGCGCCGACATAATCCGGCACGCCGGTTGAGAGCGGCGCGACGTAATCCGCGAGCGCAAGATTGGCTCGCCCGCCGCCCGTGCGCGCCATCTGCTGGCGCAGCGTATGCAGCGTCGCGATCTTTTCCTTGCGCGTATCGTCCTTGAACAGCACGACATCGTCGCCGTCGGCATTGGCCGGCCAGAAACCGATTGCCGCGCGCGCCTCGACCCAGTTTTCCTTCACCATGCGCTCGAGCATCTTCTGCGCGTCTTCATAAAGCCCGCGCGCCGCGGCGCCGTACTTTTCGTCTTCAAGGATGCGCGGGAATGCGCCCTTCAGCTCCCACGACTGGAAGAACGGCGTCCAGTCGATCGTGCGCGTCAATTCCGCGAGGTCGTATTTCTTGAAATAGCGCGTGCCGAGGAATTTCGGCTTTGGCGGCGTGTAGTTCGAGAAATCGAGCTTGAGCCCGTTCTCGCGCGCCTGTGCGATCGGCGCGCGCGCCTTGTTGTCCTCGGCGCGTGCATGGGCATCCGCGAGTTTCTCGTATTCGGCACGGGTCTCGGACATATATTGCTTGCGCTGCTCAGGGTTGAGCAGCGTCGAGACGACGCCGACCGCGCGGCTCGCGTCGGTGACATAGACCGCCTGCCCGCGCACGTAATTCGGCGCGACCTTGACCGCGGTATGCACGCGGCTTGTCGTCGCCCCGCCGATCAGGAGCGGCAGGTCGAAGCCTTCGCGTTCCATTTCGGCCGCGACGTTGCACATCTCGTCGAGCGACGGCGTGATCAGGCCCGAAAGGCCGATGATATCGACCTTCTCCTTGCGTGCCGTTTCCAGAATCTTCTGCACCGGCACCATCACGCCGAGATCGATGACCTGATAATTGTTACACTGCAGCACGACGCCGACGATGTTCTTGCCGATGTCATGGACGTCGCCCTTGACCGTCGCGAGCAAAATCTTGCCCGGCGGCGGCTCGTCGGCGTAGCCCTTCTCTTCTTTTTCTTTTTCCATGAACGGCAGCAGGTAAGCCACCGCCTGCTTCATGACGCGCGCCGACTTCACCACCTGCGGCAGGAACATCTTGCCTGAGCCGAAGAGATCGCCGACGATATTCATGCCGGCCATCAGCGGGCCCTCGATGACATGGAGCGGACGCTCGGCCTTCTGCCGCGCTTCTTCGGTATCCTGTTCGATGAACTGCGTGATGCCGTTCACCAGCGCGTGCGAAATGCGCTCCTCCACCGTTCCTTCGCGCCACGAAAGATCGGCTTCCTTCTTCTCCTTGCCGCCGCCCTTGTATTGCTCGGCAAGCGAGAGCAGCCGCTCGGTCGCGTCCGGGCGCCGGTTGAGCACGACATCCTCGCAGGCTTCGCGCAGCTCCGGTTTGAGATCGTCATAGACCGCGAGCTGACCCGCGTTGACGATGCCCATGTCCATGCCGGCCTTGATCGCATGATAGAGAAAGACCGCATGCATCGCCTCGCGCACGGCCTCGTTGCCGCGGAACGAAAACGAGAGGTTCGAGACGCCGCCCGAGATGTGAACATGCGGCAGATTCTCGCGGATCCATCTCGCCGCCTCGATGAAGGTGACGCCGTAATTGGAATGTTCCTCAATGCCCGTCGCGACCGCGAAGATGTTCGGGTCGAAGATGATGTCTTCGGGCGGGAAGCCGACTTCCTCGGTGAGAATCTTGTAGGCCCGCGCGCAAATCTGCGTCTTGCGCTCGAACGTATCGGCCTGGCCCTGCTCGTCGAAGGCCATCACGACAACCGCCGCGCCATAGGCACGCACCAGCCGGGCGTGATGCCTGAAAACCTCCTCGCCCTCTTTCATCGAGATCGAGTTGACGATGCTCTTGCCCTGCACGCACTTCAGGCCGGCTTCGATGATCGACCACTTCGAGGAGTCGATCATGATCGGCACCTTGGCGATATCCGGCTCCGACGCGATGAGGTTGAGGAAATTCACCATCGCCTTTTCGGAGTCGAGCAGGCCTTCGTCCATGTTGACGTCGATGACCTGCGCGCCGTTCTCGACCTGATCGCGCGCGATGGCGAGCGCCGCGGGAAAATCGTCGGCGGTGATCAGCTTGCGGAATTTCGCCGAGCCGGTGACGTTGGTGCGTTCGCCGACATTCACGAACGGAATTTCCGGCGTCAGGATAAACGGTTCGAGGCCGGAGAGCCGCAGCCGCGGCGCGATCGTCGGGATCGCGCGCGGCTTGTGATCCTTCACGGCCCTGGCAATGGCCGCGATATGCGCCGGCGTGGTGCCGCAGCAGCCGCCGACGATATTGACAAGGCCGGCGGCGGCGAATTCGCCGAGCAGGTCGGCCATCGCCTCGGGGCTCTCGTCATAGAGCCCGAACTCGTTCGGCAGGCCGGCATTCGGATAGGCGCAGACCAGCGTGTCGGCGACCTTGCCGAGCGACTGGATGTGGGCGCGCATCTCCTTGGCGCCGAGCGCGCAGTTGAGGCCGACCGAGACCGGCGCGGCGTGACGCACCGAATGCCAGAAGGCTTCCGGCGTCTGGCCCGAGAGCAGGCGGCCGGACATGTCGGTGATCGTGCCGGAGATCATCACCGGCACGTCGACGCCGCGCGCCTCGCAGATTTCGGAGATCGCGTAGAGCGCCGCCTTGGCGTTGAGCGTGTCGAAGATGGTTTCGAGCAGCAGCAGATCGGCGCCGCCGTCGAGCAGACCCTTGATCTGCTCGCCATAGGCGGCGCGCAGATCGTCGAAGGTCACCGCGCGATAGCCGGGATTGGACACGTCCGGCGAGATCGAGGCGGTGCGGTTGGTCGGGCCGATGGCGCCGGCGACGAAGCGGCGGCGACCGTCTTCCTTCTCCGCCTGCGCGGCGGCGGCGCGCACCAGTTTCGCGCCTTCGACGTTGAGTTCGTAGGCGATGTCCTGCAGGCCGTAATCGGCCTGGGCGATCGACGTCGAGGAGAACGTATTGGTGCAGACGATGTCGGCGCCGGCGCGGAAATAGGCGAGATGGATATCGCGGATCGAATCCGGCCGACTGATGTTCAGCAAATCGTTGTTGCCGCGCACGTCGCGGTTCCAGGCGTCGAAACGCGCGCCGCGGAAATCCTGCTCGTTGAATTTGAGCTCCTGGATCATCGTACCCATGGCACCGTCGAGCACCAGGATGCGTTCGGCGGCGGCGGCGCGCAGGGCGGTTTCGGTTGTCGAGAACTTGCGTTTCATCATGCCGCCTTTGCCTTCGCGGCGGCCGGCGCGCGCAAGCCGAGCAGATGGCAGATCGCGTAGACGAGGTCGGCGCGGTTCATCGTGTAGAAATGGAAATCGTCGACGCCGCGCTTGACGAGATCGAGCACCTGCTCGGCAGCGACCGTTGCGGCGATCAGCTTGCGGGTCGCCGGATCGTCGTCGAGCCCGTCGAAGCGCTTCGCCAGCCAGGCCGGCACCGAGGCCCCGGCGCGCCGGGCAAAGGTCGTGGCGGCCTTGAAGTTCTGCACCGGCAGGATGCCCGGCACGATCGGGATATCGATGCCGCGCGCCCGCACGCGATCGAGATAGCGGAAGTACAGATCGTTCTCGAAGAAGAACTGGGTGATGGCGCGCGTCGCGCCGGCATCGACCTTGGCCTTCAGCATGTCGATGTCGGCATCGACGCTCGGACTTTCCGGATGCTTCTCCGGATAGGCGGAGACGGACACTTCAAAGTCGGCGATGCTGCGGATGCCGCGCACCAGATCGGCGGTGCCCCGATAGCCGCCGGGATGCGGCGCATAGGCGGCGCCGATGCCGTCGGGCGGATCGCCGCGCAGCGCCACGATATGGCGGACTCCGGCGGCGTGATAGTCGCGCACCACCGCGTCGACATCTTCGCGGCTGGCGCCGACGCAGGTCAGATGCGCCGCCGGCTTGAGGTCGGTGTCGTTGACGATCCGCCGGACGGTCGCATGGGTGCGCTCCCGCGTGGAGCCGCCGGCGCCATAGGTCACCGAGACGAAGTTCGGCGCCAGCGGCGCGAGGCGGGCGATCGCCTCCCACAGCGATTGCTCCATCTCCGCGGTCTTGGACGGAAAAAACTCAAAGGAAACGTGCATTCACCGGGCCCTTGCGCCAACCATGAAGGTGGGCAAATGCCCACATCAAAATATTTCTGATAAATAGTGGGATACCCGAATTCACCCGACGATGCAAACCGGCGACGGCCAGATGCTATCCGTGCGGTATTTTCGGCAAAGCCGGTTCCGGCGCCACACCGGCAAGCGCCCGGTGGGCAGAGACGCGGACCGGGGCTGGTGAGGCGCGGCGCGCCCTGCCGCGTGCGTTAGCCCTAACCCTTAATGACACTTATAAGTTGCAATTGATCCGACAGACAACCGAACGCACGATCCCGACGCCGGACATTTCAGGCCCGGCTCAGCAAGGGAGACGTGACCTCATGACTATGAAAACTCTGCTCATCGCCACCGTCGCCGCCGCCTCGCTCACCGCCATGCCGGCGCTCGCTGCCGGCAAGGGCGGCGGGAAAAACGGCATCGGCATCGGACTTGGGCTCGGTCTGTCGACCGGCAAGAGCGGTCTGCTCGGCACGCTGCTGGGAGGGCATGCCGGCTCTGGCGGCCACGGCAGCAATGGCATCGGCGTCAGTGCCGGCGCCAACATCCGCACCGGGAAGAACGGCCTGCTCGGAGTGCTGAGCGGCGGCAATGCCGGTCACCGCGACAGCTACAGCCGTAACAGCGGTTTCGGCAACCGCGGCGGCTATGGCCAGAATGTCGGCTACGGCAATCGCGGCAGCCGCTACGGTCACAATGCCGGTTACGGCAACCGCAGCGGCTACAGCCCGAAAGTCAGCTACGGCAATCGCAGCGGCTATAACCAGAAAACCAGCTACGGCAGCAGCCGCGGCGGTTTCGGCAGCTTCGGCCACGGCGGCTGGTAGGCGGCGGCCTGCAGCGAGCCGGAATCAATATACTCCGGTCGCGACTGGGTTCGGGACCGAGTCCGGAACCTGATTTGAGACTTGGTTCGACACCTGGTTCGAGATTTGGGTCGAAACTGGCGCGGGCATCGCGCTCCTCGCCGAGCGTTCGGTTTGGGCATGGGACGGCGTCGCAGCCGTCCTTTTCATTGCCGGATCGTCCGTCGTTACCGGCTCAGCCGTCGTTACTAGATTGGCCGTCTTGCCCGAGACGGCGCCCGTGAGATCGAAACGGCGGGAGAGCGACAGCGAGCCGACGGCGCTGTCGACCGACATGCCGTCGAGCGCCGAAGCATTGACGCGCACGATCTCGGCGCCGAGCGACCAGTCGTCATCGATGCGATAGCTGCCGGTCACACCGTAGGCGACGGTGCGGGAACTGAACGGCGAGTCCGGGTAACCGGTACGCAGCCAGCGCGCCACCAGGCCGAGCGACCACGCATCCGTCGCCGCATAGGTGAGCTTGCCGGCATAGGTCTCGGTGACGGTGACCGGCGAGATCGGAAAACTGGTTTCGCCGACGGCACGGCGCCCCGACAGTTCCAGCCGCCAGGGATGGTCCTTGCTGCGCATCGACAGCGACAGATCGAACAATGTCGCGCGCAGATCGGTAAAATCCACGTCGTGCCAGACGCCGTTGACGTGCGACACCGCAGCCGACACCGAGACGAGGTCGTCCGTCCAGCGATAGAACAGGAACGGCTCGACGCGTTCGTTGTCGCGGCGATAGCCGAACAGATCGAGCGTCGGCGAATAGCGGATTGCCGACAGATTGATCGAGGCGCCGAATTCGCCGAGCGGGGTGAGCGCGGTTATGCCGGGGATCAGCGTCACCCGCGTGAAACGCAGATCGTCAGGCAGGAAGTCGGTGAGGATCGCATTGGTCTCGTTGAGCGTCGCATAGCGCGCCGCCGCGCTGACGAAGGGGCGCACCGCGCCGCCGATCCATTGCGCGCGCACCTCCTGCTCCGCCTCGAAGGAGCGCAGATTGTAACTGCGGATGCTCTCGACGCCGGTGCGCGATTTCAGCGCCCAGCCGGCGAATGCCTCGCTCTCCGCCTCCAGCACGACACGCATCCGTTCCGACGGGTCGATCTCGCGGGCGGCATAGTCGGCGCGCTGGATTTCGCCGGTCAGTCCGGTCTTGATGGAATCGCTGGAGCGGCCGAGCGCAAAAGCGGCGTCGACGCCGGTGAAGGCGCTGGGCTTGCCGCCCGGCAGAAGCTGAGGATTCGCATCGTATCCGCCCCGCAAGCGGATCGAACCCAGAGCCACATCGTCTGCCCGACTGTCTTCCGGCATCGGGGCCAGAAGACATACAATCACTGCCAGAGCGGGCGATCGAAATCCCCCGGTCTGCATAGGCCAGTTCTTGGCCTGTTATGGTTAACAAACCGCTAAGATCCCGGGGCGGGCACGAGCAGGCACGAAGCAGGCACGAAGCAGACATGACGCGAGGCACGGTGCAGCGATGACGACGACGGACAAGACCGGCGGCAACAGGAAGAACGAGTTCGGACTCTGGGAGGGCGAGGTCACCGTGCCGCTGCCCGAGACTTACGACGCGTCGGTCTATTTCATCGGCCGCATCCGCACGCCCTGGACCGAGCGCAAGCAGTGCCCGAAGAACGCGCGCGAATCCGACGCAGTCTGTACCGTCGAGGTTGATCCGCGCTGGGCCGCCGCGCTGAAGGATGTCGCGACCTGCTCGCACGTCATCCTGTTGTACTGGATGGACCACTCGCGCCGCGACATCGTGCTGCAGGTGCCCGGCCATTACGGCGTGCAGCGCGGCACCTTCGCACTGCGCTCGCCCGCCCGCCCCAACCCGATCGCGATGAGCGTCGCCCGCCTGCTGCGCATCGATGACAACAGACTCGCCGTGATCGGGGTCGATTGTCTCGACGGCACGCCGCTGATCGACATCAAGCCCTATTTCGCCTCGGTCGACAGCGTGCCGGACGCGACCGTCGGCTGGCGCAACGAGCCGAAGGGCGAGAAGCGCCTGCCGGTCGAGGCGTCTGACGAAAAACCGGAATAGCAGCCGCTGACAACCGGCACGAACGGAACCGCCCGCGCGCGGGCAGTCGCGAAGTTGTGAGCGGAACCGGCGAACCCGATCGGGGCTTGTCTCGACAGAGTGTTCGAGACCAGTTCCGAGGGTCACCATGCGTATTCGCACCCTTTCTCTCGCCATGTCGCTGGCGGGCGCGGCGCTGCTGGCATCCGGCTCGCTTGCCACCGCGCAGTCGCTGTCACGGGCGCCCCAGGCGCGCGCCGTCGCGTTCAACGCGCCGGCCTTCAGCGAGCCCGGCTTCGACGAGCCTGACTTCAATACGCAAAACTTCGATGCACAGGACTTCGACGCTTCAGCCGTCGCCGGCGACGAGGACGCACAGCTTCCTGCGCGCCTGCAGCGGCAGATCGTGCGCTACGACACGCGCGAGCCGCGCGGCACCATCGTCATCGATACGCCGCACACTTATCTCTATTACGTGCTCGGCGACGGCCGCGCGATCCGTTACGGCATCGGCGTCGGCCGTGAGGGCTTCACCTGGTCGGGCGTCCGATCGGTCACCCGCAAGGCCGAATGGCCGGACTGGTATCCGCCGGCGGAGATGATCGCGCGGCAGCCCTATCTGCCGCGCATGACCTCCGGGGGTCCCGGCAACCCGCTCGGCGCGCGCGCCCTGTATATCGGCGGCACTTTGTATCGCATCCACGGCACCAACGATCCGAGCACCATCGGAAGACAGGTGTCGAGCGGCTGCATCCGCCTGACCAATACGGACGTGATCGATCTCTACAACCGTGCCGCCGTCGGCGCGAAGGTCGTGGTGCTGCCGCAGACGCGAAACGCGCAACGCCGGCCCGCGCCGGCAGCGGCCGCATCACAGAACGAGCGCGTCTCGTCCTATGCGCCGCAGCCGCAGCGCCGCTCCGAAGCCGCGTGGACGACGATCCGGCCGGCCGGGCTCTACTAGCCGGGCTCACGAGTCCACCCGCCAGCCGGCGCACCCGTCGTGCGCCGGCGCCAGTGTGAGTGCCGACGAATAAATCCGACGAACAGAGAGGACGATCAGGACCGATCGTCAGATCTGGCGGATCGAACCGAAATCGAACGACACGCCCGCCGGGTTTTCGCCGACGCGGACCAGCGTGTCGTTGACGTAATGATGCGGCGGCACCGGCAGATTGTACGGCGCCGGCACGCCGCTGAAGACGCGGCCGGCGAGATCGTATTTCGATCCGTGACAGGGGCAGAAATAGCCGCCGAGCCAGCCCTGCGCCGGCGACGACGCATTCGGCAGCGGATAGAACATCGGAATGCATCCCAGATGCGTGCAGATGCCGATGACGAAGCCGAACTCCGGCTTCACCGAACGGTGCCAGTTGCGTGCGTAAGGCGGCTGCTGCAGTTCGTCGGACTGCGGATCGGCAAGCTCGCTGATCAGCTGCGGATTCTGCAAGTTGCGCAGAATATCCGGCGTTCGATGAGTGACGAAGACCGGCCGCTCGCGCCAGCGGAACACCACCTGCTGGCCGGGCTCGATCTTGCTGAGATCGATATCGATCGGCGCGCCGGCCGCCAGCGTTCCGGCATCGGGGTTCATCTGGTCGACCAGCGGCACCAGGGTGGCGACCGCGCCGAACGCCGCGACCGCCGCGGTGGCGACGTAAAGAAAGTCGCGGCGCGTCGTCTGCGGCTCGACGAACGGAATTTCGACAAGCGGTCTGGTCATCGGCGATCTCCGTAAACCGGCCGATCTTCGCAAGCCGGCATGTCGCCTCTGCCGCTCATATAAGGTGGACGGCGGCAGGCTTCCGCATTGTCGCGGCGCCTTGCCAAGATTTAATACATGCCGCCGGTACCGATTTCATTTTCGCCGCCGGCGGTTCTATAACCGGGCCAGCAATGAACGAGCGGGGGTGCAATGCGTATCGCAGTCATGGCCGCAGGCGCGGTCGGCGGCTATTTCGGCGCGCGCCTGGCGGCAGCCGGGCACGAGGTCTTCTTCATCGCGCGCGGCGCACAGCTCGACGCCATGCGCAAGAGCGGCCTCAGCATCGACAGCGTCCACGGCAACCTGCACCTGCCGCAGCCGCACGTCACCGACGATCCGGCCGCCGTCGGCCCGGTCGACATCGTGCTGTTCACGGTGAAGCTGTGGGACACGGAGGCGACCGCCGAGCAGGCGCGCCCGCTGGTCGGACCCGCGACGCGCATCGTCACGCTGCAGAACGGCGTCGACAGCTATGAGCGCATCGCGCCGATCCTCGGCGCCGAGCACACCATTCCCGGCGTCACCTATGTGGTGTCGGTGATCGAGCGGCCGGGCGTCATCAAGCAGACCAGCCAGTTCCAGTCGATCGTCTGCGGCACGATCGACGGCAGGCCGGACCCGCAGCTCGCGGCCTTCGTCGCGGCGGCAAAAGCCGCCGGCATCAACATCACGCAATCCGACAACATCCAGCGCGACCGCTGGCACAAGTTCATTTTCCTGTCGGCGACCTCGGGCGCGACCAGCCTTACGCGCATGACGATGGGGCCGATCCTCGCCGACCCGGACACGCGCAACCTGTTCCGCAACATCATGCGCGAGACGCTGGCCGTCGGCCGGGCGAGCGGCGTCGCTCTCGACGAGAGCTACATCGACGAACGCATGGTCTTCGCCGACAAGCACACGCCGGCGTCGATGAAGGCGTCGATGGCCAACGACCTCGATCGCGGCAACCGCCTCGAACTCGACTGGCTGGCGGGGCGCGTGTCGCAACTCGGCAAGGCGCTCAACGTGCCGACCCCGGTCAATGACGTGATCTATGCGGCGCTGAAGCATTTCCGGAACGGCCGGAACTGAAGCGACAATCCGGCTCTGCCTGCTGGAATTGGCCACTTTACGCCCGTAACATCCCGGCATGGCGATTCGCATCCCCTCCGCTCTGGTCGAGAGCCTGCGCACCGTCGGGCGCGTCGGCTATATCATCCTGGTCCGCCCGTTCCGCCGCTTGCGCTGGCTGCGGCTGGTCATCGGCGCCGGCGCTTTGCTGATCGTGTCGTTCTACGGCGCGCTGTGGGCGCTCGATGCGATCTGGCCGAACAATGCCGGCCTGAAGCCGAAGCTCGTCGAACTGCCGCCGCTCAAGCCGATGACGAGGCTGTCGTCGGTCGTCGCGCCGATCGTGGTGGCGAACAGCGCCATCCGCACAACGCTCGATGCCGCCGCGCCGCGCGACTTCAGCGGCACCAGCAACAATCCGATCTCCAGCCTGCTGTCGAAAGCCGATATCGGGCTGACCGCCGCGCGCGGGCCGCTGACCGTCACCGGCCGCACCGAGGGCCTGACCATCGGCGCCACAATCGCCGGCAGCATCAAGGTGACCGGCCAGCTCGCCACTCAGGCTGGCAACCTCACGGGGCAACTCGGCGGGCTGCTCAACCAGGCGCTCGGCCAGCAGGTCGGCAATCTTGCCGGCCGCGTGCTCGACCAGAAGGCGGAGGTGAAGGGCCAGGTCTCCGTCACCTCGCGGCCGACCTTCGCGCCGAACTGGCGCATCGAGCCGAACCTGACCGGCAGCGTGTCGATCGCCGACGGCGGCCTGCAGGTCGGCGGCATCAAGCTCAATGTCGGCAACGAGGTGAAGCCGATGCTCGATCGTCTGGTCAACGAGCAGATGGACGCGTTGCAGAATCGGCTGCGCGCCGACCCGACCATCGAGCAGACGGCGCGGCGCGAATGGGCGAAAGCCTGCCGCTCGATCCCGCTCGGCGGCGGCAAGACCGGATTGCCGAACCTCTATCTTGAAATGAAGCCGACGCGCGCCTCGGCGGCGCAGCCGAAGATCGATCCGACGAACGTCACCCTGACCATCGGCATCCAGGCGGAAACCCGCATCGTGCCGACGGCGACCAAGCCGAATTGCCCGTTCCCCACGCAACTCGAGATCGTGCAGAAGCTCGATG
Source organism: Pseudorhodoplanes sp. (assembly GCF_035565795.1). Classification (GTDB taxonomy): domain Bacteria; phylum Pseudomonadota; class Alphaproteobacteria; order Rhizobiales; family Xanthobacteraceae; genus Pseudorhodoplanes. The sequence continues at coordinate 31,575 of NZ_DATMRV010000252.1, forward strand.
CCGGGCGCGTCGCCATCGGCGTGCCGATCGACATTCCGTTCACCGAGATCAACAAGATCCTGGAGCCGCAGTTCAAGGGGCGCACCTTCCCCGACGACAAGACGACGCCCTATCAGGTCGAGATCCGCAAGGCGACGATCAACGCCACCGGCGACCGGCTGCTGATCGCAATGCTGGTCAAGGCGACGGAACGCAAGAGCTGGTTCGGCTTCGGCGCCGACGCGACGGTGCATGTGCTCGGCAAGCCGGTCCTCGACGCCGGCAACCAGACGCTGCGGTTGACCGACATCTCGCTGACCGTCGAATCGGAGGCGGCTTTCGGCCTGCTCGGCGCCGCGGCGCGCGCCGCCATCCCCTATGTGCAGGATGCACTGGCCGAACATGCGGTCATCGACCTGAAGCCCTTCGCCGCCGACGCCCGCACCAAGATCGGCGAAACGCTGGCCGAGTTCCGCCAGAGCACCGACGGGGTGCGCGTCGACGCCGCGGTCAACGACTTGCGCATGACCGGCATCGAGTTCGATTCCAAGACGCTGCGCGTCGTCGCGGAAGCGACCGGAACCGTGCGCGTCGCCGTCAACAAGCTGCCGGCGCTTTAGGCGGCAGCCGCACAGCATCGCCGCGCCGGCACGTTGCGCCTGCGTTGACAAGGGGGCGCAACCGCCTACATTAGCCGCGTTCCGAGGGGTGCCCGTGCGGGCTGAGAGAAACCCTTAGAACCTGATCCGGGTCATGCCGGCGAAGGGACAGGACGCATGCATTCCTCATTTCATATCGCCAGACTGATGGGGCCGGTGATGACGGTCATCGGACTGGGCCTCGTCACCAATCCAGGCGCATACCGCGAGATCACGCAACAGATCGTCTCTTATTCGCTGTTCGTCTATTTCTCCGGCATTCTGGCGATGGTCACCGGCCTCGCGATCCTCAACACGCATAATGTCTGGACGCGCGACTGGCGCGTCATCATCACGGTGATCGGCCTGATACTGACCTGCATCGGCGTGTTCCGGGTCATCGCACCGCCCTATGTCGCCTATCTCGGCGGCGCCGTGTTCGCTTACGCATACTTTCATGTTGTTTGCGGCGTTCTCTTTCTCGCCGTCGGCGGCTTCATCACGTTCAAGGGTTATGCGGCGTACGACCCCGACCCCGCACAAGGAGACTGATCATGAACAAGCCCGTTACCCCCTCCGCCCTCGTCACGCCGAAGGTCACCACCGGGCCGGTCCAGGGTTCGCGCAAGGTTTATGTGACGCCCGCAGCGGCGCCGGACCTGCGCGTGCCGCTGCGCGAGATCGCGCTGGCGCCCTCCGCCAACGAGGAGCCGGTGCGCGTCTACGACACTTCGGGCGTCTATACCGACAACGACGTTGCGATCGACGTCGACAAGGGCCTCAAGCGGCACCGCACCCGGTGGGTGAAGGAGCGCGGCGGCGTCGAGGAATATGTCGGCCGCGAGATCAAGCCGGAAGACAACGGCAATGTCGGCGACACGCATCTGGCACGCTCGTTCCCGACCGTGCACAAGCCGCTGCGCGCGCTCGATGGACAGCCGGTGACCCAGTTCGAATGGGCGCGTGCCGGCGTCGTCACCAAGGAAATGATCTACGTCGCCGAGCGCGAGAATCTCGGCCGCAAGCAGATGCTGGAGCGCGCGCAGGCGGCGCTCGCCGACGGCGAGAGTTTCGGCGCGGCGATCCCTCCCTTCATTACGCCGGAATTCGTGCGCGATGAGGTGGCCCGCGGCCGCGCCATCATCCCGGCGAATATCAACCACGCCGAGCTCGAACCCATGGCGATCGGCCGCAACTTCCTCGTCAAGATCAACGCCAATATCGGCAACTCCGCCGTCACCTCTTCCGTGGAAGAGGAAGTCGAGAAGATGGTGTGGTCGATCCGCTGGGGCGCGGACACCGTGATGGACCTCTCCACCGGCCGCAACATCCACACGACGCGCGAATGGATCATCCGCAACGCGCCGGTGCCGATCGGCACCGTGCCGATCTATCAGGCGCTGGAGAAGGTCAACGGCGACCCCGTCAAGCTCGACTGGGAGTGCTACAAGGATACGCTGATCGAACAGTGCGAACAGGGCGTCGACTATTTCACCATCCACGCCGGCGTGCGGCTCGCTTATGTGCCGCTGACCGCCAATCGCGTCACCGGCATCGTTTCGCGCGGCGGCTCGATCATGGCGAAGTGGTGCCTGTCGCGGCACAAGGAATCGTTCCTCTACGAACGCTTCGACGAAATCTGCGACATCATGCGTAAGTACGACGTGTCGTTCTCGCTCGGGGACGGCCTGCGGCCCGGCTCGATCGCCGACGCCAACGACCGCGCGCAGTTTGCCGAACTGGAGACGCTCGGCGAGCTGACGCAGATCGCCTGGAAGAAGGGCTGCCAGGTGATGATCGAGGGCCCCGGCCACGTGCCGATGCACAAGATCAAGATCAACATGGACAAGCAGCTCAAGGAGTGCGGCGAGGCGCCGTTCTATACGCTCGGGCCGCTCACCACCGACATCGCGCCAGGCTACGACCACATCACCTCCGGCATCGGCGCGGCCATGATCGGCTGGTTCGGCTGCGCCATGCTCTGCTACGTCACGCCGAAGGAGCATCTCGGCCTGCCGAACCGCGACGACGTCAAGGAAGGCGTCATCACCTACAAGATCGCCGCCCATGCGGCCGACCTCGCCAAGGGCCACCCGGCGGCGCAACTGCGCGACGATGCATTGTCGCGGGCGCGCTTCGACTTCCGCTGGGAGGACCAGTTCAATCTCGGCCTCGATCCCGATACCGCCCGCAGCTATCACGACGAGACGCTGCCGAAGGAAGCACACAAGGTCGCGCATTTCTGCTCGATGTGCGGACCGAAGTTCTGCTCGATGAAGATCACGCAGGACGTGCGCGACTACGCGGCGACGCTCAACGACCCGGCGCTGCGCGCGACCTCGCCCGATGCCGTGAAGCAGGAGGGCATGGCGGCGATGTCGCAGAAGTTCAATGAGCTGGGCGGCGAGGTCTATGTCGATGCCGCCATGGTGAAGGAGAGCAACAAGGCGTTTTGATGCGCGCGTTCCGACGCTCGCTTCTCCAGCACTTCAAACGAACGACAAAGGAAAGGGCCGGGTCTACCCCCGGCCCTTTCCCGTTGCGAAATCCATCAAACCGGTATGCGCGGCGCCGTTATCGCCGCATCGAGATCACCAGCCCGCTCAGATCGAGATTGGCCATCAGCCCAACCTGCTGACCCTGCAGGCGCAGGATGGCGCCCTTCTCGTTGCGCAGGGTGATGACGCGCACGCCCGCGCCCACCGCCGCGCCGGCGCCCGCCGCGCCATAGGTCCCCGCAACGTCGGAGGCCCGGCGAATATTGGTGACGCGACCGGAGAAGTTGGTCTGCGAGGCGCCGAAGACGAGGCCGCCGCTGATGCCGCCGATCGACAGCGGATAGCGCCGGCCACGGAATTCCAGGACGCCGTTGCCGCCTTCCGCACCGACGAAGAAGCCGCCTTTGACGATGGAGAAGTGGATGGTGCCGCTCGCCGCATCGGCCGGCGTCACCGTCGCAAAGCCCACGCCGAACAGCGCCAACGCGCCGACAAGCGCCATCGTCAGTTTCGATACAAATCGCATCATCAATCTCCTGCTCCTGGGTGCTGCCGCCAATTCCAGGCGCGCGCATTAAGATCGCGTGTCCCGGACGGGCCACGTGTTGCTGTATCCCCCCACTGCTCTCATGCAACCTTACCAATCCGAAAGGCCGCATCTGGTTCCCTCGCCGCGCCGGCACCACCACGAATCGGGCTAAGAACGGCGCTGCCCAACGACAATCCGCAGGGGGAAGCATCCATGTCAGGTCACCATCGCCACGGTCGTCACCGCCGTCTCGCCGCGCCGCTTGCTGCAATTCTTGCTGCCGTGACCGTCTCGACCTTCACCGCCGCGCAGGCCCGCGATAGCGCCACCCAGGCGCCGCCGCCGAAGGACTATCCGGCGGTGCCGCTGCTTTCCACCGGCAAGACTATCGTCGGCGAAACCATCGCATATCCACGCACCGGCCCGGCACACATCACCGCCGCCATCGTCACGCTGGCGCCCGGCGGGCGCACCGTCCTGCACAAGCACGGCGCGCCGCTGTTTGCCTATATCCTCGAAGGCGAGCTGACCGTCGACTATGGCCGGCATGGCAAGCGCACCTTCAGGACCGGCGATACGCTGATGGAGGCGATGGCGGTGCCGCATTTCGGCGTCAACACCGGCACGGCGCCGATGCGGCTGATCGGTGTCTATATGGGCGCCAAGGGCACCAGGGACGTGATCCCGGCGAAATGACGGAGGTACAGTTCCCTCCGCTCCACGCGTCAATATTGTTGTTCGGTCCACGCCGGCGGATTTAAGATGAGCCGCCGGGGCGGCCTCGTCCGGGGGATATCCGAAGCTCGCCGTTCACCTGAACAAGGAGGACAAGATGCAACGGAAATTTATCGACTGCCGTGCCGTCCGCAGCGACAACAACTGCACCGTGGCGATCGCCGCCGACAGCGAAACCGAACTGCTGGAAGCCGCCGTGCAGCATGCCGTCGCCGTGCACGGCCACACCGACAGCCCCGAATTGCGCCAGATGATCCGCGGGGCGATGCATGACGGCACGCCGCCGCTCGACGCACCTTCGCGCGCCGCATAACGCGCGATGTTCTCCCGACATCGCAGACGCGACGCGGCCGACGGGCCGCGCCGCGCAAGCCGCTGTGCAAGCCGTTGTCAGCGCTTGTAGAGGCCCATGATCGCGACCTTGGCCAGCGTCTTGAAATGCAGGTTGAAGCCGATCACCGCCGCCGACGTATCGGCGACGACGTCGAGCGTCTCGCCGACCGCAAACACCGTGAACAGATAGCGGTGCGGATGGTCGCCCTCTGGCGGGCAGGGTCCGCCATAGGCGGCATTGCCGTAATCGGTGCGCGTCTGCAGCGCACCTTGCGGCAGCTTGCCGGACGCCGGATTGCCGGCATCGAGCGGCAGTTCGGTCACCTCCGGCGGAATATTGACCACCACCCAGTGCCAGAACCCCGAGCCGGTCGGCGCGTCGGGGTCGTAGCAGGTGACGGCGAAGCTCCTGGTGCCGGCCGGCGCGCCCGACCATTTCAGGTGCGGCGAGCGATTGCCGCCGGCGCAGCCGAAACCGAAATCCGCCGACAGGACGTGATCCTGCTTGAGATAGTCGCCGTCCTTGAAGCTGTCGCTGGTCACCGTGAATGCCATCTGCCCTCTCCCTTCCGTGTCGCGGATTGCGCCCTAACCTACTGCGGCAACGGCGGCGCGCAACTGCCCTGACCATCCGCCGCGCTTTTCCGCAGACGAGGCCGCCGGGCAACAGGCAATTGCACGACGCGCGGCGAAGCCGCACACTCGGGCGCATGCACAAACCCCAAGGCTCCGCCGCCGTCGCCGCACTGTTGTCCTTCAACGGCGGCTTCGTCGACACCGCCGGATTTCTCGGCCTCGCCGGCCTGTTCACCGCGCATGTCACCGGCAACTTCGTCACGCTCGGCGCGGCGCTGGTGCTGGGGACTCATGGGATCATCGGCAAGATCCTGGCGCTGCCGGAATTCATCCTGGTGATCGCGCTGGCGCGCGTCGCCGGAGCGGCGTTGCGCGCCCGTGACCTGCCTGCGCTGCGCGTCCTGCTCATCGGCAAGGTGGCGCTGCTCGTCGCCTTCTTCGCGCTCGCCGTCGGCTACGGCCCGTTTCCCGACCCCGACAGCCCGGCCGCGCTGCTGACGGGCTTTGCCGGCATCGCCGCCATGGCCGTGCAGAACGCCGTACAGCGCGTCCATCTCTCGACGCTGCCGCCGACGACGCTGATGACCGGCAGCACGACGCAGGCGACCCTCGATGCCGTCGATCTGCTGATGGGGAGCGATGCCGCGCACAGCGCGCAGATCCGCTCGCGCTTCGGCCGGCTGTCGCTCAGCATCGTCTACTTCGCCGCCGGCTGTGCCGTCGCCGCTGTGCTCTACTGGCTCGTCGGTTTCTGGTGCCTGCTGCTGCCGGTGATCGTCGGCATCCTGTCGACGATCATCCGCACCGAGGCGGTGCCGGCCTGACGCGGGATCGGACGATCGTACCGCGACTCACTGGTACTTCGCGTCGCGCTCCAGCAGTTCGATCGAGATGCCCTGCGGTCCGCGGACGAAGCAGACGCGGATGCCCGGGCGCGGATTGTGCGGCTCGGTGGTGAACACCACGCCTTTCGCTTTCAGCAACGCGATCACGTCGTCGAGGTCGCGCACGAAGAAGCCGATATGGTCGAGCCCCTGCACCGGCGTAACCGGCGGCGGATTGACTCTGTCGTCCGGCCCCACCGGAGCGATGAAGATGTTCTGTCCGCCGATCTTCAGGTCGATGCGCGTCGCGTTCTGCTGCACGCTGCGGATCACCTGCGCGCCGAGCATGGTCTCGAACCACGTCGCGGTCGCCTCCGGGTCGGGGCTGCGCAGATGGACATGATCGAATGTAAGTTGCGGCATCATCACTTCTCCGTAAGGTCCGGGCGCGCGAGTGTCCTCGCACATATCTTGCAAATCAACTGTTTGTTGGCCGGTCTCCACCATTGGAGAATGTCCCGGCAAAGCCATGACGTCGCCCCGGCCATGGTTCGGTCACGAAATCCGCGTCAGAACAGCCATCGGAATATCCTTGTCTCCGAGGAGCGTCCGCATGACCGAGATCCATGCCAACAAGGTCGCGCAAGTCACCGTCCTCTTCTGGATCATCAAGATCCTGGCGACAACGCTTGGTGAAACCGGCGGCGACGCACTCTCGATGACGATGAATCTCGGCTATGCCGCCAGCACGGCGATTTTCTTCACGGTCTTCGTCATCACGGTCAGCGCGCAGGTATCCGTCAGGACCTTTCGCCCATTTCTATATTGGGCGGTGATCGTTGCAACCACCACCGCCGGCACGACCATGGCCGACTTCGCCGATCGTTCGCTCGGCATCGGCTATGTCGGCGGCTCGCTGATCCTGCTCGCATTGCTGCTGGCGACGCTGGCGGCATGGCGCCTTTCGCTCGGCTCCGTATCAGTCGATCACATCGCGACGCCGAAGGCCGAACTGTTCTATTGGGCGACGATCCTGTTCTCCAATACGCTCGGCACTGCGCTCGGCGATTTCTTCGCCGACGATTCAGGCCTTGGTTACGACGGAGCCGCGCTGGTATTCGCCGCCGCGCTGACGACGCTGGCGGCGGCGTATTTCTTCACCACGCTGTCGCACACATTATTGTTCTGGCTCGCCTTCATTCTCACGCGCCCGCTCGGCGCCACCGTCGGCGATTGGCTCACCAAACCCGTCGCCGATGGCGGGCTGCACCTCGGCCGGATCATTTCGTCAGCGATCATCGCAGCCGCGATGGTCGCGCTGATCGCCGTAACCTCCCGACATTCCGGAGGAGGCGGCTGGCGAGGCATACGGGAGGTACAGACGTAGTGCATCGAAAGGCCATTTCGGTTTGTTATTGCTGAAAATCCAGCCTCCCGCGGATCACCTTTCCGCGAATTCATCCAGAAAAACCTTTTCTGCTCAGCGGGTTCACCCCCGGTTCATGTCGAAAGCCGGAACCTGTCAAGATGCGATCGCGTTGATCTCCTGTCGTTCGTCATCGACCGTTCGCAGCGAGTTCGGAATAATCGAGAGGTGATGCCATGATGACCAAGACTCTGACGGTTCTGGCCGCCGCCGCGACGCTGACGATCGCGGCCGTGGCTGCGCCCCAGACAGCGGAAGCGCGCGGTGGTCGCGTCGCCGCCGGCGTCATCGGCGGACTGGCCGCCGGCGCGATCATCGGCGGCGCACTCGCCAATAGCGGCGGCTACTATTATGGACCCCGCCCCGGCTATTACGCCTACGGTCCCGGCCCGGCCTATTACGGCGGCGACTGCTACTGGCGCCGGCAGCGGGTCGTCGACCCTTATGGCTACTGGCACTGGCGCCGCGTGCGCGTCTGCTACTGACAGACTCTGAATGACGGCAACACATCGTGACGGCGGAGTACGCTCCGCCGTCGGGTCCCTGCTGTCGCGTCCCTTGGGCTAAACCCGGTGCCCTTGGGAGGCCCGGTTTTTGGTTCTGCACAAACTGACGCCGGGATACCGCAATCGTAATTACGCCAAATTCACGCGGCTTTTGTTCGCGGTCGCTTTTTTGTAAACTTCGGTGACGACAAACGGCTTCGGCGTCCGCCATCGCTCCACCTGCCCTTAATCAACGCTTAACGGCCCAATCGCATGATTGGCCAAACCTTGGGGATCATCATCATGAAAACCCTCGCCACGCTTGCCGCCACCGCGCTGCTCGCCGCCGCGATGACGACGTCGGCGGATGCGCGCTGCCGCGGCTGCGCCGTCGGCGCCGGTGTGATCGGCGGCCTCGCGGCCGGCGCGATCATCGGCAGCGCCATCGCCAATAGCGGCCCGACCTATTACGAGCCGGCGCCCCCGCCGCCCCCCTACTATCGCGGCCCCGCTTATGTGGTCGAAGAGCCCGTCTGCCGCATCGAGCGCCATCGCTATTGGGACGGCTACGGCTATCGCACCCGCCGCGTCGAGGTCTGCGACTGACGGCACGGCCTTCGCCGGGCGCCGCGCGCGCCCGGGGTGATGGCCCGCCCAGGTGGCGGAGCGAGACTGCGGGTTTGACGGCAGAGGGATGCAGCGCCCGCTACCAGCGCTCCGCCGCTGGCGCGCCAGAGAGGATTTCCGCAAGCCGCGCCCGTGTCGCGCGCGTGGTATCCGGAGGCAGCGCATCGAGCGCAAAGAAGCCGTGGGCGACGATCTCACGGTTGGGCACCGGCGGCGAAACCTGCTCGAAATCGCGCACGACATACAACGCCACGTGATCGCGACGCGACACGTGGCCATTGAAGAAGATGCCGTGCAGCGCCGGCGGCGCCGTCAGCGCGATATGGCCTTCCTCCATCAGTTCGCGGGCCAGTGCCCCGACCATACTCTCCCCCGCCTCGACACCGCCGCCTGGCAGGTGCCAGCCATCAACGTAGCTGTGGCGGATCAGAAAGACGTGCCCCTGCGCATCGAAGACCGCGGCCCGCGCGCCGAGTGTCATCGGCCGCGACAGCCGCCAGTACAAATGCATGACCCGGCGGATGGCCGGCTCGAGGGCGCGACGCAGGGCGTTCAGCGACATCGAAGGACCATCGGAGCGGATACGGGACCTGGAAGCATGCCGCCTTGTCGCACGGCCCCGCCGATTCGGCCTACCGCCCCCTTGTAGATTAGAAATATTCTAATATACGTAGCCTGCTGGCCGCAGCCCCGGAGCCCCACATGAAGGCCTTCTCCGACTTGACCGAGCAGGAAATTCTGGCGCTTGCCATCTCCAACGAGGAGGAGGACAGCCGGATCTATCTGGGCTTCGCGGAGCGGCTTCGCGCGACCTTCCCGGCCACCGCGGCCATGTTCCGCGACATGGCGGCCGAGGAGGTCACCCACCGCACGCGGCTGTTCGATCTCTACCGGGAGAAATTCGGTGACTATCTGCCGCTGGTCCGCCGACAGGACGTCAGGGGTTTCACCGCCAAGCACCCGCTCTGGCTCGCTCCGGAACTGGCGCCGGAAGACACGCGCAAATATGCCGAGACGATGGAATACGAAGCCGGCCGGTTCTACCGCAAGGCGGCCGAACAGACACGCGACGCCTCGACCCGGCAATTGCTGATCGAACTGGCGGAAGCCGAACTCGACCACGAGCATCTGGCACGCCAGCTCGACCGCAGCATCCTCGCTTCCGACGCCCGCAGCAAGGAAGCCGACACCGCGCGGCGCATCTTCGTGCTGCAGTATGTGCAACCGGGCCTTGCCGGGCTGATGGACGGCTCGGTGTCGACGCTGGCACCGTTGTTCGCCGCCGCCTTTGCCACCCACAATACCTGGGAAACCTTCCTGGTCGGGCTCGCCGCATCGGTCGGCGCCGGCATCTCGATGGGCTTTGCCGAGGCGCTGTCGGACGACGGCTCGCTGACCGGGCGCGGGACGCCGTGGATTCGCGGCACCATCTGCGGGGTGATGACGGCGGCGGGCGGGCTCGGCCACACGCTGCCCTACCTCATTCCGGACTTCTGGACTGCGACAACCATGGCGGTGCTGGTCGTGGTGCTTGAACTCGCCGCAATCTCGTATATCCGCTACCGTTACATGGATACGCCACTGCTCCGTGCGGCGTTCCAGATCGTCGTCGGCGGTGTGCTTGTGTTTCTTGCAGGAATTGTGATCGGCAGTTCGTAATGGGTTCTTTCGTTCTGGCGCATCTGTCGGATGCGCATCTCGCACCGCTGCCGCAGCCCGGATGGCTCGACCTCGCCAGCAAGCGCATCACCGGCTATCTCAACTGGCAGCGCAAGCGACGCTTCATCCACGACCCGGCGGTGCTGGAAGCGATCGTCGCGGATCTGCGCGCGGCGGAACCCGACCATGTGGCGATGACCGGCGACGTCATCAATCTCGGGCTGCGCGAGGAATTTGTCCGCGGCCGCGCCTGGCTCAACATGCTCGGCAGCCCGGACAGGGTGAGCCTGGTGCCCGGCAATCACGATATCTACGTTCCGGAAGCCGCACGCATGCTGCCGGCCTGGCGTCATTTCATGGACAGCGACGAGCCGGGCTTCGCCTTGCCCTATGTCCGCCGCCGCGGCCCGCTCGCCATTATCGGCGTCACCAGCGGCGTGCCGACGGCGCCGTTTCTGGCGACCGGCTGGATCGGCGGCGAACAACTGGCGCGGCTGCGGCACCACCTCATCGAGCAGAAGCAGCGTGGCGCGTTCCGCGTCGTGCTGATCCATCATCCGCCGGTCAGCGACGCCGGCAACAGCAAGCGGCTGCTCGACGCCTCGGTCTTCCTGCGGGTGATCGCGGAAGCCGGCGCCGAACTGGTGCTGCACGGGCACGATCACATCCATTCCCTCGTACGCCTGAAAGGGCCGGACGGCACGGTACCGGCAATGGGCGTCCCCTCGGCTTCCGCCGCGCCGGGGGGCACCTGGATGCCCGCCGCCTACAATCTCTATCGCATCGGCGGTGCTCCCGGCGCCTGGACCTGCCACGCGATTTCGCGCGGCATCGGCGCCGACGGCGCTGTCGACGAGATCGGCCGCATCGACGTATTGGCGGAGTGAGCGCCGGTGCCCGGGCATCGATCGGCGGGTATTACCGGGCGTTGCGCGGCATAGACGCGGCCCTTGCAATCACCGCCTCCGCTCTTACGTCTTTGCCGCACGCACCACAGGCCAGTCCATGAAAGTCGCCATCCGTTATTGCGGCAGTTGAGGCTACGAACCGAGAGCCCTCCGTGCGGGGGCCCGATTGCGCGAACGTGCCGGTGCCGATGTCGAACTCGTCCGCTCCTCGGGCGGCGTGTTCGAGATCACCGTCGACGGCGTGCTGAAATTCTCCAAGCAGGCGCTCGGCCGCTTTCCCACCGATGCGGAGATCGACGCGCTGGCGTCCTCCCGCTCCTGAAGGGGTCGTCTCCGGTCCGTTTCCGGGCAAATCACGCCCTCGCCCGACCCGAGGGGAGGCAGTGTTTTTGGCGTGACGAAGCGCGTCACTCGGGAATTCGGGTTTGACCCGCGCCGTCAGGCGGCAGCGGCCTGTTCGATGCGGTTGCGTCCCGCCTTCTTGGCGCGATAGAGCCCGGCATCGGCCGCCTTCATCAGCGCATCCATATCGCTTGGCCCCGACATGCTGTGGGCGACGCCGCCGCTCAGCGTCACCCGGAAGCGAGCCTCGTGGCTGACGATGTCCTGCGCCGCGATGGTGCTGCGTACGCGCTCGATCACCTCCAGCGCGCTGGCAGCCGAAGTGCGCGGCAGGATGGCGGCAAATTCCTCGCCGCCGATGCGGGCGACGAAATCCGACGCGCGCAACGTCCGGATGATCGTCCTGGCGCAGGCGCACAGCGCCGCATCGCCCGCGGCATGTCCATAGCGGTCGTTGACGACCTTGAAGTGATCGATATCGAGAATGACGACGGCGAACGCCGCTTGCCCTTCGAGATACTTCTTCAACTGGTTCTCGAAAGCGCGGCGATTGTAGAGGCCGGTCAATGGATCGCGCAGCGCCGCCTCGCGCAGATCGATGGCGCTGCGCTCATAGGCGATGGAGAGCGCGAAGGCACCGCTCGCCGTCGTATGGAACAGCGCGCCGAACACACCGGCCAGCAACATCGGATCTTCGGGCAGGAAATTGGTGATGGCGCTGTTGAGCATCAGCCCCTGCACCACCCGCGCGGCGAAGCCGCCGGCAAGCAGGCCATAGGCGGCGACGAGACCATAACGCGACAGCAGCCGGTCCTGGCGGTCGCGGAAGAATTCGTAGCAGGTCGCCGCCGAAATGATCATCATCACACCGTTGATGATGGCGAAGCGCTGCCAGTGGCTGAGCATCTCTGGCATGATGTAAAGGCTTGCGGTGAACAACGCCGGCGCGACGACGATGGCGACCGCGGCCGGCCGCCGCCCGAATTGCCGCGCGGCGCACCAGCGGAAACCGACCCCCAGCACCATCAGTGCGTTGGCGGCGACAATCTGCAGGCCGCCGCGATCCTCCGGCAGCAGGATGAAGAACACCATCGAAACCGCGAGCACCAGATTGGCGACGATCCACGAAATCCAGTGGCGCTCGTCCCGCTGGCCGAGCCAGGCGGCATAGAACGCCACCGCGATCACGGCCAGAACGACCGCGTTCGCCGCGAACAGCGCGAAAATGCTCATCCCCATTGCGGATATCTGTGGTGTCGTGACCCACCCCCGGATCGTTTCCGGACGCTAACGGGGTTTCGCTAACATTGCTTTACGCGCTTGCGTAAAGATGTCGCCAACCGCGGTGACGAGGGCGGCTCAGTGCCGCAGTCCGGGCGCTTCCTGGCCGGTACGGGCAACGTACTCGGTGTAGCCGCCGCCATAAGCGTGCACGCCATCCGGCGTCAGCTCCAGCACGCGGTTCGACAATGCCGCGAGAAATCGCCGGTCGTGCGACACGAACAGCATCGTGCCCTCGTAGTCGGCGAGCGCTGCGACGAGCATTTCCTTGGTCGCCATGTCGAGGTGGTTGGTCGGCTCGTCGAGCACCAGGAAATTCGGCGGATCGTAGAGCATCTTCGCCATGACGAGCCGCGCCTTCTCACCGCCGGAGAGCACGCGACAACGCTTCTCCACGTCGTCGCCGGAAAAACCGAAACAGCCGGCAAGCGTGCGCAGCGAGCCCTGGCCCGCCTGTGGAAAAGCGTATTCAAGCTCCTCGAACACGGTGCGCTCACCGTCGAGCAGATCCATGGCGTGCTGGGCGAAATAGCCCAGCCTGACGCTGGCGCCGAGCGCGACAGCGCCGTCGTCGGGGGCGGTCGCACCGGTGACGAGCTTGAGTAACGTCGATTTGCCGGCGCCGTTGATGCCGAGCACGCACCAGCGCTCGCGCCGGCGCACCTGGAAGTCGAGGCCGTCATAGATGCGGCGGCTGCCATAGGTCTTGCGCACGCCCTTGAGCGTCGCGACATCCTCGCCTGAGCGCGGCGCCGGCGGAAAGTCGAACATCACGCTCTGCCGGCGGCGCGGCGGTTCGACGCGGTCGATCTTCTCCAGCTTCTTGACGCGGCTCTGCACCTGCGCCGCATGCGAGGCGCGCGCCTTGAACCGCTCGATGAACCGGATTTCCTTTTCCAGCATCGCCTGCTGACGCTCGAACTGCGCCTGCTGCTGCTTCTCCGCGAGCGCACGCTGCTGCTCGTAGAAATCATAGTCGCCGGAATAGGTGGTGAGCGTACCGCCGTCGATCTCGACGATCTTGCCGACGATGCGGTTCATGAACTCGCGGTCGTGCGAGGTCATCAGCAGCGCGCCGTCATAGCCGTTGAGGAACTGCTCGAGCCAGATCAGGCTTTCCAGATCGAGATGGTTCGACGGCTCGTCGAGCAGCATCGCGTCGGGGCGCATCAGCAGGATGCGGGCGAGCGCGACGCGCATCTTCCAGCCGCCGGACAGCGCGCCGACATCGCCTTCCATCATTTCCTGGCTGAAGCCAAGGCCGGAGAGCACTTCGCGCGCGCGCGCATCGAGCGCATAGCCGTCAAGGTCCTGGAAGCGTGCCTGCACCTCGCCATAACGTTCGAGGATCGCCTCCATCTCGTCGACACGATCCGGGTCGATCATCGCGGCTTCGAGGTCTTTCAGCTCGGCGGCCACCGCGCTGACCGGTCCGGCGCCGTCCATCACCTCGGCGACCGCGCTGCGGCCGGCCATTTCGCCGACGTCCTGACTGAAATAGCCGATTGTGACGCCGCGATCGACGGAGACCTGACCCTCGTCCGGCGGCTCCTGTCCGGCGATCATGCGGAACAGCGTCGTCTTGCCGGCGCCATTGGGGCCGACGAGACCGATCTTCTCGCCCCGTTGCAACGCCGCCGACGCCTCGATGAAGACGATCTGGTGGCCGTTCTGCTTGCTGATATTGTCGAGGCGGATCATGACAGGTCGATCTGAAAACGCGCAACATGCCGGAGCGGATCAGCGCCGGCATGTGCGTGTCGTTAGCTGAAAGGGGACGTCGTCAGCGCGAGAACTTCTTGTACTTGATGCGGTGCGGGATGGTTGAATCCGTACCCAGCCGCCGCATCTTGTCCTGCTCGTAATCCTGGAAGTTGCCTTCGAACCATTCGACATGGCTCTCGCCTTCGAAGGCAAGCATGTGAGTGGCGATGCGGTCGAGAAACCAGCGGTCGTGGCTGATGATGACGGCGCAACCGGCGAAATCCTCCAGCGCCTCTTCCAGCGCGCGCAGCGTATCGACGTCGAGATCGTTGGTCGGCTCGTCGAGCAGCAGCAGGTTGGCGCCGGAGCGCAGCATCTTGGCCAGATGCACGCGGTTGCGCTCGCCGCCCGACAGCGAGCCGACCTTCTTCTGCTGGTCGGCGCCCTTGAAGTTGAACGACGAGCAATAGGCGCGCGAGTTCACTTCCTTCTTGCCGACGAGGATGACATCGTTGCCGCCGGAGATTTCCTCCCAGACGGTCTTGTTGCCGTCGAGCGCGTCGCGCGACTGGTCGACATAGCCGAGCTGCACGCTCTCGCCGATCTTGATCGTGCCCTTGTCCGGCTGCTCCTGCCCGGTGATCATCCTGAACAGCGTGGTCTTGCCGGCGCCGTTCGGGCCGATGACGCCGACAATGCCGCCGGGAGGCAGCTTGAAGGTCAGGTCGTCGATCAGCAGATTGTCGCCGAAGCCCTTGGTCAGCCCGTCGAAGTCGACGACATTGTTGCCAAGCCGCTCGGTGACGGGAATGGTGATCTGCGCCACGGTGTTGACCTTGGCGTTCGCCACCTTGAGCAGGTCCTCGTAGCGCTGATAGCGCGCCTTCGACTTTGCTTGCCGCGCCTTCGGCGACGAAGCGATCCACTCCTGCTCGCGCTCGAGTGTGCGCCGGCGCGCCTCGTCCTCGCGGCCTTCCTGTTCCAGCCGCTTCTGCTTCTGCTGCAGCCAGGAGGAATAGTTGCCCTCATAGGGAATGCCGCGGCCGTGATCGAGTTCGAGAATCCAGCCGGTGACGTTGTCGAGGAAGTAGCGGTCGTGGGTGACGATCAGGATCGCGCCCGGATAGTCGCGCAGGTGGCCTTCCAGCCAGTTCACGCTCTCGGCATCGAGATGGTTGGTCGGCTCGTCGAGCAGCAACAGGTCCGGCTTGTCGAGCAGCAGCTTGCACAGCGCGACGCGCCGGCGCTCGCCGCCGGAGAGCTTGGTGACGTCGGCATCGTCCGGCGGACAGCGCAGCGCGTCCATGGCCAGATCGACCTGCGAGTCGAGATCCCACAGGCCCTGCGCCTCGATCTCGTCCTGCAGCTTCGCCATCTCGTCGGCGGTCTCGTCGGAGTAGTTGACGGCGAGTTCGTTGTATCGGTCGAGCAGCGCCTTCTTGGCGGCGACGCCTTCCATGACGTTCTCGCGGACGGTTTTCTCCGGATCGAGTTTCGGCTCCTGTTCGAGATAGCCGACGCGCGCGCCTTCCGCGACCCAGCCGTCGCCGGTGAATTCGGTATCGATACCGGCCATGATCCGCAGCAGCGTCGATTTGCCGGCGCCGTTGACGCCGAGCACGCCGATCTTGGCATCCGGGTAGAACGACAGATTGACGTTATCGAGAACCTTCTTGCCGGCAGGATAGGCCTTGGTCAGGCCCCGCATGTGGTAAATGAACTGACGGCTCATCTCTTCCTCTTGCTGTCGTCGCGTCGTGCCAAATCGGGCGCAGGGTCAGGCGCGGGTGCGTCCGGCGCGGTTCCATGTGCGCACTGTCGGGGGATCGGGGGCTGATGTAGCCACCATGGTTCCAAAGCGCAAGCGAGCGGCGTCGCAGGGACGGCGCGGCTGTCGCGACGGCGCGCATCCGGCGGTCCTCGGGTTGCTGCCGCAATCAATCCTGCGCAGCGCCACGGAACCTGTCGCTTTCCGACAACATGTCAGCAAAATGAGCCGCTTAAACGCTGCGGCAACATGCCGACGGAGCACGGGAAAAGACGTCGTTAATACGCCGCCGCTAGGGTCTCTGCAGTGAACCACGTCGGGGCACGGGACGGCCCGGCGACGGCAGGGTTCAGAGAGTAGCTGCCGCGCGCTGCAATGGCGCGGCAGGGCGTATCCGGGGAAGACCTTCATGCGTGCGATCATCAGGACGGCTCCCGCCATCATCGATCATCTGCCACGGACCTTGACGGGGCTGGCGACAAAGGCCGAGTTCGCTTTGCGGCAGATCTGGCGCCGCCTCGCCCACCCCTACAGACCGGAGCAGCACTATATGCGCGGGCCGGGCCCCAAATCCCGCGCCAAGGATGTGGCTCCCGCCGGTCGAACGGATCGCACCCGCCGCCGGCGCTAGCATACGCCCCCTCCCTTTGCCGGACTGACGCGGCTGCCCAGCCCGTCTATGGTACTGCGCCGCGGCCGGTCGGTTCGGTGCCGCCCGGCTGAATCACGAGGGGGCCTCAATCATGCGCGCCGCAATTCTCGACGACTATCAGAATGTCGCTTTGTCGCTTGCCGACTGGTCGGCGGTGGCCGGCGACGTCGAGACCGTGGTGTTCAACCGCCCCTTCGCCGGCGAAGCAGAGACGATCGCAGCGCTGCAAGGTTTCGCCATCATCGTCGGCATGCGCGAGCGCACGCCGTTCCCCCGCCGGGTGATCGAGGCGTTGCCCGACCTGAAACTGCTGATCACCACTGGCGCCAAGAACAACTCCTTCGACGTGAAAGCCGCCGCCGAGCATGGCGTCATCGTCTGCGGCACCGGCACCGTCGGCACGCCGACCACCGGTATCGCCTTCGGCCTGATCCTCGAACTGACCCGTCGCATCGGCTTCGAGAATGCCCGGCTGAAGGCGGGCGAACCGTGGCAGGTCACGATCGGCCAGGACCTCGAAGGGCTGACGCTGGGCATCGTCGGCCTCGGCAAACTCGGCCAGCGCGTCGCTGCCGTCGCCAGCGCTTTCGGCATGCGGGTGATCGCCTGGAGCCAGAACCTGACCGCGGAGAAGGCTGCTGCCGTCGGTGTCGCCGCCGTCGGCAAGGACGAGCTGTTTCGCAACAGCGATATCGTGACGATCCATTACGCGCTGTCGGAGCGCTCGCGCGGCCTCGTCAGCGGCGCCGATCTGGCGCTGATGAAACCCACCGCACTCCTCGTCAACACCGCGCGGGCGCCGATCGTCGATCAGGCGGCGCTGCTCGAGGCGCTGCAGGCGAAGCGCATCGCCGGCGCCGGCCTCGATGTGTTCGAGAGCGAGCCGCTGCCGCGTGACCATCCCTATCGCAAGCTCGACAATGTCGTGCTGACGCCGCATCTCGGTTATGTCAGCGAACAGAACTATCGCGTCTATTTCCGCGATGCGGTCGAGAACATCCGCGCCTTCCTGGACGGCAAGCCGATACGGGTGATCAGCTAGCGCGGTTTCGAGCGAAACGGACATGGCGCGACGTCGGCGCCGCCGACGTCGGGTCTTGCCACAAGACGACGCGCGATCTGTCAGCCGCCGCGCAGTGGCAGCGGCTGTTCGGCGAGCATGGCGTTTGCCACCGCGCGGTGCGCGACGTCGGGCTTGAGGCCGTGCTCGGCGATCAGGTCCTTGCAGTCGTTCACGATGGCGTCGGCGTCCTGCATGATCTTCAGCCGCTTGAAATGGTCTTCCTCGTGCAGGCCCATGCTGGCGCCGATGATCTCCAGCACGTTGAGGATGCGGAACGGCCAGTCGCGCTCATGCGCGCACAGTTCGCGGTGATCGACGTGATAGACCGCGACCAGCGCATCGACGCCGGCGGCTTCCGCGGCTTCCAGCTCCTCGCGCTGCAGCTTGCGCTTGTAGTCGGGCAGCGCGCCGAGCGCATGGCTCATCAGGCCGATTGCCGGCTGGTCGAGATCGACGATCTCGATGCCCGGCACGGCATTGAGCAGCCGCTCCGTTGCTTCCACCACGCCCTTGACGCCGGGGTGGCGATGCAGCGCGATGCGCATCGGCACCGCCTGCCGCAGCTTCGGCCGTAGCGCCTCCATCCGCTCGGCGAGGAACAGCATGAACGGCGTCATCTCGAACGGCCGCGTACCGCGGATCTGCTCCAGCGCCGGCAGCGTCGTCTCGGTCATCTGTACGTGGCAGCTCGGGCACCAGGACAAGACGCCGGCCTTGCCTTCCGACAGCTTGTCGATGGTGTTGGCGCCGACATTGCCGGACATTTCGGTGTCGCCGGTGCGCAACTGGATGACGCCGCAGCAATGCGTGGTGCCGCCCATCACCTGATAGGTGACGCCGAGTTCATCCATGATGTCGAGCGCCAGCAGCGCGATATGCGGCGTCTTGAGCACGTTGCAGCCGGTATAGAACACGAAGTCCGGCTTCTCGCCGGGCTTCGCCGTCGAGCCATGGCCGAGCCGGTCCCTGGTGCGCTGGCCGAGCCGGGTAAGCTCCTCGGCGGAGAGCTGCAGACGCGGCAGCGCATTGGCGCCTTCCGCCATGGTGCGGAAATTGGTGACGCCGCGCTTGCGCAGGTCGGCGAGCGGGCTCGTATGCTTGGCCACGGCGACGCGCGCCATCGCCAGCAGGAAGCGCATATTGACGCCGTAGTCGCAGGCGTCGATGCAGTCGCCGCTCAGCGCGCAGCCCTTCGCCCAGCGCTTGGCTACATCGCTGCCCTCGCCGTGGCGGACCAGATCGAGCACGCCGGCAACCACCTCGCCGGGCTTAGCCTCCGCGTCTACCGCGCCCGCCGCATCGACGATCGGACACACCTCGTAACACTTGCCGCACAGCGTGCAGGCATCGAGCATCTGCTCCGTCCGCGCCGCCAGCGCGGTTTCAAAGGTCTGCTCGGTCATCGTCCCGCTCCCTTGATTGCGCCCGCCCGCATTACATTTCTCGCAGAGGCCGGCGCCGCGATGCGTCGACCTGGCGGTGCCAGCCGAGGCTCCCGGCTCCTCGTTCCGCCATCGGCCGATCTACCGGGTGCAGTTCTTCTGCAAACGTTTGCAGAATGCTTTATCCTCCTTATCCTTGTCAATCGGCGTTTCCGCAACGGCGTCAATCCAAGGATGCATCGCGGCTGCCGAACCATGATAGATTGCCGGCCGTTCAATGGAACCAGAGTCAGACGCTTGCGTAAGAAAACCGACCAGCGCGTCACGCTGAAGGACATCGCCAAAGCCGCCAATGTGAACGTGTCCACGGTGTCGCGGGCGCTCGATCCGAATCCGAAGCACAAAGTGTCGTCGGAGCTGGCGGAGCGAATCCGCAAGACCAGCAGTCGGCTCGGCTATCGTCCGAACGCGGCAGCCTATTCGCTGAAGACCAACAGGACGCGGGCGATCGGCGTCATCATTCCCGATATCACCGACCCGATCTTCCCGCCGATCATCCGCGGCATCGAGGACGGGCTGAACCGCCATCACTACATTTCGATCGTCGCCAACACCGATAACGACGTCGAACGCGAAGCCGACGTGCTGGAAAGCCTCAGCGCACGCGGCGTCGACGGGCTGATCCTGGCGACGACCAAGCGGCGCGATTCGATTGCCTCGCAGCTTGCCGGTGACCGCCCCGTCGTCACCATCATCCGCGCGATGGATCACATTCCCTGCTCGTCGGTGACACATGACGAGGACGAAGGCTTCCGCCGCATTCTCGGTCACCTCGCCTCGCTCGGCCACCGTGACGTCGCCACCATCGCCGGCCCGCAGGACGTGTCGACCGGCTTCATGCGCTACAGCTCCTTCGTGCGCTACTGCAAGACCTTCGAAATCAACGAGGACGGCACGCAGGTCGCCTTCGCCCGCACCTTCAGCGAGGACGAGGGCGAACGCTGCACCGAGGAACTGCTGATGAAGGGGCGGCGGTTCACCGCGCTGGTCTGCGCCAACGACCAGCTCGCCATCGGCGCCATCGCCGCGCTGCAGCGCCGCGGCCTAATCTGTCCGCGCGACGTCTCGGTCACCGGTTTCAACGACATGCCGCTCGCCGGCCGGCTGCAGCCGCCGCTGACGACGATCCGCGCGCAGCACCACAAGCTCGGCCTCGAAGCCGCGCAACTCATCCTCGCCGCCTTGCAGGATCCGGAGACCGGCCAGCAGTCGCACCATATCGTGCTGCCGGTCGAACTGGTGGTGCGCGATTCGACTGCCGCTGCGCGCCGGGTCGAGAGCGCATCCTGACATCTGCCCGCGTATGATTCTCGCCGGCCGCAACGCAATGCTGCGCCGCGGAGCCGAACGGGGTCCGGGCCTGTTCAATGTCGCAAATCATGTTAGGCACAGGCGCGACAATCCGGGCCCGCGCAATGCAGAAACAACCAGACTGGACCCAGGTGTGCCTGGTCATCGCCGCCGGCGTCGTCGGTGCGGCGCAGATTGGCAAGGTGGCAATCGCCATTCCCGCCTTGCGCGAGCAACTTGACCTCAGCCTCGTCGCGGTATCGTGGATTTTCGGCGCCTATGCGATCCTCGGCGCTTTCGGCGGCCTCGGCGCCGGCATGGTCGTGGCGCGGTTTCCGATGCGCGCCGCCACCATCGCGGCGATCGCGCTGATCGGCATCGGCAATCTCATCGGCGCCGCCGCGCATGGCGCGACGCTGCTGCTGGTCAGCCGCATGGTCGAGGGCGTCGGTTTTCTCTGTCTGGTGATTTCCGGTCCGACCCTGCTGCGCAACATGTCGCTCGGGCGTCATCAGGACATCGTGTTCGCCTGCTGGGCCGCCTATATCCCGGTCGGCACGGCAATCATGATGTTTGTCGGCCCCTCGATCCTGCGCACCGGCTGGCAGGCCCTGTGGCTTACCAATGCCGCGTTGGCTGCGGGTCTCGTCGTGCTGATGCTGGTCCTGCGGCCGGCACCGCAGCCGACACGGCGGGCCGTCGTCAAGCCGCCGCTGACCGAGCTTGCCGAACTGCTCAAATCCGGCGGGCCGCCGCTGCTCGCCTGCGCCTTCACGCTCTACGCCATCCAGTATTACGCGCTGAGCACCTTCCTGCCGATCCTGCTGGTCGAGCGCATGGGCCTGTCGCTCGACACGGCCGGCACGATCTCGGCGCTCGCGGTGCTCGCCAACGGCGCCGGCAATATCGCCGCCGGCTTCATCCTCCGCTTCGGCGCGCCGCTGTGGGGCATCGCCGGCGCAGTCTTCGTCACCGTCGGTCTGACGGGCTTCGGCGTCTTCAGTCCCGGCCTGCCGACCATCATCGTCGCGGCTGCGGCAGCGCTCGGCCTGGCGGTGACCGCGCTACTGCCCGCTTCGGTGATTGCCAGCGCGCCGCGGCTCGCGCCGACGACCGGCCAGTTGGCGCTGACCATGGGGCTGATCCAGCAGGCGGCGGCAATCGGCCAGTTCGCCGGACCGGTGATGCTCGCAACCTGGGTCGAGCATTTCGACTGGAACGGCGCGACCTGGCTGTTTCTGGCGATCGCCCTTGTCGGCCTTATCATCGTCGCGGCGCTGCGCCGGATCATGCGCGGCGTTCAAGCCGCGTGAGAGCCGTCAACCCGTCGCTACCGCGATGCATATTTGTCGCGGTCTCCATGATGATCGACGCTTGACTTGACGCCGCCGATCCCGATTGTCCGTCATGGTCGAAGCTGCACGAGCACCCGCCAAGCGGCTTTCCAGACATCACTGCCGTGCGATAAAGCCCCGGTTCCAGCACCGGCGCGGGACGACCGCAAAGCCGTTTGCAAAAGCGGCAGAACATCCAGATGGATGCTTGCTGGACAAGGCCGTCGGCAGCCATACTGAGCAGGAGATATTTCCTCCCGCAAGCCTGAGAACGAGCCTTTGCCGACTGCGGACAGCACCCTTCTGACCATCCTCACAGTGCTTCCCTTCGCCGGCAGCCTGATCGCCGGCTTTTTTCGTCCCAACGGCCGCAAGGCGGAAGCGTGGCTGGCCGGCGCAGTGTCGATCGCGGCGCTGGCAATCGTCCTATGGTACTACCCGAATGTCGCGGCCGGCGATGTTATCCGCAGCGAAATCGCCTGGATTCCCGAATATGGCTTGACGCTGTCGTTCCGGATGGACGGCTTTGCCTGGATGTTCGCGGGACTGATTTCCGCCTTCGGGTTCCTCGTCGTTCTCTATGCGCGATATTACATGTCGTCGGACGACCCGGTGCCGCGCTTCTTTTCGTTCCTGCTGGCGTTCATGGGCGCGATGCTCGGCGTGGTGCTGTCGGGCAACCTGATCCAGCTCGTGCTGTTCTGGGAACTGACCAGCCTGTTCTCGTTCCTGTTGATCGGCTACTGGCACCACAATGCCAGCGCCCGTGACGGCGCGCGCGTCGCGCTGACGGTGACGGCGGCCGGCGGGCTCTGCCTGTTCGGCGGCGTGTTGATCATCGGCGCCATCGTCGAGAGTTTCGATCTCGACAAGGTTCTGGCGTCGGGCGACATCATCCGCGCGCATCCGCTCTACCTCACCGCGCTGGTGCTGGTATTGCTCGGGGCTCTGACTAAAAGCGCGCAGTTCCCCTTCCATTTCTGGCTGCCGCGCGCGATGGCCGCGCCGACGCCGGTGTCAGCCTATCTGCACTCGGCAACCATGGTGAAAGCCGGCGTATTCCTGCTGGCGCGGCTGTGGCCGGCGCTCGGCGGCACCGATTACTGGCTGTGGATCGTCGGCAGCGCCGGTCTCGCGACCTTCATCATCGGCGCCTATCTGGCGATCTTCCAGCAGGACCTCAAAGGTCTGCTCGCCTATTCGACCATCAGCCACCTCGGGCTGATCACGCTGCTGATCGGCCTTGACCGGCCGCTCGGCATCGTCGCAGCGATCTTCCACATCGCCAACCACGCCACCTTCAAGGCGTCGTTGTTCATGGCCGCCGGCATTATCGACCACGAAACCGGCACGCGGGATATCCGCAAGCTGAGTGGGCTTTATCGATACATGCCGGTCACCGGCACACTGGCAATGGTCGCCGCCGCCGCAATGGCCGGCGTGCCGCTGCTCAACGGCTTTCTCTCCAAGGAGATGTTCTTCGCCGAGACCATCGAAAACCACGACGGCTCGCTGATCGACGATGCGCTGCCCTATATCGTCACCATCGCAAGCATGTTCAGCGTCGCCTATTCGCTGCGCTTCATCCGCGACGTGTTCTTCGGGCCGCCGCCGACCGAACTGCCGCGCATTCCGCACGAGCCGCCGCACTGGATGCGCTTTCCCGTCGAATTGCTGGTGCTGGCGTGCCTCGTCGTCGGCATCGTTCCCGGCTATACGATCGGCCCGTTCCTCGGGCTTGCCGTCCACGCCGTACTCGGCGAGGCAACGCCGTCTTACAGCCTCGCCGTCTGGCATGGCTTTACGTTTCCGCTGCTGATGAGCACCGTCGCTTTCGTCGGCGGCGTGGCGCTGTATTTCGTCCTGCAGCCTTATCTGGCAAAGGGCGAGGAAGGGGCGCCGCTGCTGCGCCGGCTGAAGAACAAGCGCATCTTCGAGCGGGCGGTCGTCGTCCTCTCCTGGCGCTGGGCGCGCTGGCTGGAGGAACTGCTCGGCACCCGTCGCCTGCAGCCGCAACTGCTGCTGATCGTCTGCATCGCGCTCATGGCCGCCGTGGTGCCGTTCGCGTTGCACGGTTTCCAGTTCGGATCACGGGCCCAGTTGCCTGTCGATCCGGCCTTCGCGCTGGTCTGGGCAGCCGGCCTGACCTGCGCCGTCGGCGCCGCCTACCAGGCCAAATACCACCGGCTCGCGGCGCTGGTCATGCTGGGCGGCGCCGGCTTCGCCACCTGCATCACCTTCGTCTGGCTTTCCGCGCCCGATCTCGCTCTGACGCAGTTGCTGGTCGAGATCGTCACCACGATCCTCATCCTTCTCGGCTTGCGCTGGCTGCCGAAGCGCAACGAGGAAATCCCCGAGGCCAACCCGATCGCGGCACGGCTGCGGCGACTGCGCGACCTCGCCCTGGCGATCGTCGCCGGCGCCGGCATGGCGGCACTCGCCTTCGCGATGATGACGCGGCCGCTCCCCGACAGCATCGCACGGTATTTTCTGCAGCATGCCTATAGCGAGGGTGGCGGCACCAACGTCGTCAATGTCATCCTCGTCGACTTCCGCAGCTTCGATACTTTCGGGGAGATCACCGTCGTCGGCATCGTCGCGCTCACGGTCTATGCGCTGCTGCGCCGTTTCCGTCCGGCGGCGGACAGCGTCGACATTCCCGAACAGCAGCGCAGCGCCGACGGCTCCGTCCCCGCCGGGCAGAAAGAAGCGCATTTCACCGAAGAGATGCTGGTGCCGGCCGTGATCATGAAGCTGCTGTTCCCGGTCATCGTGGTGATCGCGGTTTTCCTGTTCCTGCGCGGCCATAATCTGCCGGGCGGCGGCTTCGTCGCCGGTCTGACCATGGCGCTCGCCATCATCGTCCAGTACATGGCGAGCGGCGCGCGCTGGGTCGAACCGCGGCTGCGCGTGCTGCCGCTGCGCTGGATGGGCTTCGGCCTGTTCGCCGCCGCCTTTACCGGCATCGGAGCGCTCGCCGCCGGCTATCCGTTCCTCACCGCGCGCGCCATTGACGTGCCGTTGCCGCTGATCGGCCCGTTGCATCTGTCGAGCGTCATTCTCTTCGATCTCGGCGTCTTCGCCATGGTGGTGGGCGCCACCGTGCTGATCCTCATCGCACTGGCGCACCAGTCGCTGCGCAGCCACCGGACGCCGCGCACGCCAACGGCGCCGGCGACAACGCCAGCAGTCGGCACCGGGAGCCGCTGATGGAAACCGTCCTGGCGCTCAGCATCGGCGTGCTCACCGCCTCCGGCGTATGGCTGCTGCTGCGGCCGCGCACATTCCAGGTGATCATCGGTCTGTCGCTGCTCTCCTATGCCGTCAACCTGTTCATCTTCAGCATGGGCCGGTTGATGGTCGGCGAACCGCCGGTGCTCGATCCTGGCGGCACCGGCGATCTGAGTAATTACGCCGATCCGCTGCCGCAAGCGCTGATCCTTACCGCCATCGTGATCGGCTTCGCCACCACGGCACTGTTTCTGGTGGTGCTGCTGGCGTCACGCGGCCTGACGCGGACCGACCACGTCGACGGCCGGGAGCCGATGCCATGAGCGGCAGCCACATGCTCCTGATCGTCGCGCCGATCATCATCCCGCTGATCGGGGGGGCGATCTTCCTGTTCCTCGGTGACCGCCGGCACGTTCTCAAGGGCGCGATCAATCTCGCAGCGACGGCGACGGTGCTGGCGCTGGCGATCGTGCTGCTGCGCGTGACAGCCGACGGACCGGTGACCGTGACGCTGCTCGGCAACTGGCAGGCGCCGTTCGGCATCGTGCTGGTGGCGGACCGGTTATCGGCGCTGATGCTGGTGCTGACCGGCATCCTCGCCTTCGCCACGCTGACCTTCTCGCTGGCGCGCTGGCACAGTGCCGGCGCGCACTTCCACTCGCTGTTCCAGTTTCTGCTGATGGGACTGAACGGCGCCTTCCTCACCGGCGACGTGTTCAATCTGTTCGTATTCTTCGAGGTGCTACTCGCCGCCTCTTACGGGCTCGTGCTGCACGCCTCGAATCGCGCCCGCGTCGGCGCCGGGCTGCATTACATCGCCGTGAACCTCGCCGCCTCGCTGCTGTTCCTGATCGGCGTCAGCCTGATCTACGGCGTCACCGGCACGCTCAACATGGCCGATCTGGCGATCCGCGTCCCCGCTGTCGCCGCCGGCGACCGGGCGCTGCTGGAGGCCGGCGCGGCCATCCTTGGCGTGGCGTTCCTCGTCAAGGCCGGCATGTGGCCGTTGAGTTTCTGGCTGCCCAATACCTATTCGGTGGCCGCGGCGCCGGTTGCCGCCTTCTTCGTCATCATGAGCAAGGTCGGCATCTATATCGTGCTGCGCCTGTCGCTGCTTGCCTTCGGCGAACATGCAGGTGCCCTGGCTCAGTTCGGCGACCCATGGTTGATGGTCGGCGGCATGATGACCATCGTGTTCGGCTCGATCGGCGTGCTCGCATCGCAGGATCTGGCGCGGCTGGCGAGTTTCAACGTGCTGATCTCGTCCGGCACGATGCTGGCGGCGATCGGTCTCGGCGATGTCGGCGTCACCGAGGCGGCGCTGTACTATCTGGTCAATTCGACGCTGGCTATCGCCGCCTTCTTCCTGCTCATCGAGCTCATCGAACGCGGCCGCGCGCCGGGCGCCGACGTGCTGGCCGTGACGATGGAAGCCTATGGCGAGGACCTCGACGAGCCCGAGGAAGAGGTCGGCGTGGTGATCCCGGTCACCATGGCGGTGCTCGGCATCGGCTTCATCTGCTGCGCGCTGCTGCTTTCCGGACAACCGCCCCTTTCCGGCTTCGTCGCCAAATTCGTGCTGCTGGCAGCGTTGTTCCAGATTCCGGGACCGGAGGTCGACGGCTTCACCGTGGCATCCTCCTGGGCGCTGATCGCGTTGCTGCTGATCTCCGGCCTGGCCGGCGTCGTGGCCATGGCGCGTGCCGGCATCCGCACTTTCTGGCTGCCGCTCGACAACACCATTCCGCGGGTGCGCGTCATCGAGATGGCGCCGATCGTCGTGCTGCTGGCGTTGTGCATCATACTGACGGTGCAGGCCGGGCCGGTGATGCGTTTCATGCGTGACACCGCGCAGAGTCTGCACGTACCGCAGGATTACGTGCGCAACGTCGTCTCGACCCCGCGTCTGCCGACGGGAGAACAGCGATGATGGCGCGCCTGCTTCCCTATCCGCGCATGTCGCTCAGCCTGCTCGCGCTCTGGCTGCTGCTCAACCAGTCGCTTGAGGCCGGCCAGATCGCCCTTGGCTTCGTTCTGGCGGTCATCGCGCCTTTCACCCTGAAAACGCTGGAAGTGCCGCGGACGGCGGTGCGGCGTCCGGCCGCCATCCTGCGACTGGGCTGGCGGGTCTTCGTCGATATCGTCCGCTCCAATATCGCCGTTGCCCGGATCATCCTGCTGCCGAAGCAGAAGCGCCTCACCTCCGGCTTCGTCACCATTCCGCTGGCCCTGCGCAACACCAACGGCATGGCAGTACTTGCCTGCATCATCACCGCCACGCCCGGCACGATCTGGGTGCATGTCGATCCGGACAGCGGCCAGTTGATGATCCATGTACTCGACCTGATCGACGAAGACGCCTGGATCGCATCGATCAAGAACCGGTACGAAAGTCTGCTGCTGGAGATTTTCGAATGAGCATGGCGATCCTCGGCTGGTCGATCATCATTTCGCAGATTCTGCTGGCCCTCGCGATGGCCTGCGCGACCGTGCGGATCCTGATCGGCCCGCGTGCCCAAGATCGGGTGCTGGCGCTCGACGCGCTGTATGTCAGCGGCATGCTGCTGATGCTGACCTTCGGCATCCGCACCGGCAGCGTGATATATTTCGACGTGGCGCTGCTGATCGCCGTGCTCGGCTTCGTCGGTACCGCGGCCTTCGCAAAATTCCTGATGCGCGGCGAGGTGATCGAATGACCGTCGCCGCCGACATTCCGGCCTGGGTTGCGCTGACGACGGCCGCACTGCTGCTCGTCGGTGCCGGTCTGACGATCACCGGCACGCTCGGCCTGTTGCGGCTGGACAATTTCTACAAGCGCGTCCATGCGCCGACGCTGGGCAGTACATTGGGCGCAGGCCTGGTCCTCATCGCCTCGATGATCTGGTTCACGACGCTACAGACGCGACTTGTCATCCACGAAGTGCTGATCGCCGTCTTCATGACGGTGACGACGCCGGTCACTCTGATGCTGCTGGTGCGCGCCGCCTTCTCCCGCGACCAGAAAGCCAAAGAAGCCCACGATATCCTGGATGCGCAAGGCAAGGTCCAGGACGCTCCGGAGAATCGGCACGGCCGCGCGTCAGAGCCGTCCTGACGGTTCGGCGGTATATTCTTTTGGCGTCTTGCATATAGCCGCACCCCTCCTATACCGCAGACTATCGGTAAAACGGAGATCGGTATGTCGGGGCAGCCTCATCCGCACGCATCGCCAGCAGGCGACGCCCATCCACTGCGCGGCGAGCCGACCCGGATAGCGGTCGCCGGCATGGGCGCCATCGGAGCCGCGGTCGTCCGGGCCGTTGCCCACGGCGACGTGCCGAACAGCATCATTTCCGCGGTCGCCTCCCGTGACGAGGCAAAATGCCGCCGCATCCTCGACGGTCTAGGCTGCGACGCGATGTTCATGCCGGTCGGCCGTCTGCATGAAGCTGCAGATATCGTCATCGAATGCGCGCCGGCGGCGATCTTCGACAGTATCGTCCGACCGACGGTTTCCGCCGGCAAGCGGGCCATCGTGCTCAGCGTCGGCGCCTTGCTGTCGCATTTCGACCTGGTCGACGTCGCCCGCGCCAGCGGCGGACAGATCATCGTGCCGACAGGCGCGCTGCTCGGCCTCGACGCCGTCGGCGCAGCGGCGCAGGGCACAATCCATTCGGTGACCATGCAGACCCGCAAGCCGATCGCCGGGCTGCTGGGCGCGCCCTACCTCGTCGAGAACAAGATCGAAATCGCCGGGCTGACAGAGGCGAAGCGCGTCTTCGTCGGCAGCGCGCGCGAAGCAGCGATCGGTTTCCCGGCCAATCTGAACGTCGCCGTGGCGCTATCGCTGGCCGGCGTCGGACCGGACCTAACGACGCTGGAAATCTGGGCCGACCCAGGTGTTACCCGCAACACGCACCGGATCGTCGTCGATGCCGATTCCGCCAGGCTCGATATGACCATCGAGAATATCCCGAGCGAGAACCCGAAAACCGGCCGGATCACGGCGCTCAGCGTCATCTCGACCCTGAAGAAACTGCATGCGCCGCTACGCGTCGGCTCCTGACGTCGATCACGGCAAGAACCGCATGCCAGCTAACTCGGGACGAAGGACGGATTGCCCTGCCCAGCGGCCGGCGCTAGAGCGGATTCGTTCTGATCCACATCAGAACCCGAACTGCTCTTGTCCAGGCACGTTTCCCGTGCGAGACGGTCAACGCTCGTACCGGGCACATCGCCGATACGCAGGGTCATGTCCATGGATCATTTCGCTCTGGTCACGCTGCATCTGTTCGCAGCGATCATGTTCGTCGGTACCGTGTTCTTCGAAGTCCTGATCCTCGAAGGCATTCGCAAACCGGTCGGTCGCGAAACCATGCGAACGGTCGAGCTGGCCATCGCCCGGCGCGCCCGGCGACTGATGCCATTCGTCATTCTGGTGCTTTATCTCGCCGGCATCAGCATGGCCTGGCAATATCGCGAAACGCTGGCGCATCCTTTCGCCAGCAGCTTCGCTACCCTGCTGTGGATCAAGATCGTCCTGGCACTCAGCGTCCTGGCTCACTTTATTACTGCGATGACGCTCAGCGGTACCGGCAAGCTGAAATCACGCCATTTCAAGATCATCCATCTCAGCGTGTTCTGCCACGTCGTGCTGATCGTCTTCCTGGCCAAGGGGATGTTCTACATCACCTGGTAAAGCATCTGCCTCGGCAGCCCCACCGCCTCACGAGCAGCAGCGGTGCGACATGGCGAGAACCGCGCGCTCCTCCGGCGTCAGGTGCTGGTGCTCATGCCGATGATCATGATCATGGGCATGCCCTGGAGGCGGCGCGATGGTCTGCGCGATCGGCTCATCCACGGGTAGCCCCTGCGCTGTCATTTCTGCCCGGCGCATGCCGGTTGCAGCCCGATCGATGACCAGCGAATCCGGCTCGAATGCTGCGCCGTAATATTTCTCGGCAGCCTCTTTCGAGACATAGCCACCGTTGACGTCGCGCTGCAGCGCATCGAGATCGCGCTCCAGCGGCGAGCCGAAACCGCCGCCGCCACCCGAGCGCAGGATATAGGCGTCCCCCGGCTTGATGACCTGATTGAAGGCCTTGCCGTTCGGAAAGTGCTGTTCCTCAGGCTGGTTGAATCGATGCACAGCAACCGAGTTTCCAAAACCGGACAAGCCGCCCTGCAATCCCCACGGTTTGCACTTGACCCGATCCATCTGCGAGGAAAACCGGATGTCGTGACGCGCCTGGATCACCTGCTCAACGCCGAGACCGCCGCGATATTTTCCCGCCCCGCCGGAATCCGGACGCAGCGCATAGCGCTCGACGATCAACGGGAACTTCGCCTCCACCTGTTCGGAGGGCCCGTTGTGCGTGTCGCCATCATTGATGGCGATGACGCCGCTATTGCCATCGCTGTTGTGCTTGGCGCCCCAGCCGCCGCCGATCAGGCCGCCGCTGTAGATATAGAAGGAATTATCCCGCGGCCTGCGGCCGTTGACACGCGCCACCACCAGATCGGCATGATGGCCCGCCGCCACTTTCTCCGGAATGGCCGGCTCGAGCGCCTTGAAGATCGTATCGATGATGGTCATCGGATAGGTCATCCACATCCGCATCGCGGCGGGCTTCTGGGCGCTGACGACGCGGCCCGGCGGCAGCACGATATTCAGCGCCCGAAACTGCCCATCGTTGATCGGCAGATCGAGCGCCGAGGTCAGGCACTTGAACGCCACCTGGCAGCATGATTGCCCCGCCGTGATCCCCGAATTGTAGAATCCGCCGACCTGCTTCGAGACCTCCGTCAGGTCGATCGTCATCTGGTCGCCCCTGACGACGACCCGCACATTGATCGGCACATGCTTGCCGACGCTGATGCCGTCATCGTCCATGAACGACTGCGCGACATATTCGCCGTCGGGGATCTCGCGAACCCGCGCGCGCGTCACCGCCTCGCTCTGATCCATGATCGCCTCGATGCCGCCGATGACCGCGTCGTGCCCGTATTTGCGGATCAGTTCGAGGAACCGCTTTTCGCCCGTCTTGACCGCCGCAATCTGGGCGCGGAAATCGCCCATCGCACGATCCGGCAGGCGCACATTGGAGCGGATGATCGAAATCAGTTCCTCGTTCGGAACGCCCTGCCGATAGATCTTCACGATCGGCATCTGCAGGCCTTCCGAATAGATATCGGTGGTCGAACCATCGAGCGTACCGCCGATATCCGGCCAGTGCGCCATGCAGCACGAGTAGCCGACGACCTTGCCGTTATCGAATACCGGCACCGTGAAGGTCATGTGATTGAGATGGCTGCCGGTGATATAGGCATCGTTGGTGAGCAGGATATCGCCCGGTTGCAGATCGCCGTCGAAATGATCGATCTTGGCCTTGACTGTCTCGCTCATGCCGCGGATGAACATCGGCAGGCCGAGGCCGATCGACACCGTATTACCCTGTGCATCGAACAGACCGACGGTGAAATCCAGCGCCTCGTAGATGATCATGTTGTAGGCGGTACGCATCAGATTGGTCTTCATCTCCTCCGTCGCGGCGATGAGACCATTGCGGATGATTTCGGTGATGACCGGATCGACCTTGCCGAGAACCGCCGGCTGCTTGGCTGCGATATCCATCGCTCAGCTCCTGAAAATTTCGATCACGAGATTGCCGGACGGGTCCACGGTGACGACATCACCGGGAAGGACGACGGTCGTCGACGCATGTTCCTCGATTAGCGCGGGACCTTCGATCCGGTTGCCAGCCTTCAGCCCGGCGCGATCGTAAGTCGGCGTCTGTACATATCCGGCTGCGGCGTCAAAGCAGGCGGGACGGTCGCCACGATAGGCGGCGGCGTCGGGCTGCGGCCCGCCGGCGGCAATATGATCGAGCGAGGGCTTGCGCATCAGCCCGATCACCGCGCAGCGCAGGCTGACGATCTCCGCCTTCTCCGTCGCCGAGGAAAAACCATAGCGAACCTGATGGACGGCATCGAAACGCTGCTTGATGCCGTCGCGATCCTGGCCGGCAAACAGTTCGGCCGGCAGTTCGACAGTCACCGCGTGTTCCTGGCCGACATAGCGCATGTCGGCGGCACGCTCGACCACGATGCCTTCGAGACGGGCATGGCCGCGCGAGATCGTCTCGCGGCCCCGCTCCTCCATGTCGGCATAGAATTCTTCCATCCGCTCGAACGGCGCATCGTCGAGCGGCGTGAACCAGGTGTTGACGAAATCGCGCCGCAGATCGGCGACCAGCATGCCGTAGGCGGAGAAATGCCCCGGCGCCCGCGGAATGATGACGGTGCGGCTGCGCAATTCGCGCGCCACCATGGTCGCATGCAGCGGCCCGGCACCGCCATAGGCAACGAGCGCGAATTCGCCAGCGTCGAGCCCGCGTTCCGTCGTCACCCAGCGCACCACATGCGCCATCTTGGTCGCGGCGATACGCAGGATGCCATCTGCCGCGGCGGCCGGATCGATGCCGAGCGGCGTCGCAATGCGCGTCGCAATCGCCTGTTGCGCCTCGTCGAGATCGAGCGGCATCTCGCCGCCGAGAAAGCGGTCGGCGCCAAGGCGTCCCAGCACCAGATTGGCGTCGGTGATCGTGGGTTCCTGTCCGCCGAGCCCGTAGCAGACCGGCCCCGGCGAGGACCCCGCACTCTCCGGCCCGACGCGCAGCGCCCCTTCCTCGACGCGCGCGATACTGCCGCCACCGGTGCCGACCTCCTGAATGTCGATCATCGGGATCTGCACCGGCAGCCCGGTCGCATAGCCGCCGACCAGCGCACCGCCGGTCATCAGCACCTGCCCCTCGTGGATGACGCCGGCCTTGGCGGTGGTGCCGCCCATGTCGAAGGCGATGGCATTCGACAGACCCAGGCTTTCGCACAAGGCACGCGTACCAATCACGCCGGCGGCCGGCCCCGATTCCAGCATCCGGATGCAGGACGAGCGGGCATCATCGAGATCGAAAAGGCCGCCGCTCGATTGCACCACCAGAAACGTGCCGTCGAAGCCCTCATCGGCGATATGCGCATCCATCTCGCCGAGATAGTGCCGCACGCGCGGGCCGACATAGGCGTTGGCCGCCGCAGTCGAGGTGCGCTCGTACTCGCGATATTCCTGCGACAGTTCGTGCGACGCGGTAACGAAGAGCTGCGGATAGGCCTCCTCGATAATCGCCTTGGCGCGCTGCTCGTGCGACGGATTGGCATAGGAGTGCAGGAACAGGATCGCAATCGCTTGCACGCCCGCAGCGACGGCGTTCGCCGCCATCGCGCGAACTTCGTCATCATCGAGCGGGATCAGCACCGTTCCCTGCGCATCCATGCGCTGGCGAATCTCGTAGCGATGCTCGCGGCGGATCAGCGGCTCGTGCTTGTTGAAGAACAGATTGTACGATTCCGGCCGGTTGACGCGACCGATCTCGTAGATGTCGCGAAACCCCTGCGTCGTCAGCAGCGCGCACGGCGCGCCGGTGCGTTCCAGTATCGTATTGATCGCGACCGTCGTACCATGAAGAAACAGCCGTGCATCGCGGAATGACGAGGCGGCTTTGATCACGCCATTTTCTATTCCCTCAACCAGCCGCTTGTGGGTCGTCAGGGTTTTCCCGAGCCGGAGTTCTCCGGTCTTCTCGTTGAATGCTGCAACATCGGTAAACGTCCCACCGACATCCGCAGACAGCCGGATCTGGTGAGTATCGAACTGTGAGCCTTCCACGCGCGCCTCTGCATGTCTGAAGTGAATGCGCCGATGCGGCGCAGCGTTGACTCTGGCTCACTGTCTCCCTAACGTCAATTACACGAATTTTAGTTCGTTATCCGAACTAAACGAACGTGCCCGAGATCCGATGTCCGACGAACCGAATGCCAAGAACCTGGTGCAGTCGCTTGCCAAGGGCTTGCGTGTTCTGTCGGCATTTACGGCCGAACAGCCCGAACTGCTGCTGAGTGAAGTGGCGCGCCGCGCCGGCGTCGACAACGCCACGGCATTCCGCTTTCTCAATACGCTGGTGATGCTCGGCTATGTCGCCAAGATCCCCGACACGCGCAAATTCCGGCTGACGCTGAAGCCGCTCGAGCTTGGCTTCAATGCCATCGCACGCATGGACCTGCGCGATATCGTGCGTCCGCTGCTGCGCTCGCTGGTCGGCGCAGTGAACGAAGCGGCCAGTTTCGGCATCCTGGAAAACACGGAAGTCGTCTATATCGAGCGGGTGCAGGCTGGCCTCATCCGGCTTGGCGTCAATGTCCGCGTGGGCACGCGCATACCCGCCTACTATTCGGCGATCGGCCATGCCATCATGGCGCATATGCCGCGCGACCAGGTTCGCGCCCTGCTGCAAGCAAGCAACCGCGTGAAGCTTACGCCCGAGATGCAGGTTTCCATCGCCCAGATCGAACGCAAGATCGAACAGGTCCGCAAGCGCGGCTACGCTGTCTCCGACGGCGACATCGCCAAGGGGCTGCGCATCCTTGCCGTCCCCGCACTCGACAGCAGCGGTTCCGCGCTTGGCTCGCTCAGCGTCGCGGCGCCGAGCATGCGGATGCCGCTCGATCAGTTTGTCGACGGAGCGCTGGCGCCGCTCCAGCAGGTCGCCCGGGATTTCAGCCGCGCGCTGAGTGCCGCCGGCCAGACGCTGCAACAATCGAATGCCAGATAAACCGGCACATCGTGAGGAAACACAGGGAGAGGCAATGAGTCTGTCGGCCACTATCGATCTCGCGTCGCCCGCGGTGCAAGCGGGGCGCGCAGCGCCGACGCCGTCCGACGCTCCGCTCATTCGCGCGCGCGGGCTGGTGAAAGTCTATTCGACGATATCCGGTGACCCGGTCGTCGCGCTGGATGGCATGGACCTGTCGATGGCGGATGGCGAATTCGTCTCGATCGTCGGCCCTTCTGGCTGTGGCAAGAGCACGATGCTCCGGCTGATCGCGGGCCTCGACAAGGCGGATGCCGGCGAGATGACGCTCGGGAGTCAACCGATCACCGGCCCGTCCAACGCCGTCGGCGTCGTTTTCCAGAACGCCACGCTGCTGCCGTGGATGACGGTCTGGCAGAACGTCGTTCTGCCGCTGCAGGTTGGCAGCGGCTATGACAAGAGCCGCAGAGACGCCGTGCAGGTCCTTCTGGAGGTCGCCGGCCTCAAGGGCTTCGAGAACAAGTATCCCTACGAACTCTCCGGCGGCATGCAGCAGCGCGCGGCTATCGTCCGCGGCCTGGCGCGCGATCCGAAGGTTCTGCTGATGGACGAGCCGTTCGGCGCGCTCGATGCACTCACCCGCGAGCGGATGAATGTCGAGCTACAGCGGATCTGGCTTGCCAGCAAGAAGACAGTCCTGCTGATCACCCACAGCATCGGCGAGGCGATCTTCCTCGGCGATCGCGTCATCGTCATGTCAGGGCGGCCAGGCCGGGTGCTGGAAAATCTGCGGATCAACCTGCCACGACCGCGCAACCACGCCGAGACCATCGCCGATCCGGAATATATCCGACTGGCGCGCGAAATCCGCCGCATGCTGGATGCCTGACCATGAGCAGCACCGTCAACGTCTCCGCTCCCCATTCGTTTGCCGAACAGACCACGAAGCGCCTTGCGGAAAAGCGCCGGCGAGATCGTATCAACAATATCGCGCTGACCATCGCCGGCGTGATCGGCCTGCTGCTCATCTGGAAAGCCGCGGTCGAAATCCTGCAGGTCCCGCCGTACATCCTCCCCTCGCCGGAGAATGTCTTCAATGCGCTGTGGTCGGGGCTCGCAGTGCCGATCGACAGCCGCGTCGGCTTCTATCTCCCGTTGTGGAATACGCTCAGCCATGCGGCGATCGGCTTCCTCATCGGCGCATCGCTCGGCTTGCTGCTCGGCTCCTTCATGGCGGAATTCCGGCCGGTCGAGATCGTGCTGATGCCCTACGCCTTTGCGCTGCAAAGCCTGCCGAAGATCGCCATCGCACCGCTGATCATCGTCTGGTGCGGCTTCGGCAACGGCTCCAAAGTGGTGATGGCGGCGCTGCTGACCTTCTTCCCGATGCTGGTCAACAGCTTTGCCGGTATCCGCTCGACCGAACCGGAGCGCCTCGACCTGATGAAGGCGCTATCGGCATCGCGCCTGCAAACCTATCTGCGAGTGAAGCTGCCGACGGCAGCGCCCTATATTTTTGCCGGCCTCGACATGGGTGTCGTCTACGCATTGCTCGGCACTATCGTCGCGGAATTTCTCGGCGCCCAAGAAGGCATCGGTGTGGTCATCACCCAGGCGCAGGCGGTGACCGATATTGCCGGGGTCTTCGCATCGCTGGTGATCCTCGGGGTAGTCGGCATCGCGCTGCATCTGCTGATCCGTTTCACCGAACACCGCGTGGTTCACTGGTCCGACCGTCACAAGTGAGGCGGCGCGGATCATACGGAGCGCATGCAGATCAACGATAAGAACAAACGGCAGGAATTTTGTCGCAAGCCATTCAACAGGGAGGTTTCACATGAAGGACATTTCGAGATTGAGCCGTCGCCAGGTCATGGCCACGCTCGGCGCCGTTGCCGCCACGATTGCCACGACCCGGCCGCGCTTCGCGCACGCGCAAACCGGCGAGAAGCTGCGCTTCGGCATGGGCACAAAGTCGATGAATGCGACCACTATCAACATGGTGATCGGCGAAGCGCTCGGCTACAATAAGCAGGAAGGCTTCAGCATCGAGCCAATACCGACCGGCGCGATCGCCAATGTACAGGCCGGCCTCGACAAGGGCGATTTCCAGTTCGGCGTCGGCGCCTACAGCTTCGCGCTGCCGCTTTACGCCAAGAAGCAACTGCCACCGATCGTCAGCTTCTACGAATACACCTATCCCTATAAGTGGGATATCGCCGTTCTGCCGGACTCGCCGATCAAGTCGTATGGCGACTTGCGCGGCAAGAAAATCGGCGTGTCGGGACTTGGCACGACCGATTATCCGGTTTCTCGCGCCGCGGTCGCGACACTCGGCATCGATCCCGACAAGGATGTGCAGTGGCTGGCGGTCGGCGAAGGCGTGACCGCCGGTGTCGCCCTGCAACGCGGCGCTATCGACGCGCTCGCCTATTTCGACACCGGTTTCGGGCAAATCGAATCCGCCGGCATCAAGACCCGGATGCTGCCACGCCCCGAGAAAATCCCGATGATCGGCGGCTTCTTCGTCAATGCCCGTCGCGATTATCTGGAAAAGAACCGCAAGATCGCCGTCGGCTTCGGGCGCTCCGGCGCCAAAGCGTCCGAATTCATCCTCGCCAATCCGCAGGCCGGAGCCAAGGTCTTGCTCGAAGCCTATCCGGAACTGGCGCCACGCGGCGCCTCGCAAGCCGATGCGATCAAGGCGGTGCTGACACCAGTGCTGCGCCGCATGCAGTTGTTCCGCCCGCCCTATCCGAACATGAAGCTCGGCCAAATCAGCGAGGACGAGTTGCACCGCGAGGCTGAATTCCTGCGGCTCGACATCAAGGACTTCAAGCCGCTCTATACCAACGAACTGATCGACGAGATCAACAATTTCGACAGGAAGGCTGTCATCGACGCAGCCAAGGCCTACAAGATCTAACGGATACATCGTCGATGAGCATCGGACAGCGACTCCCGGCGGAAAGCCGGGAGTTTCGTGACGAGCGGACCGGGCGGCGAGTGCGGCAGGTCACGTCGCACCCGTCGATCCACCATCATCCGTTCTTCTTTGTCGCCGCCTACGACACGGCGATGCGGCGGCTGCTGTTCGTGTCCTTCCGGACCGGCAAGCCGCAGATCTATTTCGAGGATCGCGCCGACGGCTCGCTCGTGCAGGTGACCGATCGTCCAGATCTTGCCGACTGGTCGATCATTCCGTCACTCGAGGGGCACTATATCTATTACACCGCTGGAACCGGCGCCTGGCGCACCGATCTCGATACCCTGCAGGAAGAACAGCTCGCAGAGTTCGGCGATGTCGAGATGCGCGAGAAGGGTATGGTCGGCGCGGCAATGGGCACCACAGCACTATCCGCCAACGGACGCTGGTGGGCAGTGCCGGTCAAGGTCGGCGCAGTCTCCCGCTTTGTCCTGATCGATACGCAGAACGCCAAGTCGCGCATCTTTCTGGAGCGCGATACCATCGGCCATCCGCAATTCTGCCCCGACGATGACGACATCATTCTCTATGCCGGCCCGCTGACCGACCGCGTCTGGATCACGAACCGCGCCGGGGTGACGCGCCGCATCTACGAACGCAAGGACAGGATGCAGTGGGTGACGCATGAAAGCTTCATCCCCGGCCGCCGCGAAGTGGCCTTCGTCGACTGGCCGCACGGCATGAGTGCGATCTCGCTCGACACCGGGGCGGTGCGCCGCATCACGGATTTTCCGGCGTGGCACGCGGCCTGCGACCCGGCCGGCACGTCCTTCATCTGCGACACGAATTTCCCCGACCGGGGCCTGCATCGCTTCAGCGTGACAGGCGATGCCCCCGCCGAGCTGATTTGCCTGTCGCAGGCCAGTTCGCAAGGCGCGCACTGGGCACATCCGTTCCCCTACAACGACGGCCCGGTGACGGTCGACGCCGCGCAGCATACCCACCCTCATCCGCGCTTTGCGCCAGACAATTCGCGGATCGTCTTCACCTCCGATCGGACCGGCCACGCGCAGGTCTACGAAGTCATGCTGGACGCTTCATGACCGAATATATCGATGCCTGGACGCACATCCTGCCCCGGCGCTATTTCGCCAGGCTCGAAACGCTTGGCTCCGCTTCCGGCCGGCTGAAGCGCTGGCTGACGCTGCGCAGCCTGTTCGATCTCGATGAGCGGTTCCGGATAATGGATCAATTCTCCGGCTACCGACAGTTTCTCACGCCGTCACTGCCGCCGATCGAGGACCTTGCAGACGGC
This sequence comes from Pseudorhodoplanes sp., assembly GCF_035565795.1. Taxonomy (GTDB): domain Bacteria; phylum Pseudomonadota; class Alphaproteobacteria; order Rhizobiales; family Xanthobacteraceae; genus Pseudorhodoplanes. Next base: position 70,763 of record NZ_DATMRV010000252.1, read on the forward strand.
GACGCCGCGACCGATCTCGCCCGGCTGATGAACGACGAACTCGTCGAGCTCGTTGCCGCGCATCCGGATCGCTTCGCCGGCTGGTGCGGGGCGCTGTCGCTGCTCGACCCCGATGCCGCGGTCAAGGAAATTCACCGGCTCGCCGAGATGGGCAGCGCCGGCGTGCAGATCATCACCAGCGTGCGTGGCACACCGCTCGATGAGCCGCGCTTTGCCCCGATCTTCGATACCGTCGCGGAATACGGCATGTCGATCTGGCTCCACCCGGCGAGGGCACCGACCGTTCCGGATTACCCGACAGAGACGCTGTCGAAGTTCGAGATCTGGTGGGCTTTCGGATGGCCCTATGAGAGCAGCGCAGCGATGGCGCGGCTGGTGTTCTCCGGCCTGTTCGACCGCCACCCGCGGCTGCGGATCGTCACCCATCATCTCGGCGCGATGATCCCCTTCTTCGCCGGCCGGATCGCGCAGGGCTGGGGCAAGCAGATGGGCACCCGGACCCCCGACAGCGACGCGCATCTGCTGCCACCACCGCTCAAGCGGGCGCCCTCCGACTACTTCAAGCTGTTCTATGGCGACACCGCGCTGTCAGGCAGCGCCGCGGCAACCCGCTGCGGCCTCGACTTCTTCGGCAACGACCAGGTGATGTTCGGCACCGACTTTCCCTACGATGCAGAGGGCGGCGCCATTCTCGTCCGCGAGACGCTGCGCGCGCTCGACGAACTGGCGCTGCCAGCCACCGTCCGCACAAAGATCGACCGCGACAATCTTCTGGCCTTCGCGGCGCGCGCACCATGACCCCGCCATGAGCATGCGTATCGCGCTGTGTAACGAGGTCCTGCGTCACCTGCCGTTCGAGGAGCAGTGCGCAGTCGCGGCGACAATAGGCTATGACGCGCTTGAGCTTGCACCGTTCACGCTTGGCGCATCACCACACCGGTTGAGTGCCAGCGACACATCAAATATCAGACGCGCACTCAACGACGCCGGCCTGGGGATGAGCGGGCTGCATATGCTGCTGCAGGCGCCCTCCGGCCTCTCGATCACATCGGAAGCCCCTGAGGTGATCGAGCGGACGATGGAGGTCGGCAAACGCCTGGTTGCGCTCTGTGCGGAGCTCGGCGGCCGCTACCTCGTACATGGCTCCGGGCAACAGCGCCGGCTGCGCGACGGCTCCGAAAAGGAGGATCGCACGCGGGCTCTCGCCTATTTCGAAGCCATGGCCGTCGCAGCGGCGGACGCCGGCGTGATCTACTGCATCGAGGCGCTGGCACCGGATCGAACCAATTTCATTACCTCGATCGCGGACGCCGCCACAATCGTCGACGCCATCGGGGCTCCTTCGCTTCGTACGATGCTGGACTGTTCGCACGCGGCGGGAAGCGAGCAGGACAGTATCCCGATACTGCTGGAGCGTTATCTGCCGACAGGGCATGTGGTCCACATGCACGCCAACGAGGTGGATGGCGGCGGCCCCGGCAGCGGCGCGATCGACTTCGCAGCGATCCTCAAAACGCTTGCATCGCTGGGCTATGACGCGACCATCGGTGTCGAGCCGTTTGTTTACGATCCGGATCCGATCACCTGTGCACAGCAATCGATCCGGCATCTCCGCAGCTGCATGACACCATAGGTGCGTCATCGATCTGCCTGCCTTCGACAGCCGCATTTTGCGCCATTCATCCCCAAGTCAGATCGGAGCCTGACTCCCCCCTTTTACGAGGGCCTGCAGCACCCATGACCGGCACGTTTCCGACCATGGGCGGATCAACAGCAACTCGCGATATCCCGGATCATCGCCACCGCTAGTTCTGATAGAGACCGACGACGCGGTTCTGCTCGATGATGTTATCCTTGTACCGCTCGAGGAATTGCTCGCGCGTCGGCGTGCCCTCCACGCGGGTGTTGAGCGCATAAACCCAGAAATAATAATGGTGCAGACCGTGGCCGGCAGGCGGCTGCGGACCGTAATAGCCTGGCTGTCCCGCACCGTTCGGTCCTACGCGGAACTTGCTTTGCGCATCCGTCAGATCGGTTGCAGTCGGCGGAACGGCATAGAGCGTCCAATGGGTAAAGCCGCGCGGCAGCGGCGCGTCAGGATCATGACAGATCACCGCAAGCTCGACGGCTTCTTTCGGTACGCCGCTGACCCTCAGACGGGGAATGACATTCCCCTTGTCGCCGGCATGCTGGTCCTTCATCCGGCCGAGCGGATCGAAATCGAGGCTCTCGATCTTGAGATCTTTGATATTCAGCGGCATTCGAGGTCTCCGATTGAAAGTCGAGGAACGAAAGATCGCGGGGAGCGTCAGGCGCGCGTTTCAGCCAAGAACTCTTCGAGGGTCTTGCCGCCGACGCGCGCGTGGACGCGACCACCGGAAGCTACAGCAACGCAGATCAGCAACTCGTCGGGGCGCGGGGCATCCGGCACCGCGATCGAAATCGCGTCATAGTGCGAGCGGATGTAGAGCTCGTCCTTGTGCGCCAACGGAATATCGAGAGTCGATCCTGCCGACGCTGTCTTGGTGGCCGACGAAATCCAAGCTTCCCCGCCGCCAACCGCCTCGCGCAACGCGTCGCCGAAGACCGTCGTGACGCACGCCACCACATGTTCCTGCTCGCCGTTGACGCCGGCAATTCCACCCTTGCCGTAGCTCTGGACGTCGCGCCCTCCAAGCAACGCCCGGGCGCGACGGCCCATCGCGGCGCCGAGCGCAGCGCTCGGCTTGGTCAGAGGAGACAGATCGGCGACGTGCCGTCCGGAAAACGGGTTACGGATAACGACTGCAACCGCCGCTTTGATCAGCGCCGGCCCATGCGCACCGCCCTCATGAGCGATTTCCTGAATGACGCTGTGCCAGCTCCGCACATCGTAGGCTTTCGACAAGTCTGCTTCGTCACTCATGCGTCTCTCCAAAACAAGGTCGTCATTTCCAGCGATGACCCGACAGGCAGAATCCGTCGTCGGTTCGAAACAAGTCGGATTGTCGTGTCGTTCGGATCTCGCAGGCGCGGTTCCCTCTCACCAGGAAAACACGCGCCTGGTGGGGTCGTAGCGCGCTGTTTCCAGGGCGCGCGCGGTGAACTGATTGCCGAGCGATAGCGAGCGATTGGCCGCGTATTCGCCGGTAATTTCCTGACAGCGGTCGGTCAACGGCCGCATCCGTTTTTCCCATGCCCGAATGCCGTCCTCGACATCCGGAATCTCCTCAAGCTCCCGCGCGAGGCTATAAGCGTTGACCATGGCGCACCCCGCGCCCTGCGCGATCGCCGGGCACATCGCATGTGCCGCGTCACCGATGATAGCGACTCTGCCGCGCGTCCACGTGTCGAGCTTGGTCGTTTCATAACGGTCGTAGCGCGCAGTCTGATGTTTCGCGGCTTCGACCAGAACTGGCTCCAGAAAGGGAAACATGTCGACCCAGGATTCGAGCTTGAGCGGCACCCGAGATCCGTTTGGATCGTCCGCCGGCGCCATGAAGCCAAGGTAAAGCTCATCGTCATTGCACGGCGAATAGAGAATCCGCTGTACGCGCGGCCAGAAATTCCACATGTCGATGGTGTTGTCCCACTCGCCGTGGCCGAGCTCCTTTTTCTTGCGCGGCACCAGCAGGCGAATCAATCCGTCCTTGGAGATCCAGCGGTCTTGCGCGAAGCCGATCGAATCGCGAACCTTGGAGCCGACACCATCGGCACCGATCACCAGATCGGCCTCGCGAACCTCGCCCGACGCAAGCGTGATCCTGCCCGACGGATCTGCGGCCACCACTTCCGAATTGACGACAATCTCCACGCCTTCAGCCAACGCCTTGTTGGCGATGGCATTGTGCAAGTGCTGGCGTGTCATGATACGCCATGGCAGACCGTTAAAAGTCTCTCTCGATACGCTTTTGTTATGCATCCAGGTCTCGTAGACCGGCGGGGTATGCGAACCGTTCAGCACGTCCTCGAGCGCTCCGATGCCTTCGAGGACCCGCAGGCCGTTGTGCCAGAGATAGATCCCGGCGCCGAACGCCCGTAATTCCGGTCCCTTCTCGTGCAAACGCACACTCCAGCCGCGCTGCCGGAGCGCGACCGCCGCGGTCAGTCCAGCAAAGCCGGCACCCGCGATTTCAGCATGCTGCGTCTTGCCGTTGTGCTTATTGATGTTAGCCATACCAGTCACCATGCATAATGTATCGGGGAGAAGCCGGGGCCTGCGCCGGCAGCGCAGACCCCGCGCTTCAATTTACTTATCCTGCCAAACAAGAGACTTGAGGTCGGCCGTCGAACTGACGATGCCTTCCTTCTTGGCCGCATCGACCCAGAACTGGATCTGCTCCGGCGGCACGTTCGCCTGCCATTTACCCAATCCCATTTTCTCGACGACAGCCGGCGGGATCTTGGTGTTCGCAGCGATGGTCTTGCGAACGATCGCAGGATCAGAGTAGTCGTCGAGGGCACGATTGATGGCGCGGACGAACCGCCTTACGACATCCTTGTTGCTCTCGACATAAGGCAGCAGTCCGACAATACCCGACAACACTACGGGCGATTGGACATCGGTGAAATAATAGCCCAGCACGCGTGCGCCCTGCTCCTTGCCCAGCGTGATGAACGGCTCGGTCGCACCGACTGCCGCCACCGTGTTGTTACGCAGAGCAGGCAGCATGTCCGGAAACGGGATTTCACGGAACGTGATCGATTTCAGATCGACATTCTGTTTGCGAAGCCACGCCCGCATCATGGTCCAGTCGGTATTATAGCTGAGATTGGTCGCGACCGATTTACCCTTGAGATCGGCAGCAGTCTTGATCGCGGGATCCACCGTCAGCACAGCGTGGACCGGATCGCTCGAGGCCTGCGAGAAATTGAACGACACATAAGTCGCCGGGATCCCGCCGTTGCGCGCATTCAGAACGCCAAGCGCATCGGAGATGCCGAACTGAAGCGCGCCCGACTGAAGCGCGGGAATGATTTGCCCACCGCCAGCCATCGGCACCAGTTCCACATCCAGTTTCTCGTCCTTGAAATACCCGGCGTCGCGTGCACGCCAGAAGTACGAGTAAATTCCGATCGGAATGTATCCGACACGAATCTTGGTCACTCCGGCATCTTGGGCATGCGCCGCACCGGCGGGAGCCAGGGCCACAGCTCCCGCGGCCGCCAATACGGCAATCGCCGCCATCAAGGTTCTGGATATCATCCTATCGTTCTCCCTGTACTGTTGTTATGATGCGTTCTTCTGTGCCTGTCGTCGCACCGACGTGAAAACGTGATGGCGCAGCCGCAAAAACTCCGGCGATTCCTTGGTGGTCAACTGATCGCGCGGATGTGGCAGATCGATCGTGATCTCTTCCACCACGCGGGCCGGCCGTGTCGAAAGAACGACAACCTTATCCGCCATAAAGACGGCTTCATCGATGTCGTGCGTAACAAGCAACGTCGACAGCGACATCTTCCTGCAGATGTCCATCACCATGTCCTGCAGATCGATCCTGGTTTGGGCATCGACCGATGCAAACGGCTCGTCGAGCATCAGCAGCTTCGGCTCGACAACGATCGAGCGCGCGAGAGCGCAGCGCTGCTGCATGCCTCCCGACAATTGCCAGGGATAGAGATCGGCGGCATGTTCGAGATTGACCGCGCGCAACGCTTCACCAACGCGGCGTTCACGCTCGCTGGCGACCATATCGCGAAGGCCGAACGCGACGTTGCGGCGAACGGAAAGCCAGGGGAACAAGCTGCGATTGTAGTCCTGGAATACGATCGACAGCCACGACGGCGGATCGCGAAACGTTTCACCCTGATGAAAGACCGAACCGCTATCGGGCTGCATCAGCGAAGCGCAACAGCGCAGCATCGTCGTCTTACCGCAACCCGACGGGCCGACGATGGCCAGAAACTCCCCCGGCTTCTGCTTGAACGAGACGCCCTCCAGCACCGGTAGAGCGCCCCCCGCATAACGCTTGCTGATATCGTCGACGAACAGGACGGGTTCACTCACTGCGGCCTCCATCCTCATGCGTTCCCGCTTGCGACTGTCAGCCCGCGCCAGCCGCGATGCCACGCCAGAACGCGCTTCTCGAACGCCAGCAGCCCGGCAGTGAGCGCCCAGCCAATGGTGCCGATGACGAGAACGCCCGCGTACACGCCGGCGGTCTGGAAAAGCCGCTGGCTGCGCAGGATATAGAATCCGATGCCATCATCGGCGGCAATCAGCTCCGAGATCACCATCATGATCAGTGCGAGACCGAGTGCGATGCGAATGCCCGCGAATATCGATGGTAATGCCGCCGGCATAACGACGCGCACGATCTGCTGCACAGTTGACAGGCCGTTGACACGGGCAACATCAAGCAGCGTGGGATCGACACGACGCGCACCGTCGATTGCAGCCAGCAGAACAGGGAAGATCGATCCAAAGGCGATGACAAAGATGCGCATCGCATCGGTCGGCCCGAGCAACAGCAAAGCCGCCGGCAGGATCGCTACCGCCGGAATGAACCGCAGATATTCCAAAATCGGGCGGACCCACGGATCGAGCGCACGCAGATAGCCGATGGCAAGGCCGGCAATCACCCCGAGCACGACGGCGGCAAGAAATCCGACCAGTAGCCGGTACAGGCTTGGCAGCACGGCAACGAACAACAGGTCGCCCTGCACCAGGCGCCAGTACCCCCTAGCAATGGCTTCCAGCGGCGGGAGATACGGCGCCGGATGGCTCAGCGCGGCCCACTGCCAGACAAGCACCAGGCTCGCGATGGTCGCGATCTGCAGTACGAGGGAAACGATGCGCGCGGAGCTAGTGACCACGATTTTCCGGGCTCCAGGGCAGCGTGAGGCGCTCAAGCGTCATGAAGGCGGCATTGACGAGATAACCGAGGACGCCGGTGACGAGGATCGCCGCCCACATCTCGGTCACCAGCCCGTTGAGACGGACATTCTGAAGATAGAATCCGATACCTGGTCTGCCGGTGAGCATTTCCACCGTGATCGCCAGCACCAGAGCAATTGCCGAGGCGGTGCGCGTTCCGGTTGCGACTGATGGCAGCGCATTGGGCAATACGATACGGACAATCTGGGAAGCCGTCCCCAAACCGAAAACCCGGCCGGTCTCCCGATAGCGCGGGTCAACACTTTCGACGCCTGCCTTGGTGCTGAACAGGATCGGCCACACACTGGCGAACGCGATCATCACCAGTTGCATTTCCATGCCGACGCCGAGCGTCAGCAGCGCCACAGGGATCAATGCCACCGACGGAATTGGCCGAAGGAATTCGAGCAACGGCCGCGTAGCGCTTTCGAGACGCGGCAGCAGCGCCAGCGCAACGCCGGCCGCAATGCCGATCACGACGGCAAGCAGGAGCCCGGGCGCCCACGACAGGATGGTTGCCAGCACGGCCCACGACAGATCGCCGCCTGAGAGGCCGTCCACAGCGGATCGGACGATAGCGAAGAACGAGGGAAGATCTCGGGGATCAACCCACCCCGACATCCGGACCGCTTCCCACAGCAGGATGGCGACAACGACGCCACCGATATTCTTCACAATCGTGGGAATTTCGGCCAGCACAGCCATGTCAGGCGGAACCCCCGCGAACCGACGACAAGCCCGGCCACGATCGGCGCCTGATCGCCTCACAGCAAAAGCCGCGACAGGCAGGCATGCGACCTCCTCTTTCACCGGGTTTGACCAGGGCATGGGCGCATCACGGCGCGTTCAATGTTTGCGGGCGAAGTCCAGGATGGCATTTGCGATGACATCCGGCGCTTCTTCTGGGACGTAATGATCCGCATCCTCGACGACCAGCGTCGGCATATCCGGCCGCAATTGCTGCGTTTTCGCAAAAGCCTCGGCGGACAAGAGCTTGCTTTGCGCCCCGCGCACCAGCAGGACGGGACGAGTTACCGCCCTGAAGGCCGGCTCGAGATCGTCACGCAGACCGTCTGCGGTCTGCGACATGGCACCCGGATCGGCAAGCGGCCGGATGTGGCCTCCCACCGCGTGATAGCCGTGCTCGGCGCGACGCCGCACAGCGTCCGGCGGCAACTTCAGATATCTGTTCTGAAGATAGTCTTCGACCTCCTGCTGCGAAGCGAATGCGCGATCACCGCCGTTCACACGCACCGCCAGCGTATCGAGCACCTCAGTTTCGATGTAAGGCGCGAAATCGATGGCAATCACACACCTGACAAGATCGGGTCGCAGAGTCGCGGCAACGACGCCGTTGCGCGCGCCAAGCGAGTGCCCAACGAGGATGGCCGGGCCGCCGCCGAGCATCTCGATCAACGCGAGGACATCCTCGCTAAAATCCTTCGCCGCATAGCCCGACGCTGGCTTTTCACTGAGGCCGTGACCGCGCTGATCGATCGCCACAGCGCGCAACGCCCCCTTGACCTTGTCGAGAACCGGGTCCCACACGGCGCCAACAGCCGTGATCCCGTGCATGAAAATCGCCACCGGCCCTTGTCCGACTTCCCGCGCATTGAGCGCGATGCGACTGGTCCGGATTCGATGCTCGCGGATCGAATCCTGCGAGCGCGATGAAACATCCGACAGCATTGATCCTGCACTCCGCTACGCAGACAGGCACTCCCCCAGCCAAAGATCGGCTGGCCATCGCGCAAAATACGCAAAATACCGAGATCGCACGGGCTCCCCCGCATCGCCTGCCCTTCGCTCTCAAGCGAAACACAGCCACAAATGTCAGTCAAGCAAATTGCCTGACAATCTGTCAAAAATAAAATATACCCAGACGGTGCCACGTTCGGCATAAGCCGAACATAAACACCAGGGGGGTCCGCCTGATGGCAATGGTTTCACGCCGGAGACTGTGCGATTGAACCAACGCAAATCTGCGTCGTCACAATCCTGCTGCGCAATTACGTCCGCATAATTCCTCTCTCTCATTCATGAGTCCGGATCAGATCATGCCGCCCAAACTGGACCTGCGCGTCAACACCAAGACCGTGCAGCAAGGAACGGTTGAAAAGCTCAAGGATGCGATTCTGTCTGGCATGTTTCAGCCTGGCGATCGCTTGGTCGAAGCAAACCTGTGCGCCTCTTTAGGCGTTAGCCGCCCCTCGTTGCGTGAAGCGCTGCGCAGCCTGCAGGCCGAGCGACTGATCGAAATCGTCCCCAATCGCGGCCCGCAAATTCCGGTGCTGTCGTGGAAATCCGCAGAGGAAATCTACGACGTCCGGGCTCTCCTGGAGGGCGAGGCGGCGGCACGCTGTGCGGTATCCATCGACGCACCCGATGTGGCGGCGCTGTCGGCCGCACTGGCAGCCTTCCGGAAGGCAACCAGGATGGACGACCCGGGGGAAAGAATTCGAACGACCGCCGAATTTTACGCCATCATCTTGCGCAACTGCGGCAATCAGATCATCGAGCAGTTACTGGAGAGTTTGCTGGCGCGGATTAACTTTCTGCGTGCCAAATCGATGTCACTGACCGGGCGTTCGAGAAAAAGCTATGAGGAAATGAACGCGATTTTCACCGCCATCAAGAAGAAAGATCCCGAGAAGGCGAGAGAGGCAGCAAGGCTCCACGTCGCGAATGCGCGGGATGCCGCAAAGAAATCATTCCAGGAAATGTAATCGCGCCCGGCTATCAATCTTCGCCCCATAAAATTGGTGGCGTCAAAGATAAGTTCTTCGAGCAGAGAAAGGCTTCATGACGAAGCCGGGAATCGTTCCCCTGGACGAACATGATCGTCCAAAGAAAAACACGCCCTTCCGGCAGACGGCCTATTGTGGCAGCAGCATTTCGGTGATCAGTCGCACGATCTCGACATAACTCATGGCTAGGATGCCGCCGGCAAATACAACCAGCGCGGAAATGACCACGGCAGGAAAAACTCCCAGCGGCAATGTAACCCACAGCGTGACGGCCGCGGCCACAAGTACAAACGTCGACGCACCAAGCCTCCCATACCGCACGATCAGAGCCAGCGTCGGATAGTCCTTCATCGCATCCATATTTCTCTCCAAACCGGATTGCGCTCTCTCACGCGTTCGCCTGTTCGGCAATTCGTTCAGCGGCGCGCAGACCGAATACCCCGGCTTTGATCAGCCCGCCGACATAAGCAAAATTGCCGCCCTCGAGTCCTCCGGTGACGGCACCGGCCGCAAACAAACCGGGAATAGGCGCGCGATCGGAACAGAGTACCGCGCCGTGGCCATCGATCGACAGGCCCCCCATCGTATAGGTGATGCCGGGAAGCAGCGGAAAGGCGACATAGGGTGGCGTGTCGAGAGGCTTCGGTGCGATGCCCCGCACCCGCGGCGGGTGCAATGTGCCGGCGCGGCCGTCGACCAGCGCGGCGTTATAGTCGACCACCGTTTCTACAAGTCTGTCGGCGTCGATGCCGGCTTTCTCGGCCACGGCACGAATGGTACCCGCGCGGTGCAGCGTCGCTCCTGCATTGGCCATCAATGGATTAGCCGGAATGCGCGCGGTACGGCCCGGACCGTCCCACGCCTTGGCATCGAACACGGTGAAGACCGGCGAGACATCCGCACGCGAGGCCAGCATGTTTGCAAGGCCGATGCCGCCGATGCCCTCGTCGTACAGACGGCGCCCCTGATTGTCGACGACGATGCCGGCGACCGCGAGTTCATCCGCCTGCGGATAGGGCCACAATTTCGGGTTGGAAAGGGCATCCCGATGCAACAGATGACCATAAAAACGGTCGCAGCGTGTCAGCGCCGCACCGGCCTGCTGCGCCATGCGGATGCCGTCACCACGCGCATTCGCCGCACCGCGCTGAAACACGGCCTCAAAGTGAGGGCCGATATTGGCGCGGAACAACTCGGGGCTGGATTGGAAACCACCATCGGCGATGATGACAAAATCGCTGCGAAAGACCCTCTCCTGTCCACCGCACTCGGCCCGGACACCGACGCAGCGCCCTTCCTCCATCACCAATGCGTATGCTCTGGTGCGCAGTGAAAGACTACCACCACTGCCGACAAAGGTCGCAGCCAATCGCCGCAAGGTCACGTCAGGCCCTCGGCCCTGCCAGTCAGTGCCAGGAATGCGGCGACGCGGCGGAGCCATGCTCCACTTGTAGCCTTCCTTGAAGTTGAAACGCATGAAGCGTGTCCCATGCCCTTGGAGCCACCGCAGGAGACGCCGACCATCGCAGGCGATCGCATCGGCAATATCCGGATCAACATCGCCGCCTGTGAGACGATGGATAACGTCCATCAGTTGCTCACTGGGACGGTGAGGATCATGAAAGCCGATATGGACGATCCCCCCGGAATAACGGGAATTACACGGATAGCTCTCGCCATCCCCCTGTTCGAGCAGGAGGACGTTCAAGCCGAGTTCCTGCGCCCGTACACCGGCACACAGGCCAGCCAGCCCGCCGCCGACAACCACAACGGTACGCGATGTGGCTGTTCGAGATGCAACAGATTGAGGTGCTAACGTCATGGCCCGCCTACAGCTCACAAGTGCCGAATACCTCGGGGGCGGGTCATCTCAGGAAAACTTTGCAGGAAGCGAACAGGCGTTGGATAAGGTGACGACATGTCATATGTGCGCCTTGCCGACCTGAATCGGTTATCAGGGGAATGCAGCGACAATTTCAGCCACATCCTTCTGCTCCTCAAGGGTCATCACCAATGTCGCCAGCCGGTCAGCAACCGCATCGTCGGCGCCGGCGCCGATTGCAAGACAGGAGCGGAACTTCTCGATCAGCGCACTGTCCGGCAGCGGTGCGTCCGGGCCACCGAGAAGCACCGAATCCTCCCTCACCACGTTTCGGCCATCGCGCAATCGCAGCGTGATACGTACCGGCCCCATGGCGATCGGATCCATTGCCGGATCCATCACCACCGTAATGCGTCTGGTTAGCGCCGCGATGGATGCATCGGTTATCTGGGGCCGCTGGAAGGTATGCAGATCGACCCTGCCATCCTGCAGCGCACGGGCAAAACAATAGGCCGCATTGAACTGCGCATGGACGACCGAATCGCGGCTCGCATCATATGGCAGGCCAACCGTGCGAAAATTCACAGATGGTTGCGCAATCTCTACGCTCTCCACCTGCTCGGGACGGATACCATCCTGATGGAGCCTGAGACCAACATCGATGGTACTGTGGCAGCAGCGACAGCAGGGAAACGCCTTGAAGCCGTAGCGCATGGTTTCCCAGTGTCGACCAAAGTCCTGCAGCAGCCGGTCGGGAAGCACTTCGCCGCGCTCCTGCAAAAGGAACAGGCCGGCTTTCCCTTCCAAGGGGCGACTCGGGCCACTCAACCCGTCAGAGGCCAGGAAAGCCGCCATCACCGCGGCATGCGCGGCGAAGCCCGGTCCTATGCGCTTGGTCAGCGCGCCATCAAGGATACTCTGCGCAGAACCGGATGCCAGATGATGCGCAAAACCGAGCGCACCGAGCATCCTGTCCACGTCCAATGACAGAAGCCGCGCCACCGCGACCGCGGCTGCCATGACACCCATCACCATGGTGGGGTGCCAGCCATGACCGAGACAGTTAAAGCAAGCTAGACCGAGCCGCGCATTCACCTCGATGCCGACCGCCATCGCAACGATAAAGTCACGGCCGGCGACGCCGCCAAGATCTTCCGCACTAGCAAGCAGCGCCGGCACAAGGACGCATGAGGTGTGAACGCGAGCCTCATCATGGATATCGTCGAAATCGAGAGCGTGAGCGGCCGCGCCATTGGCAAGTGCGGCATTGGGCGGCGAAAGGCGCAGCTTGTCCTTCAGCGCGGTGGCAGTGCCGGTCTTTTCCCACCGCTGCAGACGCGCGTGAAGGATATCGATACCGGGAGCGGTTCGGCCGGCAGCGATGATGCCGAGCGTATCGAGCAGGAGCAATTTGACATTGTGGACGACATCAACCGGCAGGTCTTCATACCGCAACATCGCAACATGTTCGCACAGACTGCGGCTCAGTCCCTCGATCTGCGTCTCCCGCAGGTCGATCTTGTTCGTGTCCATGACATTCATCGAGCGGAACATCCCATACGAACAAACGATCAGAAGCCAAGCGGCGATTTCGGCAACGACATGTCGGAGAAATAGATGAAGATGACATAGATGAAAGCCGTTGTGAGCACCGCGTGGACGACGATGCGCGGCCACGAAGCCTCGCCGAGCAGCCTATAGACCGTGAGGAAAAACAGCAGGCACGAAAAGGTGAAACCGATATATGGCATCAACCAAACGAACGCAGTAACGATCACCAGAACCGAGACGAAATGAGGTGGAGGCCAACGAAACAGTTCGGCAACGCTGACGCTGCCACCCTGGGCGGACGAACGCGCAGCCAGAAGCGCACCAACCACGATCATGATGACGCTGAGACCGAGAAGATAACGGTCAGGCCCGACCGCATCGAAATTGCCCGTCGGGCGCACATTCGAGACGATACGCCAGCTGTCGTAGGACGACACGACACCCAACAGGATGAAGAGCAGGCCCTGGATACGCGTAAGCGTCATCATACACCCTCTGGCTTCGCGACGACCTTACCGTGCGCCGCAGCAACATCGTCTACGATGCTGCGATGCACATAAATCGTCCCTCCAATCACGCAATCGAACACATCGCAAGCGCCGTGCCAACGCGATAAGCGTGCTCGATCAGGTGAGAATACCCAATGTTTTTTTGCACGACACGACGACCTGTCTCCGTTACGAACAGGACCCCGGAACGGGATGTCGTCACCATGCACAGTTGACGGTCGCACCCCGTCGGAAGTCACCGGATTTTCCCCGTGGCATAGGACTTGCCACGACAAGTTCAAAAAGCGCTGCCTCGAACAATCCACTCAGTGACGGAAATCCCAACGATGTTCGCTTATATTGTGCGCTGCAACTTCTCAGAACCCGCCAAGGAGCAATTCTGGAACGACTGGTACAGCGGCCCAAAGATCGGTCAGATGCTGTCCAAGCCGTATTTTCGCTCCACCCAGCGCTTCCGACGCTCTGACGGCACCGGCCGCAATTATCTTGCGCTTTGGATCATCGAGTCGCCCGAGGCATTCACGACAAAAGAATACACGTCCGATTGGGGCTTCTTCGAATGGAAACCCTACATCGTCGACTGGAGTCGCGACCTGTTCGACGGAGCAAAAATTGTCGAAGACAGCTTCTCCGTTTCTCCACAAGGCGCGCTGCACGTCGTCTCCTTCGACGGAATGGGTAAAGAAGAGACCGCGGCGGCGCAAAAAGCATTTGCCTTCATCCATCCGAACATGGCGTGGCTCGCCATCACCGGCCTGGACAAACATACCGAGATGATCGGCCTGCTGCCGGTGAGCGAACTGCCGCAATCGTGGCGCCCAAGCAACGCCGCCACGGGCGCGCAGGAAGCACTCTATCTGCCGATCTCGGACTTCCATCGCGCATCCGACTTCCACAAGGCGCTCTAAGGACCTGTATAATGAATGTCGGGATCATTGACGGCCTCCTCAACGCGCTGACGTTCGCCAATATCGGCTTCGCCATGATCGGCTGCCTGCTCGGGACGCTGGTCGGCGTCCTGCCGGGTCTCGGGCCGGCCTCGGCAATGGCAATCCTGCTGCCTGTCGCACTGTATCTACCGACCGATGGTGCGGTCATCATCATGGCAGGCATCTATTACGGCGCGATGTATGGCGGATCGACTACCGCGATCCTGATGAACATTCCTGGCGAAGTCTCGTCCATTGTTACTGCGCAGGACGGGTTCCCCATGACAAAGAACGGGCAGGCAGGGCAAGCTCTCGCTATAGCTGCAATCGGCTCGTTCCTTGCCGGCATCGTCGGCACGCTGGCGATCGCACTCATCGGGCCGCAGATTGCCGGCTTGGCGTTACAGTTCGGGCCTCCGGAATATTTCGGCCTGGTCCTGTTCAGCATGACGGCGCTGATCAGTTTTGCCGGCTCATCGTTGCTCAGCGGCCTTGCGCTCGGTGTTTTCGGCATGTGGCTCGCAACTGTTGGAACAGATCCCCTGACCGGCACACAGCGGCTGAATTTCGGCACCATCGAGCTGATGAAGGGCTTCGACATCATTCCAGTGCTGGTCGGCCTATTCGGCATTGCCGAGGTTCTCACCAGCGTCGACGAGAAGATCACAAAAATCTTCACCGGAAAGCTGGGATCGTGGTGGTCGATGATCCCACGTGGCGCGCAACTCGTTCGCGGCATGTTCGCAGCCATTCGTGGCACGGTGATCGGCTTCGTGCTTGGCTTGCTGCCCGGCATGCTGCCCGCGCTCACAGCTTATCTTGCCTATGACGTCGAGAAGCAGATCTCCAAGACGCCGGAAAAATTCGGCACCGGTATGATCGAGGGCGTGGCTAGCCCGGAATCCGCCAACAATGCCACGGCGATGGCCGGCTTTATTCCGCTGCTGGCGCTCGGCATTCCAACCAGCCCCGCACTGGCAATCCTGCTCGGCACGTTGCTGATCAGTGGCGTGACGCCTGGTCCGATGCTCTTCGAACAGCAGCCGCTGCTGATCTGGACGGTGATCGGCAGCATGCTTATCGCCAATACGGCACTCATCGTGCTCAACCTGCCTCTGGTCGGTCTCTGGGCCCGTATCTGCCTCATTCCCTACAGCATCCTGGGGCCCGTCGTTCTGATCATCTGTGTGCTCGGCGCATATGCACCGCGCAATACCCTATTTGACGTGTGGGTCGCAGTTCTGTTCGGCATCATCGGTTACATCATGCGGCGGCTCTCCATGCCGGTCTCGACGCTGGTGCTCGGTTTCCTGCTCGGGCCGATGTTCGAACAGGCACTCCGCCAGTCCATCGCCATGACCGGGACGCCGATGGTCTTTATCGAGCGACCGATCCCATTGGCGCTGGTTATCGCCACAGCACTGGTCCTGATCGTCACCACTTATCTCAAGCGGCGATCACGGGCCGTTGCCAATCTGATCCGGGAAAGCACCAACGAAGCCTGAGCGTCCTCATACCAGAATATCTTGTCAGGAAATCCCGATTTTGGAGGAGAAAGACGGTGAAAGCGATTACCTGGACCGTCGCAGCTGCAGTAGGGTTATTGACGACTCTGCCGACGTCTGCACAAGAGAAGTATCCAACAAAGCCGGTCGAACTTATCGTGCCGTTCGCAGCCGGCGCATCGACCGATTCCGGCGCGCGTGTCATCGCCCAGGCGCTCGAAGCACGCTGGAAAGTGCCGATCAAGGTCGTCAACAAGCCGGGCGGCAATACCGTTCCCGCAGTCAACGATGTGATGACGGCACGGCCTGACGGCAGCATCCTGCTGGTCGACGGCCCGCCACAGAGCTCGATGCTCGACACGGTCGTCAAGAATCTCGCCTTCAAGGTGACAGATCGCACCTTCGTAGCAATCATGGCCTACACGCCGATGAACTTTATCGTCCCCTATGACTCACCACTGCAGACGCTGAGAGATATCGCCACTGAACTGCAAAAGAACCCGGGAGACTTCACCTGGACATCACTCGGCGGAGCCGGCGCACAGGACATGGCGTTCCGTCAACTTTTCGCTGCCGCCAATGTCGACGTGAAAAAAACGCGATCGGTTGCGCTCAAGGGCGGCTCTGAAGCAGTCACGATGACCGCCGGTGGCCACGTCAAGCTCGGCGTCGGCTCCTACAGTGCCATCGCCGCGCCGCTCTCGGCAAAAAAGCTGCGTGTCGTCGCTACTGCTGCGCCGGAACGATGGCCGAACATGACGGAGGTGCCGACCGCGGCAGAAGCCGGGTTTCCGAGCGTCGAGGTGCTTTACTGGATCGGCATTTCGGGCCCACCGAATCTGCCGCCGCACATCGTCAAAACCTGGGACGAAGCACTGCGAGACGTCGTAGCCGACAAGGCCGTTCAGGAAAAGCTGCTGCATGCCGGCCTGCTCGCCTCATACTTCAACGCCAAGGATATGGCCGCACGTGTCGCCAAGGAGCGCGCCGAAACTCAGAAGCTCTATTTTGTGCAGTAAATCGTAATATCGGCCGCTGCACATGCAGCGTCCGGCTCTTTCTGTATGATCGTCCGTTTCTCTTCGCGCTCACGCGTTATTGTCACTCCCGCAGGTGATCATGCGACTGATCGGCTCCACCACATCCCCTTACGTACGCAAGGTCCGTGTTTATCTTGAAGAAACCGGCCACGACTACGAGTTCACGACAGTCGACGCCTGGAATCCTGAGCCCTCGCTTCTTGACCTTGCTCCGGTCGGCAAAGTGCCGGTATTGGTGCTTGACCAGGGCCCGCCGCTATTCGAATCCAATCTGTGCATCGAATATCTGGATAGCTTACTACCGGATGCGCAGCGGCTGATCCCCAGCAGCGGCGAATGGCGCTGGCAGGTCCTGCGTCTGCAAGCGCTGGCGAACGGCATGATCGACGCGACGGCGACCCGCACGGTCGAACTGCGCAAACCGGATGTCGCGCAAATGAAAACCGTGCTCGATCGCGAGACGAAACGGATTGACAGAATCCTGACCACCTTCGAACGTCTCGTCGACCCCAGCCACAAACTTGTCGGCGGCCGCCTCAGCAGCGCCGACCTCGTGCTCGGCGTCGCGCTCCAATACCTCGATTTTCGCTATACGGCGGACTGGCGCAAGACGGCACCGCGTCTCGCCGCCTGGTTCGTCCCCATGACCGAAAAGCCGTCGTTCAAGACAACCCTACCGCCGGGATTTACGCCCCCTGCCTGACCCGTTTAATGGCCGGTAATTCATCGTCGAATGTAAAGACCATTACCGGCATTGATCTGCGGCGACCGCACGGCTGGATCGGTATTATCACCCCTCCGTGCCGCACAATCATTCATGCGGCCCCGCATCGCCCTGCACTCAGAATTTCGGTATGATTCTGTTCGCCTGCAGCTCATCAAAATAACGGATGAACATTTCCTCGGTATCGCAGAACTCGGTGAAACCGTATGTCCTGGCTTTCATCGTGCTGGAAATGACATCGTATCCGGTCGAAAAGACGTAGTCTCCGTAATTCCAGAGCACGATCTGTTCGTAAGGAACGGGCTGCAGCCCATATTCTGCGACCATGTGATCCCACAGAGGCCCCTTGTCCTTCATCATCTGGACAAGATTGATATGCTGACGATCGCCGAGTTTCATCCCGAAGTAATCGGCAAAACGCGGCCAGGTTCGCTCCCACCGGATGAGATCACCGTTTATGATGTTGAACGGTTGATTAGCGCATTTCGGATCTTGCGCCATCCAGAGCAGACCCTTGGCGAGAAGGCCACTATCCGTGCATTGATAGAGCGCGCGATAGCTCGCATCCGTTCCGGGGAAACGCAGCGGCAAACCCAACGCTTTGGAAATTGCTGCATAGACAGCAATAACCATGACCAGGTTCATCGGATTACCGGTCGCGAAGCCACACACGGCATGCGGGCGTGCCGATGACCAGGTCCACGTCTTCCCCTTCTGCCGCTCCACGACCCAATCCTGCTGGCTGTGGTAGAAATTCGGCGGCATGTGGCGGGCATCGTCTTCCCGTGCCGGCGTTGGGAAGGGACCGAGATGATTGCCGTAAAACTTGGTGCCATGCATCAGATTGATGTGCTGCAACCGCGGTGACGTAGCTTCGACCGCTTCCACCACGTTCTCAAGCATCGCCATATTCGGGGCCACCATCTCCGCATGGGTCGGCCGCTCGACATAGGCGGAATAGAAGACATGCGTGAGGTCTAGCTTGTCGCCGAGCACCGCACGGGTCTGCCGCTTGTCGAGCAGATCGACCGGAAGATGGCGATACGCTCCCTCGATATCCGGCCTTCGCCTGGAAGCCGCGATGACGTCCCAATCGCCAAGCGTCATGAGATGCTGCAGCAGGTTGCGGCCAACCACCCCGGTTGCGCCTAGCACAAGAGCTCGATTCCGTTCCATCAATGACCCTCGACACGACATAACTCGATCTGCGGCGTAGCAAGCCTCATGCCACACTCCGTATCGTAGCGACTGCAATTTTCCTTCCAGCACAAACGACGAGTTGTTTCTCCAGGAAGCAGTCCGTCCATCGCCGCAACAATCAAATACCGATCGGCGGTGGCACGACACTTGCGTCAACGACCTCGCGCAAATTACCCAACGCCAGCAAGAGCGACAGCATTGATTCGTTCAACGGAAGGAAACGACATGAAACCATCTGACTATCGATTACTCTGCCGGCTTGCCCCCGCCGCCATCATGCTGGGTCTTCTCACGGCCACGTCAGCTGACGCACAGAACAAATATCCGTCCAAAGTGGTCGAAATCATCGTTCCGTTCACCGCTGGTGGTTCTACGGACCTTGGCGCGCGCGTCTTCGCTGACGCATTGCAGCGACGCTGGAACAACCCGGTGCGGGTGGTTAATAACCCTGGCGGAAATACCGTTCCCGCGGTGAATTCGATCATGGGCGCCTCGCCGACTGGCTATTCGGTGCTGATGGATGGGCCCGGGTCGAGCTCGATGCTTGAGATCACCGCAAGGAATATTCCGTTCAAGGTGGACGATCGAACCTATCTCGGCCTCGCCGCTCAGACCCCGTTGATGCTGGTCGTCGCCCAGGATTCGCCGTTCAAGACGCTTGCCGATGCGGTCGCGGCTGCCAAAGCCGATCCGTCGAGCTTCTCATGGACTTCAGGACCAGGCACAACGGACCTCACCTTTCGGAAGCTTTTCAACCTGATCGGCGTCGATCATCACAAGACACGCGCGGTCGTGCTACGCGGCGGCTCCGAGGCGATCAACATGACCGCCGGAGGTCATGTCGGGATCGGCGTCGGCTTTTGGGGAAGTATCGGGACACTGGTTTCGGCGAAACGCCTGCGTGTGCTGGCAGTGGCCGGTCCCAGACGCTTCGCAGCGATCCCCGACGTGCCGACAACAGCGGAGGCGGGATATCCAGACCTCGTCATCCTGCAATGGATCGGCTTCTCCGGTCCGCCGAAGATGGATCCGCTGCTGGTCGAGGAATGGGAAAAGGCGATCGCCGAGGTGAGCAAGGACCCACAAGTGGTCAGCGGGCTGACCCATATCGGCCTCATAGCGTTTCCGAGCACTTCCGCAGAAATGCAAGACTATGTTCTCAAGGAACGAGAAGTCGTGAAGAAGCTCTGGGCTAACTAACCGCGGAATCCGCCGCTGCTTTCCTCCTCCCGTACGCGAACCCGCTGTCCGTATCGCGGCGGACAGCGGGTCCTGACGAATTCCACAAAAGAAATGTGGAGCTATCAGCCACCATACAGTTTCTTGGTTTCCACCGCTTCGCGCTTGACACGCTCCACCATGGCCTTGGCATTCTCATGCAGCGGCAACAGGCCTATCCGCAGGAGACCCTCGCGATAAGCATCGGTCTTGTCGATCTCGCTGAGAGCCTCATCCCAGATCTTCGCGATATGCGGCGGCAGGTTCGGTGGACCGGATACGCCGATCCAATACAGAACTTCCACCGACGGAAAGCCGGCTTCCGCCGTGGTCGGAACGTCCGGCAAGTTTGGCCAGCGCTGTGGCGCAGCGACTGCAAGCAGACGAATACGCTTGGCGTTTAGTGGCGCCGCTATCGAGCTGTACGAACCGACCCCCAGCTTCACATGGCCTCCAGCCGTCATCGTGATCGCTTCGGACCCGCCCTTGAGCTGAATTGCGCGCGTCTTGCCCGCCTCAACGCCGATGGCCTGGAAGAACTGCCGGAAAGTCATGTCCTGCGCACCAGCGCCGCCAAGCGACGTCCAGGTGAAAGACGAAGGATCGCTTTTGACCGCCGCCGCGACATCCTTGAGGGTCTTGAACGGCGAATCATACGGCACGATGAACTTCATCGGCGTATAGGCCGTGACGCCGAGAAACGTTCGGTCGAGAACCTTGAACGGCAGGTCCTTCACCACGGTTTCCAACATCGAACTGGCCGGAGGGCCGTCCATCAGCAGAGTGTAGCCGTCAGGTTTTGCCCGCATCAGCTCACTGACCGCTGGAACTGTATTGCCGCCGGGTTTATTGACGATGCGAACCGGAACGCCCCATTTCGCCTCGAGCTTCTGAGCGAGCACGCGGCCGCCCAGATCGGTCGAACCGCCTGCCGCAAACGGCACGATGATCTCGACCGCTTTTGTCGGATAGGCATCCTGTGCTGTCGCGCTACCTATTCCCGCGAGCAGCAGGACCGCGACTGCCGTTAGAGTCGTCCTCATAAGCATTCCTCCACGATAGACATGAGTATTGTTCAATTTGAATGAGCGCACGATCTCTCTGCCTGTCGGAACAGAAACCCTCTCCTTTCGGTAGGCTGCGACGTAGACAAACTCCCCGCTGAAGCATCGATGTTTCAGTAGATATTCGAGCGTTCATATTGAGTCGGCCATTGAATATCGGCGCGCAATGCGCGTGCTGCCTTCAATGGCCAATAAGGCTCCGCCATCAACGAGCGACCCAGCACCACGAGATCTGCCTGCCCGTTGGCAACAATCTGCTCGGCCATATCCGCGCCATTGATCAGGCCCACCGCACCCGTGGGCATGCCGGACTCGCGCCGTATCATTTCCGAGAACGGAACCTGATAGCCCGGATGAATCGCAATCGTCTGGCGTGGGTCGTTACCACCGCTTGAGCAGTCGATCAGATCGACATCGCCACGCGCCCTCAAACGGCGAGACAATGCAATACTCTGCTCCAGATCCCAGCCGCCTTCGACGTGATCGCTTACCGAAATACGCACGAAGAGCGGCAAGTCATCTGGCCACTCGGCTCGGACAGCGTCGATGGTTTCCATCAGCAGACGAATTCGATTCTCGAATGAGCCGCCATACTCATCGCTACGACGATTGCTCAGAGGCGAGAGAAACTGGTGCATCAGATAACCATGCGCCGCATGAACTTCGACAACCTGAAAGCCAGCCTCGCGCGCATATCGCACCGATCGAGCCATTGCCGCGACGGATTCATCAATATCCGACCTGCTCATCACTGCCGGTGTCGGGAATCCCTTGGCAAAAGCAAGCGCACTCGGGCCGATGACGGACCATCCACCATCTTCGGCCGACAGCGGCTTTGAACCTTCCCACGGCCGCATAGTCGACGCTTTTCGACCAGCATGCCCGAGCTGGATGCCAGCTACAGCGCCCTGCCCCTTAACGAAAGCGGCGATGCGTGCGAATCCGTCACGCTGCCGCTCGTTCCATAAACCCAGGCAATATTTGGTGATGCGTCCACGCGGCTCCGTATGAACGGCTTCGGTGAAAACGATACCAACACCGCCTACAGCGCGAGAACCTAAATGGACCAAATGCCAGTCATCCGGCATTCCGTCCGTCGCACAATACTGGCACATCGGCGACAGCATGATACGATTTTTCGCTTCAACCCCACGAAACCTGATTGGCTTGAGGATATGCGGGTGCCGATCTCGCTTCAGGATTCGTCTTTCATCCTCGCTCAACGCTATTCTCCATATGAGAGCATTCAGCTTCCCTCTTGAGCCATTTCACTCCCGATGGAATCAGAAGTGGAGCTAAAGCTGCCTGCGCAGGCGCATTGCTTCACACGAACTGGCATCTGATTCAAAAGCACCGTACGGCTGGGTCAAAAATTATTATCTAATCAATTCACCGCGGGACGAATTCCCTGATTTTTTCAAACACGCCGTGCCGACGAACCGTCAGATGTGGCCGGATTTCTGTCACCCAATCACCGTGATTCGATGCCGTTTGCCAGGCATCCGACTTCGGAACGTCAGCATGGTCGACCTCGTAGACCGCGAGGTATTCCGGCATCTGCTCGCTATCGCTCCAGACGAGTCTGTGACGAACACAAGAATGCACGCCCGGCACTTTCATCAACGAGGGGATGTGCTCCCTATCGTAAAGCTCGGCAAAGCGTTCCTCCAATTCCTTTGGGATAGAAAGCTGCGCGATATACAAAAATCGCGTGACCTGATCCGGCATGGCGTCCCACGAAGTTATCATTTTTGCTAAAGTCCTCGATAGCAAGGACCGTACCAAGAGCTCAGGCAAGCAGACATCACCTGCAACACGATCAAGGCCTTGATCGGGGTCTTGATCAGAGGCTGTTCCGGACAGGTGGGCGCAACTCCGATGCTGCGCCTAGCCGATCCGATTCTATTTCAGGCGCGGCCTGTCCTCGTCGCACGCATATGTCCCTCCAGGCGACATAATGAGAACGACCACTCCTCGCCCTCTGCCGCTGGCCTGATGAATAAGTTTGAGCACATTGACCTAGGAATGATCGGTTGAGGAGCGTCCAGAATTCAACGGGGAATACACCCCTCACCATGGCGCTGCTCACGAAGCCGTTGATCGTCGTATCAGCAGTCTAGCGACGCCAACGCAATATCGTCACCCCCGGACCCGACGGAACCAGCATCGCTGGCACAAACATTGCTATCTAAGATTCTGCTACATGATTACATGGACTAACCAAATAATCGTCGTTGCGACCTTGATCCGATAGTGACGTCGAGTGGAGAGAGAGACACGATGCGCTTTTTCGATTTTCGCGTGCGGCCGCCCTACAAAGGCTTTCTTAGCATGGTCATGTATGCGCAGCCGGACAGACGAAACGGCTTCACCCGCAATCTCAAATTCGAACCATCGCCTGCTGCCGAAAAGCAATCGGTCGAGATGATGATCGAGGAAATGAAGCAGGGCAACATCGAGAAGGCCCTTGTCGTCGGGCGGAATTCCGGCGCGTTGGGCTCGATCGACAATGCTGAGGTCTCGGAGTTCGTTGCCAAACATCCGGACCGCTTTGTTGGCGCCGCATCGATCGACGCTACCAACCGTAAGATTGCGGTTGTCCAGATCGACGAGGCGATCAAGAACGGATTCCGCGCCATCAATATCGAACCGGGTGCCTATGCGCAGCCGATGTTCACCGACGACCGGCGCCTCTATCCCATCTACGCGCATTGCGAAGACCGTAAAATTCCGGTCATCCTCATGACCGGCGGCAATGCCGGACCTGATCTCAACTATACCCATCCCGCGCTTATCGATCGCGTGCTGGCAGACTTTCCGACGTTGAAGATCGTGACCTCGCACGGCAACTGGCCGTGGGTGACCGAGATCCTCCACGTCGCGTTCCGCCGCAGCAATCTCTATATATCTCCGGATATGTATCTGCCGAATATGCCAGGCATGGATGATTTCGTGAAAGCGGCCGACGGTTTCCTTGCCGACCGCTTCCTCTATGCAAGTTCGTTTCCGTTCTGCCCGGTCAAGGATTACGCAGAATGGTTCTCACGACTGCCGATCCGTCCCGAAGCCATGGAGAAGGTCGCCTACCGCAACGCAATGAACCTTCTGGGCTTGGCCTAGAATATTTCGGGCCACAATATGTTCGTGTAGCATACGCCTCGCACTGAGATGACAGCCGGCACGAGCCACTCCGTTGAAGTGGCTCGGTCGGTTAGCTCAGGCAGCGTCACGGACCAACGTAAAGACCGCCGTTCACCTCAATCGCGGTTCCGGTCATATAGTCGGCCAGATCCGAACACAGGAATAGCGCGACGTTAGCGATATCCTTCGGCACACCAAGACGACCGCACGAAATCTGCGGGATCAGACCCTCGCTCACTTCTTTCGGAACGTCGCGCGTCATCGGCGTTTCGATACGGCCTGGATTAATGGCATTGACAAGAATACCATAAGGCGCGACTTCGCGCGCCAGCGACTTGGTGAAACCAAGAACCGCGGCTTTCGAGGTTGTGTAGTGCACCGCAGCCTGATACCCGCCGATGCGCGCTGCATAGGAAGCAATGTTGACGATACGACCGAACTTTCGCGCCATCATTCCCGGCAGGCATAGCCGGGTGCACAGGAAGAACGACGTAACATTGGTCGCCATCACAGCATTCCACTGATCAAGAGTCATCGTCCAGGTTTTCACCCGTTGACCAGCGGCATCGAACTTCGGCGAGATGCCGACATTATTAATGAGAATATCGATGCTTTTACCAGCGAGCTTGTGCTCGATGTCCTGCGCTGACGACAGATCGCATTGAATGCAGGAGATAGCAGGATTCTCCTGCGCCAATGCCATGCCGGCGTCGATCTTCGCATCGACCAACAGCACCTCTTTGCCAGCTGCAGCAAATTTCCGTCCCATCTCAAGACCGATACCGCCGCACCCGCCGGTGATCATCACACTCCTGCCGCCAATTTCCATTGCATGTCTCCCGGGCCGATCACAAATGATCGGCGGATCAACCATCGCTGCGCGCAGCAATGCGCAGATTCATCGCCGCGCGATAGCGCGGATCGCCAGTCTGTGCATGCAGGGCATCGAGAACCGCGACGATGCGGGGTAGACCGATCGCGGCACCCCACGCCACCGGTCCGCGCGGATAGTTGACGCCGTTTTGCATGGCGCGGTCGATGGCGGCGCCATCTGCAATACCGTGCAGCATCGCTTCATAAGCCTCGTTGACCAGCATCGCGACGATGCGCATCACCACCAGGGCCGGCCAGTCCGGCAGTATCGTCACCGACCCTGCCGCCTGCAGGCTCGCGATCACCGTTTGTCGCTCACCGGCAGACATAGGCGACAGCGCTACCGCGATGCGGCGTCCGGGAGTGCCATCATCCAGGCGCAGGTCGTGCACCGCCACCGGATGTCCGTGCTCGCGCGCGATGTCCTCGGCGCGACGGCCGTCGGTCGGCAGCAGCGAGACACCGCCGAGCGTAACCGGTTGTTTCTCCCATCCGGAGATCAGCGGAGCGGCACGACCGGATGACGCCGCTTCCGTCTGCGATTCAGGCATGGCGCTGCCGGGCGCATACGAATAGAAACCACGGCCGGACTTGCGGCCAAGCCATCCCGCCTCGACCATCTCCTCCTGCAGCAGCGACGGACGGAATCGCGGCTCGCTGCCATAGGCCTCGAACACCGAGCAGGTCGAACGGTAATTAATGTCGTTGCCGATCAAATCCATCAACGCGAACGGCCCCATCCGGAAGCCGCCGCCTTCGGTAACGATGGCATCGAGCGTGGCCGGATCGGCAACACCCTCCTCCCTCAGCCGCAGCGCCTCGCCGTAGAACGGGCGAGCGACGCGATTGACGATGAAACCGGGCGTCGATCGCGCAACCGCCGTCACCTTGCCCCAGGCCTGCGCCGTAGCGTCGATGGTCTCCACCACCTCGGGTGCGGTGGCCAGACCACGGATCACCTCGACCAGGCGCATGACCTGCGCCGGATTGAAAAAGTGCATGCCGACAACGCGCTCCGGCCGCGCCAGGCCGGCGGCCATTGCCGTGACGGACAGCGTCGAGGTGTTGGTGGCGAGGATTGCATCCGGCCGCGCCAATGCCTCCAGCTTCGCAAAGAGGGAACGCTTGATGCCCATCTCCTCGGCGACCGCCTCTACGAAGAGGGTTGCGGAAGCCGTTTCGGCCAGCGTTTCAACCGGCAGCAGACGGGCGATGATGTCATCGCAAGCTTTCTGATCGAGCTTCTTGGCTGCGACCCGTTTCGCCAGGCCGGCGCCGAGTTGCGCAATCGCGCGCCGCGCCGCGCCAGCCGCGACGTCATACAGAAACACACGATGTCCGGCCTGCGCCGCCACCTGCGCGATACCGGCGCCCATGGTACCGGCGCCGATAACGGCCACGGCTTCGCTCGTTGCAAGTTGCGGCATCAAGCCACCTCGAGAATCAGTTTGCCCTGCGCCCGGCCGTCACGAAGCAGCGCCAGCGGCTCGCGGAAATCCGAGAGCGGAAAAGTCCGACTAACAAACGGATCGACCTTGCCAGCTACATGTAGCGCAAAAATTTCGTCCTGTACTCGTCGGACCCATTCCGGGTCACGGTCACGATAGTCCGACCATTGCAGGCCGGAAACCTCGATATTCTTCACCAGCAGATAATTCGCCTTGATTATCGGAATTTCACCGGCGGCAAAGCCGATGATCACCATGCGGCCGCGCCAAGCCATCGCCCGCAACGCCGCCCCGTTGGCAGCACCGCCGACCGGGTCAATCACCACATCAGCGCCACGCCCGCCGGTCGCGGCACGCACCGCATCTCGCAAACCATCGCGCAGATCCGCTATACCGAGGTCGACAACTACGTCCGCGCCGCATTTGCGTGCCACCGCCGCATTTTCCTCGCCGAGCACGCCGGCAATGATCGTCGATGCGCCGAACGCCGTGGCCAACTGCACACTGGCGACGCCAATGCCGCCGGAAGCGCCAAGGACGAGCACCGCATCGCCCGTCTGCATGCGCGCACGCTCCACCAATGCGAAATGCGCTGTCTGATAAACGAGGCCAAGCGCAGCCCCCTTGATGAAGCCGACCTCGCTCGGCATACGGAAGACGCTGGTGGCCGGCGCCCTGAGCTTCTGGGCATAGGCGCCATATTCAACCTGCACGCTCACCCGGTCACCGATCGAAAAACCGGTGACGCCTTCACCCAAGGCCGAGATCACGCCCGCGGCTGCCTTGCCAGGAGAAAACGGGCGCTGCGGTTTGATCTGATACTGGCCGGCGATGACCAGAATGTCGGGGTAGTTCAGCTCCGCCGCCTTCACATCGATGACGACTTCGCCCTTTCCAGGTACGGGATCCGGCAGATCACCCACCGAAACCTCATCGAACGGGGCGAACTCCTCGACGACGACCGCTCTCATATCTTTAGCTCTGAGTTGTGGCCACCAAGCTGCGGCGCGGCAACGGGAATATCGGGGCTACCGCGGAACGCAGCCGCGATAGGCACAGGCAGTGCCGGCATGCACAGTCCCGATTCGTTCTCCAGCATGTGGTCGAACAGGCCACGCGCGCGGAAATGCGGATCGTCCATCGCCTCCTTGAGGGAAACGACGATCGTGCAGCAGCAATCGCGGCCGGAAAAGCACGCTCGCCAGTGCTCGGCAGGCTTCGATCTGATGATGTCGACAATGCGTCGCGTCGTCGCCTGCATATCGCGCGTATCATCCCGCAGGTCGTGATCAAGCCCGATCAGCTCACAGAACTCGTTCCAGAACTTTTGCTCGATGGGCGCCGCCGCCACCGCCTTGCTGTCCGCAGTCTCATAAAGCCGATATCGGGGCGTGCCGCCGCAAACGAGCCCGGTGCCGCTCCCAGGCCATTGCCCTTGCCCCAGACCTTCACCCATCGCCCAATACATAAAGGGAAATAGGTTGTCCGCCATCGCGATATCGAGATAGCAGCCGCGGCCGGTGCGCTGGCGCTGAGCCAATGCCATCATGATGTTCATTACTGCCGGATAGGCGCCACCGGCAATGTCCGCAATCAGCGCCGGCGGAACCACCGGTCGTTCCGGATCGCCCATCGACAATGCGAGCAAGCCGGCGTCGCCGATGTAATTGAGATCGTGTCCCGCAACGTTGCGTTTGGGACCCGTCTGTCCGTAACCGGTGATCGAACAATAGACCAGACGCGGATTGCTGACGGACAACGTCTGATAGTCGAGTCCGAGCCGGGCCATAACGCCTGGTCGGAACTGTTCCACCAGGACATCGGCCCGTGCGATCAGCGGATCGAGAACGGA
This sequence comes from Pseudorhodoplanes sp., assembly GCF_035565795.1. Taxonomy (GTDB): domain Bacteria; phylum Pseudomonadota; class Alphaproteobacteria; order Rhizobiales; family Xanthobacteraceae; genus Pseudorhodoplanes. Next base: position 99,242 of record NZ_DATMRV010000252.1, read on the forward strand.
ACGGTCGGCCGCGTTCTTCAGGTCGAGTGCAAGGCTTTTCTTCCCGCGATTGAGCAATGCGAAATTGACACTGTCCCGCCCCCAGCTCGGCCTGTAGTGTCGCATTTCCTCGCCGGTGCCGGGACGCTCGACCTTGACGACCTCGGCTCCCGCTTCCGCCAAAAGCAGTGTCGCCATCGGCCCGGGTAGCAACGTCGAGAAATCAAGAACAGTGACACCTTCGAGTGGACGCATCAGCGTGCTCCACGGCGTCTGGCTGCGAGCGCCATACGTGGCGGCGCATAAGCAGCGGTGCCGTAGGTCGCGAACAATGCACTCGTCACATCACAGTGATGCGCCAACCCGCCTCGGACAAGACGCTCGATCGGCCCATCAGGATAGCCAAGACCGAGCTTACAGGTCGTATCCATATCGGCGGCGCTCGCCAGCCCCTCGTCAAGAAAGCGCAGCGCCGCATTGTATTTCGGCCGCAACAGACGATCGAGAATGCGCCCTGCCTGATCGGTGCAGATAACAACCGTGAAGCCAGCCGTCTCAAACATTGCTTTCGCGGCAGCCACCGCATTGTCCGCGGTAACGCGCATGCGCACCAGTTCGACAAGTTTCGACGGTGAATCGACACCGTTCCGGAACCGCGAGAAGCCGACGACATTCGTATACACCGGATTATCGTCCTCGGCGTGATCGGCCAGACATTCGACGCCGAGTTCAACCACCACTGCCACCTTGCCGGGGTCCGGGGCAACCGGCGTGCCGAGATGCAAAACAATGTCGGCCTGCACCGCCGCGGCAGCCAGGAATGGATCATCGGGAGGAAATGAACGGCTCTCGCCATGTTGCAAGATCATATAAGCCATCACTTCATGCCCCGAACATGGTATTGCCAGTATAATTGAAGAAGCCGCGTCCCGATTTTCGCCCAAGAAGGCCTGCTGCAACCATCCGGCGCAGCAGCGGCGGGCATGCGGCGCGCGGATCGAGCGTCACGGGATAGAATGCTTCCGATAGACGAATCTGCGTATCGAGACCGATCAGATCGATGAGTTCGAGCGGCCCCATTTTATAACCGAGGCCGGCCTTGACGGCGATATCGATGCTTTCAGCATCAGCGACACCGGCTTCCACGGCGCGTATCGCATCATTGTTGAACGGCACCAGCAGCGCATTGAGAATGAATCCCGGCTTGTCCTGGGTCTTCACAGAAATCTGCCCGCACTGCACGGTCCAGTCCCATGCCGTCTTGAATGTCGTGTGAGACGTCAGCAGGCCAGGTGACATCTCCACGAGCTTCATCAATTGCGCCGGCAGGCAAAAATGCATACCAACAACGCGGTCCGGCCGTTTACAACCCGCCGCGATCTCGGTGATCGACAGCGTCGACGTATTGGATCCGAAGATCGCATGATCCGAGCACACGCTATCGAGGGCGCCGAGCAGCTTCTGCTTGACGCCGAGTTCCTCAAACACGGCTTCGATCACCAGATCGCAGGCAGCCATCGCACCGATATCGGTCGTGCACGTGAAACGACCCAACACCGTATCGCGCTCCACCTCCGACATCTTTCCGCGTTCCACCGACTTCTGAAAAAACGCCTGGCTCTGCTTGGCGGCCCTGAGCAACGATGCATCGACGGCGTCGTAGCAAATGACATCGAAACCGGCTCGCGCCGCGACGATGGCGATACCGGCACCCATGGTCCCACCTGCGCCGCAGATACCGACTGTTCTGATCGCTGCGCTCATTTCTTCACAAAGCTCCGTCCGATAAGCTGGCGATGGATCTGGTTGGTTCCCTCCCATATCTGGGTGATCTTCGCATCGCGCATTAGGCGCTCAACACGATAGTCGCTGCAATAGCCGTAGCCGCCATGCATCTGTACAGCTTCGGTCGAAATCCGCATCGCAAGATCGGAAGCCCGCATCTTCGCCATCGATGCCTCAAGCCCGAAGTCCCTTTCGCCTGCCTCGATTAGCGACGCGACATAATCAAGCCAGGACTCCGCCATTGCCAGATCGGTTGCGAGGTCGGCCAGCATGAACTGATTGCCTTGAAACTCCGCGATACGCCGTCCCGACTGCACGCGGTCATTCATGTAGGCAACCATGTCCCCGAAAGCGGCGCCGGCGATACCGAGCGCATGCGCGGCGACGCTAGGGCGGGACCTGTTCAGCGATGCAAGCAGGATCCGCAGGCCGTCGCCAGGATTCCCGATAAGATTGGTGCGCGGCACACGGCAGCCGTTGAAAGCGATCGACGCCGTCGACGAGGCCCGATGCCCCATCTTCTGCTCAAGGCGAATGACCTCGAAGCCCGGTGTTCCCTTCTCGAACACCAGCACCGAGATCGACTTCTTGGGGTCATCGATCTCCGACCACTTTCCGAACAACAGCATCAGGTCGGCGACGTCACCACTGGTGATGAAGGTCTTGCCGCCCTGCACGATGATGTCATCGCCGTCCGGCGTGAAGGTCGTCCGCATGCCAGTCGCGTCCGAGCCGGCATTCGGCTCGGTGATCGCCAGCGCACCGAGCGCGCCCTCGGCAATGCGGGGCAGGAAACGAGCGCGTTGCTCGTCGTTACCCATATCGATCAATGGCTTCATCCCATGGAACGTCGTCGCATAGATGATGCCAGTCGACGCACAAGATGCCGAAATGGTCTTCACCACCTCAAGATAAAGACGAAACGGCACCGGTGCACCGCCGTAGGCTTCCGGCACGAACATCATATTAGCACCCAGCGCATTCAGCGCCTTGATGTTCTCCCACGGAAACTCGCCGCTACGATCATAGCGTTCCGCATTCGGGTCGATCGTCTCCGCGCACAGACGCCGGAACTGATCGAGAACAAGTTGTTCCTCTTCCGTCCACCGCCGTTGGCGCTGCAGCCTCTCGAAAATCTTCATCAGTGATTTATGCCTTGACCGCCGTCGAGATAGATCGTCTCGCCGGTAAGAAACATTATGTTGTCCGAGAAGAGCGTACCAACAAAGCGCGCCACCTCCTCGGCCGCGCCAGCACGACCAACAGGCACGCGGCGGCCTAACCAGGTTTTTACTTTGTCTTTTGCAAGAAAATCGCGATTCAGGTCGGTTTCGATATATCCGGGTGCCACGTTCAGCACCCTGATGCTGTCCTTCGCCCATTCGACCGCGAGGCAGCGGCTTAGCGCGCCGACGGCTGCCTTCGACGCGCAATAAGCGATATTCTCGGCTACGCCGAGTTTGTCGAAGAACGAGCCGATATTGACGATGGTGCCACCGCCTGCCTGCTTCAGATACGGATAAGCCTCGCGGCTAGCCACCATCGCCGCCGTGAAGTTCAGGCGCATCGTCTCCTCAAGCTCACGAACACTGAGATCGGCACTTGGCGTAGCGCGGTGCGCACCCGCATTGTTCACCAAGCCGACAATGCGTCCATCCCTGGCGACACGCGCGATGACATCCTTCAGAGACGCTTCGTCTGTTACGTCGCAACGATAGCCGGTGCCCGATGCGGCCTCGCCGCTTCGCGAGAGCGCCGCGACGGAGAATCCTCGATGCCGGAGATCGGCTGCGATCACCGCGCCGATGCCGCGGCTAGCACCAGTGACGACAATCGTTCCCGCAGCCGCCGTCTGTTCAGCCATCGCGAAACTCCGGCTTCCGCTTTTCGCTGAAGGCTGCCATCCCTTCCTCAGCATCACCGGTGCGGTAGGCGAGCGTGCCGAGATCGGCCTCGATTTTCAGGCCTTCGACGAGCGGCACATCGAGTGCGCGCTGTACGGCGGCGCGGGCAAAATTTAATGCCGGCAAGCCGTAACCGGTGAATTCGCGTGTGAAGACGATCCCCGCCTCCACGGGATCGCCGTCGATAAGACGATTGACGAGGCCTATACGTTCTGCCTCTTCGGCGTCGACAGTCCTGCCCGTGAGGATCATCTCCAACGCCCGGGCTTCACCGACGACGCGCGGCAGTCGCTGCGTACCGCCGTAACCGGGCGTCAGGCCGAGCTTGATTTCCGGCAATCCCATTTTGGCATTCCGCGTCGCCAGCCGGAACGTGCAGGCAAGTGCCAGTTCCAGGCCGCCGCCAAATGCATAGCCGTTTATCAACGCCACCGATGCAACCGGCAATGTGTCGAGCTTGGCAAAGATCGCCTGCCCGCGCTCGATGCCAGCACGCTGCGCGGCGAACGAACGATTACGAAGTTCCTTAATATCGGCACCGGCACAGAATGACTTTGTACCAGCACCGGTGATCAGCAATGCGCGCACATTCATGCTGGCGACGCGATCAATTACCGCTCCGATTTCGTCGATGATCGCGAAGGATAATGCGTTCAGCGCATCCTGCCGGTCGAGCGTCAGAAGCGCAATATCGTCGCGACGTTCCAGATTAACCGGCATCAGCCCGTCCTCGCCTGAGAGCCAGGATCGGTCCAGCGCACTGCCGTCGGCACCAGTTCGCCACGTTTCGTCATCTCGATGAGATCGCGTTTGAGAATCTTGCCGCTCGGCGTCAGAGGAAATTGCGAAACTCGCAGAAAAAACTCCGGCATATCGTATTTCGACAATCCCTGCTCCGCGAGGTGACGCAACAGATCATAGGCCTCGATGTCGCCAATAACGGCAATGCACACTCGCTCACCGAGCCGCTCGTCGGCAATCGGATAGCAGGCAACGCGCTCTACCGACGGGTGACGCAACGCCAGAGCCTCGATATGCACGGGATAGATGTTGTGGCCGCCGCGAATGATGAGGTCTTTCAGCCGTCCCTCGATCCGCAGATTTCCCATCTCGTCGATCACGCCGAGATCCCCCGACAGAAACCAGCCATCGCGATTGAAGCTTCCTTCTGTCGCCGTCTGATTGGCGAAATAGCCAAGCATCAACGCGGCCCCGCGACCGGCAATCTGGCCGACCGTGCCGACAGGCACTTCACGATCGGCATCGGCAGGATCGAACAGCCGAATTTCATAGGCTTTGCCGCCACGGCCGCAGGTCGAGATGATGACTTCGTTATGATCAGCCGGATGAGTGTACTGGTGAGATGAGTTCTCGGTCATGCCATAGATATTCTGCGGTTTGATCCCTTGCCGCACGAACGCCTCGCATACCGATGGCGGGATAGGTGAACCCGCCATATAAAAAAGATTTACTGCCCCGAGCCTTTCGATGCCGCGGCGTTGCTGCTCCGCGAGAATATCCATCGCATGGGTCGGAACCCCCATCACATAGGTCGCACCGGTCTCGATGATCCAGTCAAGACGGCTTTTGCCTGCAGGCGGATTGTCGGTAATCAGCACGCAGCCGGCAATCAGCCACTGCGCCACCGCCACCCAGGCGATATGATGCGACAAAGGGCTGAGAGACAGCAGTTTCGTATCTGGCCCGTGCTGCCAATCGCGCACCAGATCGCGCGCATTGGCAAGCAGAGTGTTATCGGAATGCATCACGCATTTCGGCAGACCAGTCGTGCCGGACGTGAAGGCAAGATAGACGACTTTGTCCGGATCCTCGACCGGAGGCAGATCCGCCGGACCAGGCTGCGGAAAATCCTCCGGCGTATAGATACACAGCAGCGATGATGCGCCTTTCAGCGCACTCATCGTGTCGGTAGCGGGCGTATCCGCGCCCCAGCCAGTCTCCGTCAGAAGGGCCTTCGCCTGTAAGCGGTCAAGCAGCTGGACGATATCCGTCGACGTGTAGGTTCGGTGCAGCGAAGGATTGCAGGCGACGCCGTTGCGGGCACATGCGAGAAACGCAACCACCGCTTCTGCCCGATTGCCAAGCCAGAGCGAAACCCGGTCGCCGCTATGGATGCCCTGCCGATGAAAATCAGCAGCGACACCGTCGACCCAATCGGCAAGTTGCCGCCAGGTAAGGCGATGGCGGCCATCGTTCAACGCTAGCGCATCCGGCCGCTGCTCGGCGTGGCCGCACATAAGCGAATAGAACGTGTCCTTCAGCCACGCCCCCTCGGAGTAATAGCGGGACGCCGCCGCCGGATGATGCAGAGTCAAAAACGGCCGCATGATCACTTACCGAACTTGGACGAATCCGGCTTCCGTTTCTCGCCAAACGATGCCGCCATTTCGTGGCTTTCCTCGCTTTCGAGATAGGCACGTAGCAACAGGTCATGCGCCATACGTGCCAGCCCGGTGACGCCGCCATGGCGGGCATTGAAAGCCGCCTTCACTGCAGCGAGTGCAAACGAGCCCCGCTCGGCGGTCTCAAGCGCGAAGGCGCGGGTCTCCTCCCTGAGCCGATCATCCGGCACCACGCGATTGATCAAACCCAGTTCCAGCGCTTCACGCGCCTTGATCTTCGGATTGTTGAACCAGATTTCCTTGGCCTTCTTCTTTCCGACCAGATCTTCCAGATACCAGGTGCCATAGCCGGCATCGAACGAACCGACCATCGGTCCAACCTGTCGAAACATTGCACTTTCCTTGGCGATGGTCATGTCACAGACCATCTGCAGTACGTTTCCGCCACCGACCGCGAATCCATTAACCGATGCAATCACCGGCTTCTGCAATTTGTCGATGGCATCGTACATCTCCAGTGTCGGCAGCGTACCTGCATAGAGAGTACTATCTTCCATACCGTCCTTGCGGCCACCGATACAGAAGAACCGATCGCCGGCACCAGTGATGACGACAACGCGCGTGCGTGTCTCGCGGCGGATCTGCTCGATGCAGTCACGAATCTCATGGCACATGACCACATTGAACATGTTGCCATCATCCGGGCGGTTGAGCGTAATTGTCCCGATCGGACCGTCTTCCTCATAGAGTATCGTTTTGTAGGTCACAGCCGAGCTCCTTCAGATCACGCCGTCGCGCCTGAGCGATTCGATATCGCCGTCGCCCAGCTTTGCCAAATCGCACAAAACCTCGACGGTCGAGGCGCCAAGTCGCTGCGGCGCCCTGCGCGGAACATTAGCCTTACCGTCGACATGAAAGCCGGTACCCACCTGCGGCAGCAGCCGACCATTGTCATCCAGCGTGTAGAACAGGCCCCGCTGGAGCAAGCCGCTATCCTGCGCAACCTCGTCCAGGCGATAGATCGGGCCGGCCGGAACACGGTTACGGCTGAATAGACCGAGCCAGTGATCACGTGGATGCTGACGCAACAGGTCCTGAATAATCGACACGATTTCCACGCGATGTTCGCGCCGTTTGACGTTGGTGTTGTAACATTCACGATCGCCGATATCCGATCGATCCAGGGCCCTCCAGAACCGCTTCCAGATCGTATCGTTACCAAGACCTAGCGTCAGTGGCAGATCGGCCGTCTCGAATGCCTGATAAATGGCTATGACACTGTCTTTCCCGCCCGAACGGCGCGGCATCTCCTGCGAACCAAGATACGGAACCATACGACAGGACAGAAAACGCGTCATGCTATCTACGAGCGATACGTCGATAGACCGTCCCGCGCCGGTCCGCGTACGCTCAAACAAAGCACTCACCGTAGCAAAGGCTGCATCCTGACCAGCCAACATGTCGGCAGCCGGCGCGCCAATCTTCTGCGCAGGGCCATCCGCTTCACCGGTGATATCCATGATACCGGAATAGCCTTCGGCGATCAGGTCATAGCAAGGCCAATCGGCGCGCATGCCCTGTAGCCCGAAACCAGTGATCGACACATGAACGATGTCCGGCCGGATGGCGCGGCAGGCAACGGCGTCGACGCCAAGCTTCTTCTGGACACGCAGCGGTTGATTCAGCAGGACCACATCGCTCGCCTTTATCAGGGCGTCGAGGATTTCGCGCCCGCGTGGTGCGACGATGTCAAGAGTGACACTCCGCTTGTTACGATTGACGGCAACGTACCAGAGCGACTCTCCGTCCAGGAACGGCGGGCCCCAGGCACGCGCATCGTCGCCGATACCCGGCCGCTCGATCTTGATGACGTCGGCCCCCATATCGCCGAGCAGCATCGTCGCATAGGGCCCTGCGACCGAGGTGCTCAGATCGAGAACCCGCATTCCCGAGAGGAAGCTGAAGCCGGCGCCGATGCGCGTGAGCGGCAGTTGAACCGGTTCCGCATCGGCGGCATGCGAACGCTGAGTGGCTGAGGATTCCATAACCTTTCCTACATCGGTACCGCATGGCGGCCTCTCGGGGGTACCTCGGGAAAAGCAATGACCGTGCCACAACGCCAGAACCGTTGAACGCATTCATTTGTGCCGTTACAAACCCTGCACGGTGTTCTTGGCTCGGACAGGCCGGGATGGAGTGTCTGCCAAGGAAACATAAAAATATCGCACCGCAACAACAAATCTCACGGCGGTGCTACCTGGAGGACGCTCTTGACTGATACGCGCAATATCGCCGGTCTGATCGTCGTCGATGCCGCCGGCAAGGTCGTCTTTTCCGTCGGTCGCGGCACTGATCCGCGTATCGTGGCGCTCGTTGAAGACAAGACCTGGCGTGAGGATGCCATCCGCCGGCGCATGGTCCCGATCCAGACCGAAACAAAAAGCGTATTTCTCTGGTCGCAGGTCAACACCTATCATTTTGCCGCGATTGTCGACGGTCTGATGGATTCCGTTTTCGAATTCGCTGCAGCAGTCGACTTTGCTTGGGACATCATCCACCATCTGCTGACCGACCCGTTCAATGCGATGACTGTCGTCGACGCAGACGGAAAGGTCGCCTTCCTGTCACCGGTCCACGAAGGTTTCTTCGGTCTCGACCATGGCGCCGCCATTGGACGTCCGGTGCGCGACGTCATCGAGAATACCCGGCTCGACCACGTAGCCAGAACCGGCAAGGCCGAGGTCGGCGATGTCCAGCGCATGCGCGGTCAGGACCGTGTCGTAAACCGGAGCCCGATCTTCCGCGAGGGCAAGCTCGTCGGAGCCATCGGCCGCGTCATGTTCAAGAATCCGGAGCAGGTCCAGGCACTCAACCAGCGCGTCAACGCGCTTGAGAAAGAACTCGAATTTTACCGTCGTGAAGCGCATGTGCTTCGACGCGAAGCCTTCGATCTCGATACAATCGTCGGCAGGAGCAAGGCGATCCAGCGTCTGAAAGAGGACATCGTCCGCATCGCTCCGCTCGACATTTCGGTGCTCGTCCTTGGCGAGAGCGGTACCGGCAAGGAACTCGTTGCCCACGCCATCCATCGGCTGAGTCCGCGGCAGAAACAGAAGATGGTGATCGTTAATTCAGCCGCGCTACCGAGCAATCTCGTCGAGAGCGAATTATTCGGCTACGAGCCGGGCTCGTTCACCGGCGCCGACCGGAAAGGCCGCCGCGGAAAATTCGAGCAGGCCCACGGCTCGTCACTGTTTCTCGACGAGATCGGTGACATGCCGCTCGACATCCAGGCAAAGTTGTTGCGTGTCCTTCAGGATCGCGTGATCCAGCGCGTTGGTGGAGAAGGCACCCAAGAAGTCGACTTCCGACTCATCGCAGCGACCAACCGCGATCTCCGCAACCTCGTCTCCAACGAGAACTTCAGGCTGGACTTCTATTATCGCATCAGCCCGATCGTGCTGACCGTTCCACCGCTACGCGAACGGCTGGACGACATTCCGGTACTGATCGAGAAGTTCCTCACGGAGTTCGGATCGCGTCACCAGTTGGCAATCCCGGAGATCGACGACGACGTCTACGGTTACCTTGCAAGGCAGGAGTGGCCAGGCAATATTCGCCAATTGCGCCATGTCGTGGAACGAGCAGTCATTTTCTGCAGTGATAACCGGCTACGCATTGCCGATTTCCAATCGCCGGCATTGATGCAGGCGGCGCCGACCGCCGCGCCCGAGCAGATGCAGGTTGGTAACCTGCAAGGCGCACTTGATCGTGTCGAAGGCGACATTATCCGCGACGCTCTGGCTCGCCACAAGGGCAACAAGAAGAAGGTCGCCGAAGAGCTCGGCATCTCGCGGTCATATCTCTACAAAAAACTCGGCGTCTCCTGAGTGAGGTTCCGCCGCTGCTATCGCGAGACACGATAAGCCATACGGAAGGTCGCCATCTCCATCTCGATACGCGCACCAATATTGCGCAGGGTATCCGCATTGAGGAATGCCGCGGCCTCTTCCAGCGTCCGCTCCCTGTCCGCCTCGATCAACAGCGCCCAGTTGAGCGACCGATCTCCCTTCCGTACATGGCGTGCCGTCGATACGGCCTCCTGCGAAGGAATACTCTCCAGCAACCGCACCGCGATGCCCCCGCGAAATCGCAGCAGCGCCGGCATGATTTCGTTGATCAAGGCTCTACGCAGCCGCGACGGGTCGCCCTCGACCGGCGCAAGCGCCAGCACCCCGAGCATACCGCCCTCGCCCTCCCCCAGCGAAGCCGTGAGCCGCGCCAATGTGCGGATCGGGTTACGAAACCGCATGATGAAATGGCGGCTGCGCTCGTCAGGGTTCGCGATCAGACTCACATAGGCGTCTGATCGCAACACCGCATTGTTCTCCGTTTCATAGAACGCCAGATATTTCGGCGCTCCCTTGACGGCGACAAAACGCCGGCCGTTGATGAAGCCGGGCACTGCGAGCACACGATCTCGCACATGCTCGCGGTTATACCATTCGTTGAATGCTTCCTCTTCTTCTTCTGGAATATCCGTCCAGGCAAGAAGCACAGCGTGATCTTGATTCATATTCGTCACTTCGACCACAGATCCTCGACGACCTTCTTTTCGGCCTCCACCATCTTCGCGACTCCGGCGGCGGGATGAAAATACGGGACCATGCCGAGCGTCGCGATCCTCTGGTGGAATTTCGGGTCCTGGGCAATATCCTTCAGCGCATCATCCCAGGCGTCTATGACATCTTGCGGCAGGTTTGGCGGACCCGAAACACCGAACCAGAACAGGATCTTGACCGACGGCAGTCCGGCCTCTGCCGTCGTCGGAACATCGGGTGTCGCCGGGAAACGCTCCGGCGAAGCAACCGCGATGGCGCGCAGCTTACCGCTTCCGACAAGCGGAGAGATCGCGCTCCACGAGCCGGCGCCGACCATGACATGACCACTGGCAACGATGGTGGGAGCTTCCGCACCCCCCTTCAGTGCCACCGACCGAGTCTTAGTCACGTCGATATCGAGCGCTTTGAAGAACTGTCTGAAAGTGTAGTCCTGCGCACCCGCGCCACCAAGCGAAGTCCAGGTCAGAGTGCTTGAGTCCTGTCTTGCGCGCGCCACCACATCCTGCAGTGTCTTCAACGGCGATTCCGGCGATACGATAAAGATCATCGGTGTCTGCGCCAGCAGACCCATGAAGGTGCGATCCATTACTTTCATGGGTAGATTCTTGACAACAACCTCCAACATCGAGCTCGACGCAGGCGATTCGGCCAGTACCGTATAGCCGTCCGGCTTGGCGCGCATCACCTCTTCGACCGCCGGCACTGTATTTCCACCCGGCTTGCTGACGACGCGTACAGGGACTTTCCAACGCTCCTCCAGCGCCTGCGCAAGTGCGCGCGCAGTCAGTCCGGTGGAGCCGCCGGGCGCAAACGGCACGATGAGATCAATGGCGCGGCTCGGATATTTGTTTTGCGCAGCCGCCGGTGGCACGACCAAGATGGCCAGACACGCCCCTAATATCGCGACGGCTCGACTGCAGTGCCGGTTCATTTTCGATCCTCCGAAGGAATTGGGTTACTTCCTGCGTATCTCGACCAATGCGTCGCACATCGCCTTGCAGCAAGCGATCAAGGCGGCAGATGGGCCCGCTATAACCTCAGATCGCACGACGTGACGTAATGCAGCCACATCGAGCAAGGTTTCCAGCAAGCTCCATGCCACAGGTGTAGCTAGGATAATTTCCGCGTAGGGTGCTCGCTATGCGAGGCTACTCCACCAGATGCGCCGCAATATGTGTCTTTACAGCGGACAATGTGTCGATGAGACATGCAGGTTACTTGCTCCGCGGCATTGGCTGGCCACGCAAACCACGCACCACGCGACTGGCACACTCCCTGCTATGCAAGAGCAAAACGGAAACAGCAGGAGCCCGAAGGGTAGGCGTCGAGGGGTGGCGAGCCCAGTGGCCGGCACAACACCGGACACCTCCACTTCGAGCCGAAGAAGGAAACACCGGCGTCGTTCTGCGACTCTATCCGCAGAGAATTCGAAGGCTGGACTAATTTTCCACCAAAGCGAAACCGACAAACAGCAGGGTCATGTCAAAAAACCTAGCAATCATCGCCGGCGCCACCGGCGTCATCGGGCGGGGGTTGACCGAATCCCTTGCCGCCGATGGATGGGATGTCGTCGCGCTCGCGCGCAAGCCGCTGAACATCCCCGGCGTACAATTCATCCCTGTCGACTTGACCAACACAGCCGACTGCCGCGCAAAGCTGAGCGGCTTCACTGACGCCACGCACATTCTGTACTCCGGCCGCTACGACCACGCGACCGGCACGCCGGAGCCAGTCGACACCAACCTGGCCATGTTGCAAAATCTAGTGGAAGCGGTGGAGCCGATCGCGCCGCGACTGCAGCACATTCATCTGGTGCACGGAACGAAATGGTACGGATCAAATCTCGGCCCATTTCGCACGCCAGCGAAAGAGGATGATCCTCGCGTCCTCGTGAACAATTTCTACTATGCGCAACAGGATTACATTGAAGCGCGGCAACGCGGGCGCGGCTGGACGTGGTCCACAACACGACCGCACGGAATCTGCCATCTGGTTCCCGATTCGCCGCGCAACCTCGTCCTAGTAATCGCTGCCTACGCAACGATCTGCCGTGAAATGGGACTGCCGCTGTGTTTCCCCGGCACGCCGGAGAACTACCACGCGCTTTACCAGTGCACTTCGGCGGATTTTCTGGTCGATGCTATCCGCTGGATGACAAACGAACCGCGCTGCGCCAACCAGGCCTTCAACATCACCAATGGCAATTACATCCGCTGGGAAAATCTCTGGCCGGCTTTCGCACGCTACTTCAACATGGATATCGGCCCAGTTCGTACTGTCCGGCTCGCCGAGGCGATGGCCGACAAGGGCCCCGTCTGGGACACTATTGTCAGGAAACATGGCCTCGCGCCGACGCCGTACGAGCGGTTGGCGCTGTGGTCCTACGGCGATTTCGTCTTCACGCCGGGCTGGGACATGATGTCAGACATGACCAAGGCACGACAGTTCGGATTCCACCGGACGGTCGATACGCTCGGCGAATTCATCCGTCATTTCGATGCGTTTCGCGCGCGTCGTATTCTGCCCTGATGCTTCCTAAAAATTCCGAGCAACAGCACCATGATCAAATTCTACTATAGTCGATCACCGAACCCGATGAAGGTGGCGCTTTGTCTTGAAGAAACAGGGCTCCCTTATGAGCCGATCGCCATCGACACTCGCAAGGGTCAACAGTTCACGCCGGAATTCCTGGCGATCAATCCGAACGCGAAAGTGCCTGCACTGACCGATGGCGATGCGACACTGTTCGATAGCAATGCCATCCTGCTTTATCTCGCGGAAAAGACCGGCCGGTTTCTTCCGGGCGATACGCTGGCCGCCCGGGCGGAACTTCTGTCCTGGTTGATGTTCGTCGCTACCGGCATCGGCCCTTATTCCGGCCAAGCGATCCACTTTCGCCTTTATGCGCCGCAGCCTGCGGAGTACGCCAACACCCGCTATCAGTTCGAAGCGAAGCGGCATTACGGCATCCTCGAAGCACGGCTTGCGCACCGCCAGTACGTGCTCGGCAGTGTCTATACGATCGTCGATATGGCCTTGTGGGGCTGGGTACGGCTCCTCGAACGCATCATGGGTGACGGCGCATGGGCCCAGTTTCCCAACCTCAAGCGCCATTGCGACGAAGTTACCGCGCGCCCGGCCGTACAGCGCGCGCTCGACCTACAGAACAGACACGCCTTCAAGACCGAGACGGACAGCGAAGCGCTGCGCAATATGTTCCGCTACGTCGTCTCCTGATCGGACACCCTTCACCTTACTCTCAGCGAAACCCGTTTCTCGCACCGACATGACAGAAAACAACCATACGACAACACATCTCCCGCTCCGAAACGTCCGCGTGATCGACTTCAGTCGACTGCTTCCCGGACCATGGTGCACGCAAACACTCGGCGATCTTGGCGCCGACGTCATCAAGATCGAGCAACCGGAGATCGGCGACTATTCGCGCTTCAATCCGCCGGTCTACAGATCCGTTGGCGTCTATTTCAACAGCATCAACCGCAACAAGCGCAGCATTGCGCTCGATCTGGACAAGGCCGAAGATCGGGCTGTGGCTGACGATCTGACCGCCGGTGCCGACGTGATCGTCGAATCGTTCCGCCCCGGTGTCACGAAGAAGCTCGGCATCGACTACGAATCGGTCGCCAGGCGCAACCCGTCGGTCATCTATTGCTCGATCACCGGCTTCGGCAACAGTTCGGCACTCGGCCGCGTGCCCGGCCACGACCTCTCGATCCAGGGTGTCGCCGGCATTCTCGGGAAGAATCTACAGCCGGGGCAGACGCCGGCGATGCCACCGTTCCAGGGGGGCGACTTTACCGCGGCGGCATTCGCCACGATGGGCGTGTTGTCGGCCTATATCCGCCGCCTGACAACCGGCGAAGGCTGCTACATCGAAGTGCCGATGTACGACAGCCTGATCAGCGTCTCGAACGTCGGCCTTTCCGGTGCGCTGTCGCGTCTTGCCGGTCATCCCGGAAAACCGGAGATGGAGCCGTGGGGGCGCAATCCGCGCTACGCGATCTATCCGACGCGCGATGGCAAGCATGTCACCGTATGCCTGCTCGAATACCGTGCCTGGAAACGCTTCTGCGATTATATTGATCGCAGCGACCTCGCACCGGACGAGAGCTGGGCCGACCGCCACACCGACCATGGCGAAAAATCCGCGATCTTCCGTCAGGTGATCGGCGACTTCTGCCTGTCGCGCGACCGTGATGCCCTCGCCGCCGAGATGCGTGACACCGAAATCTCGATCTGCGCGATCTATACGGCGGACGAAGCAGTCGTCTCCGAACATGCGCGCGAGCGCGGCATAATCGATTATACCGACCATCCTGTCGATGGGCGCATCCCGCATCTGGTTGATCCGCTCGCCAAGGCCGGGCTGTCCGATCCGCGCCGCCGTGTTTCGCCCGGTCTCGGCGAACACACGCAGGAAATCATCCAAGAGCTTCGTTCCGGCCAGCAGGAGCGCGCGCGGCAGGCATAAGAGGAGATCAAGCATAAAGGAGATGCGGTATGCCACCCGCCAACGAGCCGGCACTCTGCGATATCAGAATCCTCGACCTGACACAGGTCCTGTCCGGCCCCTTCTGTACGCAGATGCTCTCCGACATGGGCGCGGAGGTCATCAAGGTGGAGGGGCCGCAGGGCGATGTCTCGCGCCACATGCCGCCTGACTATGTCGGCGACGACAGCGTCTACTACCTCTCGATCAATCGAAACAAACGCAGTCTCGTCGTCGACCTGAAAACGCCGGAAGGCGTTGCGCTGGTTCGCCGGCTGGCGCTCGTCTGCGACGTCGTCATCGAGAATTTCCGCCCCGGGGTCTGCGCCCGGCTCGGGCTTTCCGCCGATGCGCTGCGCGCCGAGAAGCCATCGCTGATCTGGTGCTCGATCAGCGGCTTTGGCCAGGACGGCCCCTATCGTGACAAACCGGCCTACGATCTGATCGTTCAGGCCATGTCCGGCGGCATGAGTCTGACTGGCGCCCGCGACGGCGTCGCAGTGCGCGCCGGCATTCCTATCGCTGACCTAGCCGCCGGCATGTACGCATCAAGCGCGATCCTGGCGGCGCTGCATCGGCGCGCGCGCACCGGCCGCGGCGACATCATCGACATTTCCATGCTCGACTGCCAGGTCGCGATGCTCTGCTATCAGGCGGCATTCCATCTGCACTCCGGCCGCGTACCTGGACGCCAGGGACGCGAGCACGACGCAATCGTCACCTATGGTACTTTTACCGCCAAGGATGGCGTCGAACTGGTGATCGCAGCGGTCACGGACCGAATGTGGGAAACCCTGTGCACCCTCCTTGGTTGTGACAGCCTCATTGCTGACACACGTTTCCTGACCTCGAACCTGCGCAACACCAACCGTGCGGCACTGGTCGAGCTGTTGCAGGAGGCATTTCTTGCCCGTACCGCCGACGAATGGATTGCGCTGCTCGACAGCAACGGGGTTCCGGCTGGTGTTGTCAATTCCCTGGATCGCGTAATGAGCGATCCGCAGATCAAGCACCGTGGCATGGTGATCGACCTCGCCAGCGAGGACGGTCGCAATGCACGCATTATCGGCGATCCGGTCTTCTTTACCGAGACACCGAGACCGGAACCGCAGTTTCCGCCGGCAGCGGGAGAAAACTCGGCGGACGTCCTGCGGGATGTGCTCGGCCTCGGCATCGATGAGATCGAAGCGCTGCTGCAGGCCGGCGTCGTGCTCGCACGTCGAAAGGCATGACGCGCAAACGACCCGATATTCGGTATCAAACCGGATATCCGGAAATCGCACCCGGAGATGCCGCAGATGCTTCGGCGGCTTCGAGCGCCCGCACGAAATAATTCAATCCACGCGTTACGCGCCTGGCGACGACAGGCGAATGCCCCTGCGTTGGTATGTTCCAACTGCCAGGACCTGCTGACGCTCATTGGTTGTATTGATCCGGTTCCTTTCGGCGGCCCGCCGAACCGAAATTGCCCGGCCAGGGGGCTGCGTGCAGCACATTTTCGATTGAACGAAGATGTGATCAGCCGCAGCCAGGATATACTCTCTTCTGCCGCGATTATTTTTCAGAAGTACATGGCGTCAAAGATTGACTTGACGCGTTAGCGGAGAAGCGGATCTGGCACCGTCCGAGGAGACGAAGCCCCGATGGCATTACCGCCAGAGAGGAAAAACGCACTGTAAGGCATCTTGATCGAAAGGCCGGTCCGCTTCGATTGTTCAGCAAGAGGAGTGTGCGATGTGCGACTACAGCTTGCATCTTACGTCTTCGAGGCCAGCAAGAGTTGGAGACCGGCTGGTTACAACGACATTCGCTAACTCGATAACCCGGGGCCTTGCGGCAACAGAAGAACCCAACGTTGCGGTTTGCCTACTCCCGGGAACGGAAGTTGCATTCGAAGAGCCGGTTGAATACAACCGCGCGTTCGGAGTGCTGCCGAATGCACGAAGCAACGAACGAGTGGCTCGCTTCCGCCAAGTCAACAAAGACCAGCCCGACGTCCATCATGACGCGCTGGAATTCCCCAGTGGACAGATTCTGTTGATCCATCGACTGTCCCCCGGGCAGCGTCTCGTTGTCCTGCAGCTTCCGGCTGCTACGCCGGCCGGCGACACGACTCATCGGGCGGCTGCCGATCGAGAGCAGAGGATCGGTCAGACGGATGTTCGGGACGAACCACGAGCTACCTTCCCGAACCAGGATCTGTCAGCCCCGGCTTAAAGGGTCGGCGCACGTAGAGGGAGAGCAGGTGTTTTAAGTCGCTTCCGCGCCGTTCATCGAGTGACGCAGGAAGTAAAGTCTGGCGGCGCGAACTTCGATGTTTGAACAGCGCGATGGGCCCATCGTCCCCTGTCCTCACATCGCGCGTCGCCTCCTTGCGCAGCTCCGCTTTCGCCCTCGGCCTGCTTCGCCTGCCGCCAGAGATCCTTTGGGCTGCGCTTCATTCCCATCGCGGCGATCCTACATCACCGATTTGCCTCACGGGAATGCCTCACGGATGCCTCATGTTCACCGTGCGTTCACGACCGGACACCACCTAAGCATCTGATTTTGCTTGGTGGGCGCACCAGGGCTCGAACCTGGGACCCGCTGATTAAGAGTCTGATTTTACTGTCACGATATCAACATGTTACTTGTAAAACTAATCAAATACCGATCGTTTAAAATCAATAGGTTAGATACGAAAAGCAAAATCATCCTACCGTCGAGCTAAACGCGAATACCGTAATCGGCGGTGGTTGGCGTCCTCGAGGATCTGGAACTGCGGTAAAAGTAGCGGGCAGAGCGCGATGAATACCCCTGCTAAATTGAGTTGAAGCCAACCAGACAAAACGCCAGATAGCGAGCAGTCCCAACAGTTAATGTCCGCTATGCGCCTCCATGCCAGCCGTTCGGCCCGATAAAGTGTAATCCCGAAACCCGCTCTTCGTTCAAGCGTGGCTTCACGAATCGGCAGGTGGCAGCGGTGCTTCAACGACGGCGCCGCGGACATTTTCGCGGAGCTTAGCGTCTCTTCGCTGCACCCACGAGGACTGGAATGCCGGGCCTCGGGAATCTGGAGGGGAGGCAGGTTGGCGAACGAAGATCGGAACCGGTGCGGGCAGCTCAGGTCCGATCACGACGGCTTCGCCCGGCGCGAGCATTGGCACGAACTGCGCTGCGCCGCGATCCAAGTCTCCACACGCTCGTTCGACCGTCTCGCGGTCCTGATCGTTCGTGAGGCGATGGACTATCAGCGTACCGATCTGGCTGAGAACGTCGGCTGGAACGTCTCGAGGACGTTGGGTCGCTAGAACGCAGGTCAGTCCGTATTTCCGGCCCTCCTTCGCGACGATGCCGAACGCGTCCAGCTTCACCGAGGCGTATTCGTCCCCGACGGTGCGACCCAGGAACTGGTGCGCCTCGTCGAGGAACACGACCATCGGCGCGGCGCGGAACGTGCCCTGCCTCGCCTCGGCGAGGAGAAAGCGGCCGATCACGTTCAGGAGGATTTCGCGCGTGTTGTGCTCGAACCGCACCTCCTTGAACGACACCACCGCGACGTCACGCGTTTCGTCGGCGAAGAAAGCGCGAAGCTGATCCACGAGCGAGACTCCCTGCTCGCCGAATACGCATTGAAGCTCCTGCGAGGCGATCAGCGTGTTGATCCGCGAGATCAAGGTCTCACAGTGCGCTAGAGTGCTGTTGTCGATGTTTCCGTAGCAGTTCGGTTGTCCGATCGCTTGCACGCATTCCTGCTTGATCTGCTCGGCCAGCCTTTGGATGTCGAACGCGCATCCGGGAGCGTGCAGCTGCACGGCGTTTGTGCGGACTGCGTTCTGGAACGGCGCACGCTGCTTCGCGATCTTCACGATCAGACCGTCGTGGACCGTGACGCCTTGCGGCACGTTTCCGCCAAGCGCCGTCACGAGCTTCAGGCTCCGGATCGCCTCGCGTAGCTTTGGTCCCTGGCTCTGGCCGGAAGGGCGGAACAGCGAGAAAACGTCATCCTCGGTCATGTGCTGGTAGGGAAAATGCGCCAGAACCTGCCCCCTCTCCGGCTCCGCGAAGGTGAAGACGGAGTCGACGCAGGCCATGTCGGCGAACTCACCCGTCGGATCTAGGACAATTGCCTTGCCGCCCGCCGCCTTCAGCTGCTCTACCAGCGTCGCAACAGTCCAGCTCTTGCCGCCGCCGGTGGCGCCAAACACGCCGCAGTGCCGGCCGAACAGCTTGTCCGGTGGCAGGCAGACGTCGACGCTGTCTACAGCGTCGATTCGGCCGATGTTCAACGTGAGATCGTCCGCGTCCGCCACAGCGTTTCTGATCAGCCTGGCCAACAAATGGGATTCGGCGAGATAGACGCCGTCGCCGATGCGCGGAAACTGCACGACGCCGCGCTTCAGCTTGTTCGACTGCTGCTCGACGGCGGCAAGCAGTTGGACCCTGCCGATCGGGTTCACTGCGCCATCCTTTCCGATCGCGGGCTCGACGGTCAGCCGCTCTCCGTCGGGAAGGCGCGTCTCGACTATGCGGCCGAGAACATAGGAACGCTCGCAGTCGACAAACACGAAGTCGCCGACCGCTCCGCGCGACGTCCCGCGTTGTTCGCGCCCCGGCGTTGCGTTCGGCAGGTTCACGTGCACGTATGATGCCGTCACTTGCGTGACCGTGCCGACGTAGCGATCGCTTTCGACCGGGTTAGCGAGTTTCACTGGTTGCCCCCGGCAGCGTCCCGGAGGCTGCGCATCCGTTGGACGTGCCGCTCGCGATCGTCCTCGCCGACCAGATCTGGAAGCGCGGAGGTGAGGTCCTGGAAGCGTCCGTTCATCAGGTGGATGCGGGCGTCGCCAGCATCAGCAAGGCTTCTGAAGGCGGCGATGAAGCGATTGCCTGGTGGCGCGCCGGCGGAGAGATCGTGCCCACCGGCCTCGAGCGCATCGCTGGCGAGGAATGCAGGATCGCAGACCACGAGCCGGAGCGACATGTTGGATTCCACCGCCGACATGATGGGACTGCTAATGTGGTCGTCGTTGAAGCCAAACCCAGAAACGAGGAGGGCGGTGTCGGGTTCGCGCAGCGCTGACTGGAAGGACGACAGCATGTCCAGATAGGGCGCGTCGAAGCTCTCCTGGTATTTGCTCGACCTCGGGTAGATCAGCACCGGACTCCCCATCGGCTTACGGGTGCGCAGAATCTCGCCGCCATGTCGACGCCAGTCGATGGACCCGTGCAGCTTGTAGAACTGAAGCGCGTTCTGAACGTAGTCCGGACTATCCCTGCCACCGTCGCGCCTGACGACGTCCAGTCCGAAGTTGAGCCGGTCGTAGGTCTGCTGGAGGGTATGGGAGAAGCCGTCGATTAGCATGAAGCGCGAGCGCCTGGCGACCTCCTCAAAACACAGGTCGTAGTTAGTCGTGAAGAGCTTCGCGCGCGGCTTGCGCGCGCCTCGCCGACCGATCTTCTGCACGAGCGCCGAGTGGGCATCGAGGTTGGTGGTGGCGTCGACGAAGTCCACTCTGCGGAGGATCGCCGTCTCCGCTGCGGGAGCGAAGGCCGCGACGCGCTGATGCTCCTCGTCCTGCTGCCCGTCCGGACCGACCTCGTTGAGCTCCAGATAGAGGCGGCACATCGACAGGAGCTTCTCGATGTTTTCGCCAATGCGCTCCGCGCCGAAGGTGTCGACGATGGCGTCGAAGACCTGGCTCCCCGTCGCCACACGCACCGCCTCCCAGACCTGCCGCATGCCGGCCGGGGTCGGTCCTTCAGGCGGATTGGAGGCCGCGAACGACGATCCCGTGCCGGTCAGGACGACTACGTTTGTCGAATTGAGGACGTTCAGCAGCGCGCTCGAGATTCCGGCGGCGGCGCCTGCTTTCGACTGCTTTCCTTCCGCCTCTGGCGTCTCGTCCGTCGCCTGCCGCCAGCCTGACCCGGGCACGTAGAGCCGGATGTTCGAAGCACTGGCTGGACGGTTATCCCAATACGGCATGCTTCTCTCCTTTGGGAACCATTCTAGCGACGAGCTGGGGATTGGCGAGGGTTAGAAACGAGGCGCCCGCACCGCCGAGGGAGGCATGCAAAAAGACTTAGACGGTGCTCCGAGTCATTTTGCTTGACTTCAACAAAGGTGGCCTTTCTGACCTGGTCGGAAGCGCCTCGGTCAGAAGAGATCATCCTTGTCTTCAACGAAGCCGCCATCTTCACCCTCCTGGTCATCGTATTGGCTCGAGCGCTCTTCGATTGCGAATACGACGGATCCGAAGTCGTTCTCATCGAGATCCTGGAAGACGCTGGGAAGGCGGTTGGGTTCGAACAATGTAATGCCCTGTTGTGCGAGATCTTCGATCAGATTGTTCTCGATGATCAGGTTCGCGCTGCCGGCCCATTGCCGCGACCGCCATTCCAGCAGCAGCGGCCAGTATGGTCCCGACGCGTTCTCGTTCGTGACGATTTCGGCGGCCGTCTCGAACACGGCCGGCGGCACGAGACTCTGCTCGACGCAGGATAGAAGGGCTAGCACCGTCAGCGGGCTGCAGTTCTGCACTATCAGGTTGGCAGTGCCTAGGGGTATCTCCACGCCAAGCCGGATCGCAGCATACAGCGCCCATGACACCTCGCCGTCGTTTCCTAGGCGTCCGTGGCGATCCAGTATCGCCGCTAGGATCGGCGACCAGTCCGCGATCACGAGATCACGGAAGGCGAGGTGCCGCCAGACGATGATCCGGGCGACGTAGTCTATGGAATGGCCGAAGTGTACGGCCGCGCGCTTCAGGAAGGGCTCCACGACAGGCCACTGGGTGGAGGCTAGGTTCGATCGGTCCAGATAGCGCAGGGTGTA
The DNA here is from genome assembly GCF_035565795.1 of Pseudorhodoplanes sp. GTDB lineage: Bacteria > Pseudomonadota > Alphaproteobacteria > Rhizobiales > Xanthobacteraceae > Pseudorhodoplanes. The sequence continues at coordinate 121,222 of NZ_DATMRV010000252.1, forward strand.
TTTGAGCACGCCGTCGTCATTGTTCTTGGCGGTCAACGAGAAGGCGTACTCCAATGCCGCCCGGAGACGTTCCGGGATACGTCGCTCCAGCGATTTGCTCGCGAATTCGAACTTCGCGGCGATGTCGGTCGGCCAGGTGTCGGAGAAGGAGAAGTTGTCAGAATAGATCGCCGTCTTCGATTCGTTGATGTCAAGCTCGAAGAACCTGATGGCCTCCCGATATCGCCAGAGGGCTTCCTCGGCTGCGGCATGGGTGTCGGCGCCGATCCAAACGTCGTCGACGTGTCTGATCACGTCGCAGTTATGGCGCCCGCCTCGGCGGACGAACTCTTGGTCGATCGCTGTGCCGATCACCTCAGCGACATATCGGGAGGCGTCGGGTCCGACGGGGACTCCGACCGTTTGGCCGTCCTGCCCGGCTCGAACGATCAGATCTAGACGGTTTGCGTAGCAATTCGCGGATGCCGGATTTCGATCCGCCTTCGCGGCGTGCCTTCCGTGGACCGCCCACGGTATCGAGTGGGTGTAGATCGAATGATAGAACCGCGAGATGTCCGTCCGGGCAACGAAGCGATACCGGGCCAATCGCGAAAGCCGGGCGCTCTCCAGTTCCGAATGGGACGCGATCATGACGGCTCTGTCGAGATCCGGGTCGTAAACGGGTTTCGAAAGGCTGAAATCCGACAGCGCGAAATGGTTCGTCAGCTCCGCCTCGCGGTCCGCAATGAAGCGCGCGAGGTCGTGCGCGGTCGACGGATGGACGAACGAGAACTCCCGGCGTGTCATGCCCCGCTTAGAGGCGTTGAACGGGGATGAGCGGACCGGGTTCTTCCCGTCTGTGAGCCACCCGTTTCGGCCCGCAATGTTGGCTCCGATCGCCTGCGTCACGAAAGTCGGCGGCAGGTTCTCGGGGAGATACCCTTTTTCGAGAAGGTCGTCCTTGAGTGCCATCGGTGCCATGATGGCATTATCGCGTGGTCATGATCAACAGAAGTGAACGGTCGCTCGATTAATGGTCGAGATCCGGATAACTGGGCGGCGGCTTCCGTCGCTTCCGCCTCATGAGCTGCCAGTCCGGCAATCGGCCCCAACGCGGTCATGCCGAAGCCTAATCGCTGATAGAAACGAGACCAGCGAGTGTCGTGGGAGATGCGTTTCACAGGAAACATCGACCTGTAGCGCAGAAACCGCAGTAATCAGCGGTAATATTGGACTATGGAGGCAATCAGCGGCCAATGGCGAGATAAAGAAATTCGAAATATCGCAGAGTATCGACCCCGTACGCTTACATAATCTCGCACTGAGTATAAAAGCATTTATTTGTCATCAGTTTCGTGACTTTTACGGCGCTCGATATCCCTTGCATGCATTTCTGACGACGTTACGATTCTCGTGTTTGAAGCGATTGGCACGCGATGGCGGACAAGCAGGCAAAAGTACTCGACAACAACCAGATTCGCTCCCTCCTCACCTACGCCCAGACGTCTCGTTACCCAGACCGCTATCGTGTGATCGTGATGCTGCGGTTACCCGAGCAGCCTAACCTGCATCGGCCCCGCGCGACTCTCGCGCTGATTTACCGGTGCCTGTGAAGCCGAAGGCTGCCTGACGCCATTACTTCTCATCGACGTTTTATGACGCCAGTTTTCTCATGAAGGCTGGCGTTTTGCTGACCAATCCCCATTCATCGCATCTATAGGAGACCGTCATGCGTGATCGGCAAGAGCGGATACGCGCGCTCGATGATGTCTTACGACAGGATATGCGGCTTGGTGTTGCCGCGATCACGTTGGGGGTCGCCGCCCTTGGCGCGGCGGCCGTGACCCGGACCGTGAGGATGATTGCCGTCTTCAACGACTTCTGCAACGCCAACGCCCCCTGTGGCGAACACAGCTTCGGAGCCTTTGAAGCTGAGGGCCATATGACCCTTTTCAAGATCGACCATTACGACCGGCAGTTATCGGCGCATTCGCCTGACGCAGCGGACCCTGTCGTAATCTGCCGCCTCACCACCATCATGCTCGCCGAAGAATATTCAGGGGCAAGCCGATGACCGCAACGAGCCCCCTCTTGCCTGTGCTCTTCCATCCGGGCTTCTTACTCAAACCGCTGGGTTGGGTTCTAGCCGCATTCGCCCAACCCATTGCCGACGACCCGAGCCTGTTGATCGATCTGTGTTCGATCAACAAGCCGCGCCTGCATCTTCTGGCCATCGGCGCCCTTCATGCCCCGAAGCCGATCCAGCCGCCCCTCGTGCCGCTCCTTATCCGCGAGACCCCGCAGGAGGCGATGCGCCGGCTTGGGCTATCTTGGCCGATTGGATTCAGCGGGGTTCTCCATAAGCTACCCGATCATGTCATCGAGGCTAATCTCTATCGCGATCTACTGAATCTACTGGCCGAGCCGGCTGTCGCCAAATTCCTGGCTCATCGCGGTGAAATCGACGAACGCATCATTCGTAGCCTCGCCGCGTTACCCACCCCACTACGCAACCAGCCGGTGTTCAGCCTGTTTGCCGACGCTGCCCCCATGGAGCATTTCGCACGAGAGTTACAGGCACTGGCTAAGCAGGCGAGAATGCCTTTCAAGGGGTTGGTTAAGACACTCGCTGCCTGTCGCCAACGGACCCAGATCATTGCCGCTATTCTCAATATCGTCGAGCGGCTGCCTCTGCCTGACGCTCTGCCTCCCCGACAAGTCGGCCCATTCCAAAGAGTTGATCAGCCCGACGATATCCGGGCTCTCGCCAAAGCCTGGGTCAATTGCCTGGCGACCTACATTCATGGTGTCGCCGACGGTAGAACCGCGATCTATCTCAATGATCGCAAGCGGCCATATGCGGCCGCATTGATAGGCCGGCATGGCCGATTGGGGTGGTTGGTTGAAGACATCAAAGGTCCCGCCAACATCGAAATCGAGCCCGGCGCCCTCGCCCACTACCATCGCCTCTTCGCGAGCCAAGGAGTCGGGTCCAGTGAGGACTTAGCGACCATTCGAACCCTCATGCTGGAGCATCGGTTTGGTCCACATTGAGAGCGCTCCGGCATCAACTAACGTACAGTTAGCAACTACTCTAATAATCGAGGTAGCGGAACGGAGAGCGCATCAGCAATAACGATCACCAGCCTAAGCCATTTTAGTACGCTCGAATTTTAATTTCACATGAGTACTCGCAATTATCGGCTCAGCCGATATCCCTTGCATGCTTTGCTGACGACGTTACGCTTCTTCTGTTTAAAGCGATTGACGCGAGATGGCAGGCAAGCAGGCAAAAGTACTCGGCGACAACCACATACGCGCCCTCCTTGTCTACGCCCAGGCTTCTCGCTACCCAGAACGCAATCATGTAATCGTCATGTTGTCGGTCAAAGCCGGCTTGCGCGCCGGCGAGATTGCCAATCTGACTTGGCCGATGGTTCTCGATCCACAGGGCCGCGTTGGTTCGACGATCGAGCTTCAAGACTGGGCCGCCAAGAAGCGCAGCGGACGGCGCATTCCGATCCACAGCGATCTGCGTAAGGCGCTCGAATATTGGCGCACGATCAATAACGGGAGCGAATTCGTCGTAACCTCGGAGCGTGGCACGAGGATGCAGCCATCGAGCCTCGTCAACTGGTTCGCGACGGCGTATCGCAAGATCGGCCTCGACGGTTGTTCGTCGCATTCCGGTCGCCGCACCTTCATTACCCGCGCCGCCAGGCTCGTGCACAAGGCCGGTGGATCGCTTCGCGATGTGCAATTGCTCGCCGGCCATCGATCGATCCAGACGACGCAGCGGTATATCGATGGCGATACAGACGCCCAGAAGCGTCTCGTGTCCCTGATCTGATGGCCCGGCGAGCACCATCAAGCGTCGACATCGTGCCGGATCCAAAGAGCATCCAGATCGTCTCCGCGGTGTGTCGGCTCGCGGGGCCGCTCTCGATCTTCGATGATCTGAGGAAATCGCTGGGTCGCCACGGCGTGATCGGCGCCGTCCGGAGCCATCGATCAGATAAGATCTTCGATTGGTTGATGACCGAGTTCAGCCAGCAAGGCATCTCGGATCGCGCCGCCCAAGGCTACATTGCCAGACATGGCAACCTCAGCTTCGCCTCGATCGAAGCTGCATTGGCTGCTGATGTCGATTGCCCGAAGCTTGCCGGACACTGGACATTCCATCGTTGCGGCTACCGCAAGAGCACCCAGACCTGCAACGAGCCCAGCCATTTCCCCGCCTGCTCGCTTCCCACGGCCGATCTTCGCAATGGCCGCCTCAACCAGCTCGGCTATAGCCTGTACTTCTTTATCCGAGATGTCGCCGACGGCGACCTCGTTGCCTGGATCGACGCCCAGCTGAAAGCCTCCGCCCCAGCACAACACACCGAAACGGGGCCGCTAACGCGGCTCATTGAACCGATGCAATCGATCTTCGGTGTCTCCGACAAGGTCTTGTCGATGGCACTCTCGGCACTCATGCTCGGTACCGGACACCAGAAACCGCGCTGGATGCAAGCCGGGATCAATTTCGTCGTCGTCGACCGGCTGGTGCACAATTTTCTGGCACGAACCGGCATTTTGGCCCGTGCGAGCGCAGATCACCCCTATGGCCCCCGCTGCTATGGCCCGAACGGCTGTGCCGATCAGATCCGCGCCATCGCCAAGGCCATCGATGCCCACGCTTTCAATGCCGGCTTTCCGCGGGATTTTCCCCGCTTCGTCCAATTGGCGATCTGGTGCTTTTGCGCCGAGGGCGTTCTCAACATCTGCAATGGACGCCGAATTCCGCGGCGCCAGTCCTGCCGCAACGAATATTGCTCCCTTTATCATGTGTGCGAGCGGCGTCCCTTAGTGCAAAAATAGCCGAAAAACTATATTTTTCAGATATTTACATCGATTCTGCGATGTGCTAGAATGATCATACGGCTCAGTCTGATGAGCTGACATCGCCGACAATCTGTCTGCCTCTGTTGCCGCGTCTTCGATCGCGGCGGCGATGCATCGTTGAAACCAGGGCTCCCATGCGGGGGCCCTTTTTGATTCCAGGAGAGCCCAAATGGGAAAAGACGTCAAAGAAGCTGCCGCAAGGCCGATCGTGGTCTTCGGACTGAACACCATCGAGCGACCGGTGGCTGCGACCTTTACCGAGGCCGAGACCACCGCGGCCGCCACTATGGCCAAGCAACTGAAGCTGCGGCTGGTCAAGCTGACCAAGCCGGCAGCGCTTGAACTCTCCCGCAAGCTGCCGGCTGGCATTGCCGGCGCCAAACGCATTCCAATCGTCGCCGGCGATCTGTTTTCGGCGTTGCTCGCCGCCGCCGACCGTGAGGATAGCGCGCCGAAGCGGCCACCCAACTGGGACAAGATCGGCGTCGGCAGCATCGTCCTGGCGCAGGAAAGCTTCGACGATGGCTGGTGGGAAGCCATCGTTCTCGAGGTCAAAAAGGACATGCTGACGCTCGCCTGGCGCGACTACCCCCGCCAGCCGAACGTTACCCGAGATCGGGCCGCTGTCGCTCTGCTCTATCCGAGCCTTCCCTAGGTGACAGCCCGCCGCGCCCAGCCTCGGCGGGCCTCCTCCTTCACTCCCTTATCGCCAGCCACGGCAACAGCCGTCAGCAGGAGCATGGCTATGACAATCGAGAAAACACGAGCCGAGAAAATCCGTGCCTTAAATGATAAGCTCAGACAGGACCTTATCGGCGGAATTGCCGTCATTACCCCAGGCGCAGCAGCTCTCGGCGAGCAGGCGGTCGCGAATATTTTCAAGGCCATCGCCGTCTTCGACGACTTCTGTCAGGCCAACGATCCCTATGAAGAACACGATTTCGGGGCGCTCGACGTCGACGGCCGCCGCATCCTGTTCAAGATCGACTACTACGACGAAAGGCTAGAATGGCACTCACCAGATCCGGCAGATCCGGACGTCACCGAGCGCGTCATCACCATCATGCTGGCCGAAGAATATTAGATTGCCTATAGCGGCTTTCTCGGACGCCCGGCACCTTTATTCGTTGGCTTTGAATCCGCTTTAGGAGGCTCGAATAAAGAGCCCGGTTTAACCTTTAGAGCCAAGGCGATGTGCCAAATCGTGACCGCGGTTGGATTACGACGCCCGTATTCGATACCGCTCAGGTAGCTCTGCTCAACGCCGATTTGTGCCGCAAGGCGCTCCTGCGTCAAGCCTAACGCAATCCTTCGCCTTCGAATGTTCTCACCGATGACTTGCCGGACATCCATGTCCGACAAAGCACATTTCTATGCAACTGGATTCCATGTACTATAAGTTATAATTCAGCCAACCAAAGGGGGCACATATGGCTGTCAAAATACCGTTCCGAAATCCGCAGACCGACGAAATCCGGACCGTGAAGGTCGGGTGGAGCTGGACACTCTTCTTTTTCAGCAACTGCTTCGGCCTCCCCTTTTTCTTCCGCCGCCTCCCTAAATGGGGGCTGCTATTTCTCGGGATCACGATCCTCGGCAATATTCTTCAGGTGATGCTCGTTCCCAACCCTTTAGGGTTTTCACTGTCAGGCGCCTATATCGGCTTAGCAATGTGGATGGGCCTCAAGGGGAATGAAATCACCGCGAAAGCGTATCTGGACAAGGGCTGGGTCTTTGCGAAGCCCGAATCAAACGCCGCCGAATTCGCACGCAGCAAGTGGAAGATCGCTGAGCCCGTAAAGGAGGCTGCGTAATGCAGAACCCTCCCACCTGGCTGTACGCTGTGTTTGGCCTTCTTGCAGCCGCTGTATTTGCCACACCATTTTTTGGGTCTGACGATTTAGGCCTAGAGGTCGTTTTGGAAACACCCCTGTTTCAAAAAAGCCATCTTGCCATCCGCAACGTCGGGCGGGGCGTGGTGACGATAAATCGCATTGACGTCAACGAAGAGGAGAAATGTCGAGCTTTTCTTGTCGATTATTCAACCGGCACCAACTGGGTGGGCGAGAAACCTGCGCCAATCGCATTCGAGCCAAAGCCACTTTCAGTTGGGCAGGGTGCGATCTGGGTAACCCCCTGTAGCGTGGTTCGCGCACAAATCAGCACGGACCGTGGACAGGGAGAGTACACATTCGTTCAGCAATAAAATTATAATTGGATGAGCCCGTCCCCACTATCTTGGCAGCAATAGCTTTCGGTACTTTGTGGCAAGATCGGCATTGTCGCGATCCTTGGGGACCGGACCGGAAGCTATTGCTACGCTGACGACGGCTTCTTTGCACCCCTCAGCCGAATTTTAGAAATTGACGCTACCCTCACCGGAGAATTGGCTCCCTCTTATTTCCAAACCTACCTGATGTGCAGCGCTTCTTGAACCGGCGGCAATTCCAAGCAGGATAGGTTGCGGTCGTACATCTGAGGTCGCTGAGACATTTTTCAATTTTTGCGGAAAGAACTTACCAAGACGAAAATTGACGTTAAAGAATGTGTATCCAATTCAACCCGGACTCCTGGTGATCGAGCAAATGTCGGGCTCGCCGACGACAGAAAGCTCGCGTTCGATATCATCTACTCCAATGGCTGCACCTGCGCTCGGTGCTGGCGATCAAGCTGGACGTCAAATGCGATGACCTAGACAATCTTATCGTGGATTCTCACCATGCGCTGACACAGGTTTATCCCCGAACTCTTCGCACCGCACAACGTCTTGAAAATACACGCGCTCGCCGGCACTCAGGGGTATTCCCTCACGGGTCAGGAACCTTTCTGCAGCCCCAGCGCTTACTAGATGACCATTTCCCAAGCCTATAAATCGCCGCGCATAAGATGCGCCCGAAGGAACATCGCATGACGAAAGAAAAGACACTGGAAGACCTCTTCCACGACACGCTCAAGGACATCTATTACGCCGAACGGAAGATCCTGAAGGCTCTTCCCAAGATGGCCCGCGCCGCTTCATCGCCGGAATTGAAGGCGGCCTTCGAAAAACACAAGGACGAGACCGAAGGCCAGATCGAACGCCTGCAACAGGTCTTCGAGCTGATGGGCAAGCGGGCCCAAGGTAAGACCTGCGACGCGATCGAAGGCATCATCGCCGAGGGCGAAGAGATCATCGAGAGTTTCAAGGGGACGCCAGCGATCGACGCGGGTCTGATTTCTTCGGCACAGGCGGTCGAGCACTATGAGATCACCCGTTACGGCACGCTCAAGCGTTGGGCCGAGGTTCTGGGTTTGAAAGACGCCGCCAAGCTGCTCGATGAAACACTGGAAGAAGAGTCGAACACCGACGAGGCGCTGACAGGGCTGGCGGACGCGTCCGCCAATGAAATGGCAAAGGCTGCCTGATTTCGACAACCACCCGGCTCTGCCGGGTGGCTTTTTCTTCAGCGAACGATCTTCGAGAGGAGACCATCATGGGTCGCGGCATTCTGCTCTGGCTGCTGGGCGTTCCGATTCCGATCATCATCCTGCTCGCGCTGTTCATGCGATAAGAGGACGCCATGACAACAACCCTGTCTGCAACAGACGCTCCCGCTTCTATCGAATCCTCGTCATCGGCCGTTAGCTGGGGACCGATTGTTGCCGGCGCCTTCGCTGCGTCGACGCTCACGCTGATTCTGATGCTCCTCGGCTCTGGACTTGGGCTGACAATGGTGTCGCCGTGGTCGAGCGAGGGCGTCACCGTTACGACCTTCGCTGTTTCAACTGCAATCTGGCTGATTGTCGTTCAATGGTTGTCCTCGGCCGCCGGTGGCTACCTGACCGGGCGTCTGCGCACCAAATGGGTCGGCATCCATACGGATGAGACCTTCTTCCGTGACACCGCGCATGGCTTCATGGCCTGGGCCTTGGCAACGCTGCTGGTTGTATTGGTTTTGAGCTCGGCGCTATCGGCCGTGGTCGGCAGAGGCGTCCAGGCCGCGTCGACCGTCGCTTCGGGTGCGGCCCTGGGTGCTTCGGCTGGCGCGACGGCCAACGGGGGCTCGGGCGGAGCCACGAATGCGACGTCGTATTTCGTCGACACGCTGTTTCGGCCGGCCGATCCCGCACGTCTGTCGGCGCCGGGCGTTGAAGGCGATGCCGCTGCGGCCGCGCAAGCCTCTCGTATCCTGATCGCAAGCGCCGCAGCGGGTGAGGTTTCCGCCGACGACAAGGCCTATCTTGGCCAACTCGTGGCCGCGCGCACCGGTTTGGCACAACCTGAAGCGACTGCTCGTGTCGATGCCGCGCTGGCGCAGGTGCAAGCCGCCAAGGTCAAGGCGCAGGAGACCGCCGATGCTGCGCGAAAGGCTAGCGCGACCTTCGCTCTGCTCGGAGCTCTGTCTCTGATCATAGGAGCGTTCATCGCCAGTGTAGCCGCCGCGCTGGGAGGCAGACAGCGCGACGACGATGAAGCGCTCTATCTTACTACGCGCCGTTAAGGTCGTTCTGGCCGGTCCGCGAAGGCCGGCCGGCTTCTATCGTTGATCATTTTGCACTACGCAATCAAGGTCCTCCACCTACGTTTGTGCTTCATCGCCCAATCCCGGGCGTCAGAACAGCGTGGTGACATCGCACATGTTAGCCGCCTGTCACCGGACTGCCACCATGTACCTCTTCCAGATTCTGCTGCCGCGCACGGACAATTCCGGCAAGCCCTTCTCCCGGGAGGATTTTGACGGCGTCAAGGAGGAACTGCTCCGCCGATTCGCAGGCGTCACGGCCTATTTGCAGGCTCCGGCCGAGGGCCTGTGGCAAGAGAGCGGACAAGCCAGCAATGACGACATCGTCATCTTCGAGGTCATGACGGAGGCCATCGATCTGGCCGACTGGCGCAGCCGCCGTACGGAGCTCGAGCGGCGTTTCCGTCAGGATGAGGTGATCATCCGTTATCTCTCAATGGATCGCGTATAGGCCGGTGCGCAATGCCGTCGACCTCGATCCGCAAGACAGATTACGATCCGAAGACAAAAATTCTTTCGGTATGGTTTGTGACCAGCGGCAAGCAATACGACTATGAAGGAGTGCCACCTGAGACCTACGCTGCATTTCGGAGCGCATTCTCAAAAGGACGATTTTTCAACGAGCATATTCGCGATCACTGTCCGTACCGTCTACATAAAGCCCATCCGCCAGCCCGCATCGTCTCGTAGCGGCGGTTTGATGCCTATGCACCGGTTTCGTCATTCCGCGCTCCGGCAGGCTTCGACTCTGGCGACCCTTTGTGTCGAAGGACAATGGACAACACGACCAGCACCGCTGTCGACATGAATTCGGATTGCCAGTTCTGGAATGACTCGAACCATAGTTGAGCATCCCACAGATAGCTTGTGAGCGATTGCACCTCCCCTCCGTGCCGCTGTGCCTCCTCGTTCGCCGCCCTGAGGCTCGCCCACCAATGCAGGCCAAAGCACGCCACAAACAACAGGGCCAACACAATGCCCAGGGAGTACGAATAGAGCCAGGCCAGGACGGGGTTTCGCTTCCGCATGTGCGACGGCAGTTCGTCATCGGGACGATCGGGATTGTCAGGATCGCGGGATTCGGCCGAGCCGCGTTGAAAGAGCATCGCGGTCAGAATCACATAAGCGGACATCTGCAGAAACTCGCTCTCCCAGTTCTCGAACAATGCGGAAAGAAAGTCTCCGGTTGTCAGATAGGCCAACAATCCAACCGCTTGCGAGCCATGCTCCTGAAGCTGTCGGTTATAGGCAGCCTGTCCGGTGAAGATCATGCCAGACACACTGAACAGAAACATCGTCGTCAAAGCGATTGTCAGTCCGTTGTCTCGAAAGAAGGTTCTCATCCGGCATTCTTCTTTCAGCGTTCGGCTAGCGCCAGCCGTCCAAGACGTCTTGCAGCCTTACGGTTTCGACCTGCTCGCTGAAGCGAGAGTGATAGAGCTCCATCAGCGCATCGTGCGTCTGATCGGCGGAGCTGCAGATCGCATCGGTGACAAGCACGACACGGAAGCCCCGATCGATGGCGCCCAGTACGGTGGCCAGCACGCAGACATCGGTCTCACCACCGGTAATGACCAACGCGTCGACGCTAGAACCGCCGAGCATCACGTCCAGTTGTCCTTCGGTCCATGGCGAATAGACGCGCTTGTCGAGGAGCTTGGCGGGCGGCGCAAAACGCGCCAGTTCCGGCATCAGATCGATGAGACTGGGATCGATCCGCGAAAGAGTGACATCGGCCCAACGGCGATAGTACCGCGCCCAACTTCCGGGTCCTCCCCCCGGTTCCGCGGCCGGGATGAAGCGCGTGAAGAGTGTCCGCTCCGCGTTTCTCGATGTCAGCTCTACAATCGCCGGCAGCACTTTTGGCGCCCAAGGGACGGCCCACGGCTCGCCCGGGGCAAACAATCGCTGCATATCGACGCAAAGATGCAACGCATTGTCGCCCAGCGGGCCATGAATCAATCCTTGCCCAGCCATGCTCAACCCCTTTCGAGGTCAACCCGGACTGTGGTCTCCCTGACAGGACTAGAGTTTGACACTGGATTCCCGAGCCCACAGCCGCAGCTTGCGGCAGGATTCGATAAATTGGGTAATCGCCTTCGGGCCATCCAGCGAAATCAGCCCCTCGTCAGTTTCTGGATCGACGCCCGCCTTCTGCAAGAGCGGAATTGCATCCGCAGTAAACCCGATGAACTTGCAATGGGCGAAAGCATCGGCAACGAAGTCGCGCGCCGCGGCTTCGCCCGTCAAGCGCTCCGCGCCCTCCTTCGACAACAGCAGCACGACGGCATCGAACAGCACCGACGGTCCGCCGTCGATCATATGATTGGCCTCGATCCAGCTTCCGTCTGCTGCTTCGACCCCTCCAACCTTCGGCGCAATCACTTCCAATACAGAGCCTTCCTTCTTGATCGCGGACAAGAGCTTCTTCAGCAGTGCGGCATCTGCACCAGGGCTGACCAGCACACCGACTTTCCGACCCGCGAAGCTCTCGGGTCCATTCTCGATAATGCTGAGTGCGGGTGACGGCTCGAGATCATCTCTCGGGACAACAGCAGCGTCCGCCGGCTTCGGCAGCGTCTTCATGCCGAGCTTCCCGGCAACCGTTTCGGCGAGCCCAGCGTCGATATTCAGAAGATGTGCCACCATTCTTTCGCGAATGACGGGCGTTTCCACCTTGCTGAGCTCGAACGTCAGGGCCATCGCGATGTGGCGCTGCTCCGGCACCGTCTGACTAATGAAGAACTGGCCGGCCTGGCTGTAATGATCGGCAAAGCTTTCGGCCCGCAGGCGGACCTTCGGGCCTTCTACGACGTCAGCAAAGGACCGAAAGCCATGCTGTGGACTTTCCCGCGGTCCCTCACCAAATGAATTCGGCTGGTAGTTCACCCGGCCGACGGGATTGCGCATCGCCATGTGGCCGTCCTGCTGGAAATGGTGGAAGGGGCATTTCGGCGCATTGACCGGGATATGGGTGAAGTTCGGACTGCCGAGGCGTTTCAACTGGGTGTCGAGATAGGAGAAGTTGCGGCCCTGCAACAAGGGATCGTTTGAGAAGTCGACGCCTGGCGGCACGTTCTGAGTCATGAACGCGACCTGCTCGGTTTCGGCGAAGAAGTTTTCGGGCATGCGGTCGAGAACTAGCCGTCCAACCGGAATAGGCTCGAGCAACTCCTCTGGAATGATCTTGGTCGGATCGAGCACATCGAAGTCGAAGCTGTCGGCAAACTCCTGATCAAACAATTGCACCCGCAACTCCCACTCCGGGAAGTTGCCGGACTGGATGGCCTGCCACAGATCGCGACGATGGAAGTCCGGATCGGCCCCGTTGATCTTCACTGCCTCATTCCAGAGGACGGACTGCAATCCCAGCCTCGGCTTCCAGTGGAACTTGACGAAGGTCGACTCGTCCTTGGCATTGAGGAAACGAAAAGTATGGACGCCGAAGCCCTCCATGAAGCGAAAAGATCGCGGAATCGCCCGATCGGACATGACCCACATGATCATGTGCATCGATTCCGGCGTGAGGCTGATGAAGTCCCAGAAGTTGTCGTGGGCAGACTGCGCCTGCGGGAAGGCACGATCCGGCTCTTCCTTCACCGCGTGGATCACATCGGGAAACTTGATGGCATCCTGGATGAAGAAGACGGGGATATTATTTCCGACGATGTCCCAGTTTCCTTCCTGGGTGTAGAGCTTGACGGCGAAGCCTCTTACGTCACGCGCCAGATCGAAAGACCCCTTAGACCCTGCCACTGTCGAGAAACGCACAAAAGCCGGCGTCTTTTCGCCGGCGCGCTGGAAAATGTCCGCACGGGTGTACTTGGCGAGGGATTTATAGGTCTCAAAATAGCCGTGGGCACCGTAGCCGCGGGCATGCACCACTCGTTCCGGGATACGCTCATGATCGAAATGGAAGATTTTCTCGCGGAAATGAAAATCGTCGATCAGGCTGGGACCCCGTTCGCCGATCCGCAGCGTGCTCTGGTCATCCGAAACCGGACCGCCTTGGGCGGTGGTTAAGACCGGGATATCGCCCTCGGCAATCTGATGCAGTTCTCCGCCATTGCCGCGCTCCAGTTTTTGATCGTGGATCGTTGCGCGCTTTTTCGTCGCGCCCCTGGCGGTCTTGGCCATTTTCAGCTTCCTTTGAAAAACACACGCTGCGTCCGTCTTTCACAATGCTGCGAGCGATTTGTGGTTCCGGATGGCGTGGCTTTAGTGCCTAGGATGGTGGCTTTAGTGCCCAGGATGACTGACAGTCGGCTTTGATAACCGAATCTAACCGGAATCCCGGGGTTCGCGCTGGCGAGGCGGTCCTGCGCATAGCAGTTGCCCGACCTTGGACCGCGTCAGACGCTATAGGACCAATAACCGGGGGACTGAACGGTAGTGGGTCAGTCAGACTGTCCCATCACCGTTCAATCCTGCGCCTGCCGCGGGTAGTGAATCCTGTCATGTCGCGACCTACTTAGATCGATGCGCCCCGCGCCTGGATCTGATCGAACGTGCATTGAGACGGAGCCTTGTCCGGCCGCCATCGAACAAATTTCGTTCCGTGCCTGAACCGATGGCCGGTGACGTGGTCGAACCGCACCTCAACGACGAGCTTGGGCGCGAGCGGTTCCCAGTCGCCGCTTCGCTCCGTGCTCCACCGACTGGGTCCACCCGGCGCCTTGCCGGAGAATCCAGGAGACTCACGGAGAGCCTCAAGCCTTCGCGTCAACGCAGGCCGTTCGACAACCGGAATCGCCGAGGTGAATCCGACGTGATCGAGTTTCCCTGCTGCGTTATAGAGCCCGAGCAGCAATGATCCGACCTCGTGGCTCCCGCTTCCATATCGAAACCCGCCCACGACGCAGTCGGCTGTACGAAGACGCTTCACCTTGATCATCGCGCGTTCGCCGGGCTCGTAAGGGCCGTCAAGACGTTTTGCCACGACGCCGTCGGTTGATTGTCGATCCTCGCCCAGCCAATCTTCCGCCACGTCTCGATCCCGGGTGAACGGCGAGATGGCGAGACCGGGCCGCCCTGCCCCACGGATAAAATCCTCGAGATGACGTCTGCGCACCGAGAGCGGCTGATCGATGACGGTGTCGCCAGGCGGTATCCGAAGAATATCGAACAGAATGAACCGTGCGGGCGTTTCGCACGAAAGCCTCTGAATTCGGCTTTCCGCCGGATGAAGCCGCATCTGCAGCGCGTCGAACGATAAATCGCCATCGACCTCAATGACGAGTTCGCCGTCGACGACAAATCGATCGGCCGACAGGCCCGCCAGCAGAGTGACGACCTCGGGAAAATATCGCGTCAATGGCTTACCAGACTTCGCGCGCAGCTCGACGTCGGATCCCTCCTTGAACGCGAGACAGCGAAAGCCGTCCCATTTCGGTTCATATTGCCATGCGCCTTCGGCGGGTAGACTGTCGAGCAGTTTTGCTTCCATCGGCGGCAGGTCGAGCGGAATACCGAATTTACGACTTGCGGGCGCCCGACCCACGCGGTCTCTCGCCGCCGCCTTGGCACTCTGTCTTACCGGCTGCTCACTGATCTTTTTAACGTCTTTCCTCTGCGCGCGCACCAGGTCCCTCCTTTTAAGGAGATCCGTTGAGCACCAGCATAGCGATTGCCGCCACCGTCATGATGGCGGTCGCTGCCCATCCGAACACCAGCACGGGAAGCGTGACTGTAAACCGGCCCATTTGACTGCGCTGACTTGCAACCCACATCATTGCAGCCATGATCGGCACGGCAACGAAGCCGTTGATGACTGCGCTCCAGAACAGCGCCCGGATCGGATCGATCGGCGAGAATTCGATGCCGAGACCGAGCACAATGGCGGCTGAGATGACGCTGTAAAAGCCCACTGCTTCCCACGGCTTGTTCTCGAGACCGCATTTCCAGTCCTGTGACTCGCCAAAGGCGTAGGCTGCGGATCCAGCGAGAACGGGCAGCGACAGCAATCCCGTACCGATGATGCCGAGACTGAACAGCACGAAGGCAAAATCGCCGGCGATCGGTCTCAGCGCCTCCGCTGCTTCCGCCGCCGAACCGACCTCAGTCTTGCCTTGCGCGTGGAGCGTGGCTGCGGCGCTCATCATAATGGCGATCGCGACGACGTTAGAGACGGCCATTCCGAGAAAGGTGTCAAAGCGAATTCGACGCATCTCGTGATGCGCCTGCTCTGGCGCCTCGGTCAACGGCTTTGCCTCGGCCTTCTGATCGATCTCCTCGACCTCCTGGCTGCTCTGCCAGAACAGTAAGTAAGGACTGATCGTGGTGCCGAGGATCGCGATGATGACGGTGAAACTGTCTGCCGTCAGCGGAAAGGTCGGTGCGACCATCCCCTTCACAGCAGCAGCCCAATCCATCTTCACGATGAAGACGACGGCTACATAGGAAAGCAGCACAAGCGTCAGCCATTTAAGGTAGCGGGCGTATTGCTCGTAGGGAACGAACATCTGAAGGATCAGCGAGGCGAGCGCAAAGAAGACCGTGTAAAGATGTGACGGTCCGCCGACAGCCAACTCAGTAGCGGCACCCATCGCAGCAAGGTTGGCACCAATGTTGATCGTGTTGGCGATGAACAGGAGTCCGACAAGACCAAGAACGAGCGGCTTTGGAAAGAGATCGCCAATATTTTTGGCGAGACCGCATCCCGTGACCCGGCCGATCTGCGCGCTAACGAGCTGGACCGCCGTCATCAACGGATAGGTCAGCGCCATCGTCCAGAGCATGTTGAAGCCGAATTGGGCGCCCGCTTGCGAATAGGTCGCAATGCCGCTCGGGTCATCGTCGGCGGCGCCCGTGATGAGGCCCGGCCCCAGTTGCTTGAACAGCGCGGCTTTGCGCAGTCTGGTTCCGGCCTTTCGCCTCAAGGGTGCGTCGGCGACGCCGATCGGCTCAGACGTCACAGGATGGGCTTCCCGCCGGTCACTGCGATGGTCGCACCCGACACGTAGCTCGACAGGGGATCGGCGAGCATGACGTAGGCGGTTGCAAGTTCCGCCGGCTGCCCAGGACGCTTCATCGGCACTTGCTTGCCAAAATTCACGACCGCATCTTCAGGCAGGGTCGAGGGAATGAGCGGGGTCCAGATCGGTCCCGGCGCCACTGCGTTTGCGCGAATGCCCTTATCGGCGAGCAATTGCGCCAAGCCCGCCGTGAAATTCTGGATCGCTCCCTTGGTGGTCGCGTAAGCGAGAAGCGTCGGATTCGGCGTGTCGGAATTGATGGATGCGGTATTGATGATCGCACTGCCAGGCTTCATGTGCGGGACCGCAGCCTTGGTCAGATAGAACATCGCATGGATATTGACGCGAAAGGTCAGCTCCCATTCCTCGTCCGAAATGTCTCCGATCTCTTTGAAGCTCGCCTGATGCGCCGCATTGTTGACGAGGATATCGATGCCGCCCAGCTCGGACACTGCGGTGTCCACGATCTTCCGGCAGTGCGCGGCCTCCTGAATGTCGCCCGCCACCAGGACGATCTTCCGGCCCGCCTCCTCAACCAGCTTTCTGGTTTCCTGCGCGTCCTCATCTTCGCTCAAGAAGGCAACCAGCAGGTCCGCCCCCTCCCGCGCGTAAGCCAGTGCAACCGCTCGGCCAATGCCGCTGTCTCCGCCGGTGATGATGGCGCGCTTGCCGGCAAGACGTCCCGACCCCTTGTATGACACCTCACCGTGGTCCGGAATCGGGTCCATCCGGGCGGTCAATCCCGGGATCGGCTGGTACTGGGTAGGAAATGGTGGTTTCGGCGGGCCGGACATTCCGGTTTTCCTTGATTTGACTGGATGCGCCGGCGGCAACGCGTCGGCGACCATGCCAGTCCATAAATCCCAACCACGACGCGGGGTTCCAGCGGACTCATACGTCCGCGATCCCCCGGCACGCGCAGACAGCCCCTGCAGGAACGTTCGGCTCGCGGCTCCGTTGTTGTTCAGGACGGAGACATCCCCATGCCAGCGCGATCAAAAGCTCAGCAGAAGGCGGCCGGCGCGGCCCTCGCCGCGAAACGCGGCGAGCGTAGCAAGAGCGAACTCAAGGGCGCCTCCCGCTCGATGGTACGCTCGATGAACGAGACAGAACTGCGCGAGATGGCTTCGACTCCGCGCAAGGGAAAGCCCGAACGTCGCCGCCAGAAGTTCTGATCTGCTTCATATCCGCGAGATGCGCGATGCCGAACGCCGCCGAGATCCTCATCGAAACCTTGGTGGAATGGGACGTCGACGTCGTGTTCGGCCTTCCGGGCGATGGTATCAACGGCATCATGGAAGCGTTGCGAACGCGTCAGGATCGCATTCGTTTCATCCAGGTCCGTCACGAAGAATCTGCCGCCTTCATGGCCTGCGCGTATGCGAAGTGGACGGGCCGGCTTGGCGTATGTCTCGCAACGTCAGGTCCGGGCGGAACGCATCTTCTGACCGGCCTCTACGATGCCAAGCTCGACCAGGCGCCGGTGCTTGCCATCACCGGGATGCAATTCCACGATCTCATTGAAACCTTCACCCAGCAGGATGTGGACCTGACCAAGGTTTTCAATGACGTGACGATCTTCAACGCTTACGTTGCGGACGCCTCGCACATGGAAAACGTCGCCAGTCTGGCGTGCCGCTCAGCGCAGAGCGGTCACGGTGTTGCGCATCTGTCGATTGCGAACGATGTCCAGGAACAGGAACTGGAGGACGCGGAACGCTCCAAGCGCAACCGGCCCAATCACGTGCCAAATCGCATGTTCCACGGTCGTCGGCTGCCAGCGGAATCCGAACTCGACACGGCTGCACGCATTTTGAATGACGCCTCGAAGGTGGCCATCCTTGTCGGCCGCGGCGCGCTGGGCGCGCGCGACGAACTGGAGCGCACAGCGGAGCTTCTTGCGGCGCCGGTCGCGAAAGCGCTACTCGGCAAGGCGGTTCTTCCGGATGACCATCCATACACGACTGGTGGGATCGGCATTCTTGGCACGCTGCCCTCGCAAGAAGCGATGGAGCAATGCGACGCCCTGCTCATTGTCGGCTCAAGCTTCCCTTACGTCGAATATTATCCACCGGGCCAGGCTCGGGCCGTTCAGATCGAGCGTGACGCACAGCGCGTTGGGCTGCGTTATCCGGTTGAGGCCGGTCTCGTCGGAGACGCCCTCGAAACGCTCCGGCTGCTCAACGAGCGCTTGCGGCAGAAAACAGATCGCTCCTTTCTGACGCAGGCGCAGGAAGGGATGGGGCGCTGGCGCGAGATGATGGCGCAGTCTGAGGGCAAGGCCGACAGCACGCTCAAAGCTCAGGCCGTGACCAAGGCTTTTGGGCGACGCTTGTCGGCAGACGCCATTCTGGCGGTCGATTCAGGCCAGAACACCGAACTCGCGGCCCGGCACGTCGATATGCGCGAGGCAGATGATGTTCTTGGGCAACCCGCAATTCGGGTGCGAGTTGCAGCCGATCGATTTTGCAAAGGCGGCGGAGGCAATGGGTGGACGGGGTTTCTCGATCACACGCCATGACCAGATCGAGAATGTGCTCAATCGCGCTCTTTCTACGGACGGTCCTGTCGTGATCGAAGCTGTGGTCGATCCCTACGAGCCAATGATGCCGCCGAAGATGCCTCCCGACTATGCGAAGAACTTCCGGAAGGCGTTGCCGGAAACACCGTATCACGAACGCATCGAAGCAAATACCGCGGAAGAGCCGTTGAAGACGATGATGGATGCGGACACCTGAGGCACTCATCGCGATTTCCGCAAAGTATCTCCCTCAACGTACGCTTGGACGCGGCCCGCCTTCCTCCGATCTTCCGCCATCGTTCGAAACGTAATTGAATAGCGCGTTGTCTCCACGGGCGGGATGCTGTGCTCCCAAATGTGACGCGATTCATCTGACATCATGTAAAGGGATCGCGGTTCAGCTTCCAACGTGAACCGCCGCCAGGCCACGCCAGTCTTGCGTCGGAAGCGGAACTTGCAGGCCGAGGCGAGCGACAATCCGAAGATCCGATCAAAGTGCGGCTTGTCGCGATGCCAGCCAATTCCAACCCTGGCCTCGTATTCAGTACACAGAACTTGCTGCACCGCGCCAGTCGGCAACTCAGCGAATTGTGCGATTTGGGCTGCGAGCGGCGAGAGCCATTTCGGAATGTCGTCAGCCGTCTCCAGCGCCTGTCGGGAATAGTCGTAGCGCCAACCGAATGAGGCCACGCGGCGTTTTCCCTCGAACGCGCCAAATTGAAAGGGCGTCAACGGAAGATCGCGGAGCCGGTCGATCAGAATCCGTTCTTGGTCGCGGCTGACGAATTCGGGCTGGTAGCGGAGCCCCTTCGGCCCTGCCGGAGCGTCTGCGAAAAGATTGAGTTGGTCGGACATCGAGCTTCCTGTCGGCACGCTGCGGGGCTTAGCGCCTCAGCACAGATAGATAACCCTCAGGGCCGCGCCCCGATCCGTGCAGGGTTTACACAACGCGACCTTCGCGCACCGGACGAACTGCGGAATCTGGGTGACCGTGTCGGTTTTGACGGGGCCGCGCTCGCGCAATCGAACGCCTGTCCGAAGAAAAAGTCCGACACGCGAAACCGGTTGACGGGGTTACCGCGGAAAACCGCGCACCTCCGTGATGCGGGGGGCGGCCGATATCTCCAGGCGACTCTCGGCCGCGAGGGCAACGTCCGGCGCTCCTGGATCTTCCGCTATGAACGGCCCGGCTTTCCTTCGCGCGGAATGGGACTCGGCTCGTTCAACGATATCGTACTGGCGGAAACCCGAGAAATGGCCCGCGAGTGCCGCAAATTGGTCAAGGAAGGGCGTGACCTGATCGAACACCGAAACACGCGCGTAGCCCGAAATCTTGCGGCCAGTTCCACGGCCATAACATTCGCTGAGGCTGTGGAAATATACATCCGTCAACACCGCGTCACTTGGAAGAACTCGGTGCACGCCGCCCAGTAGCCAGCCAGCCTGAAAGCCTATGTTTTTCCGATCATCGGCAAGCCCTCCGTTTCCGAGGTCACTACTCCGCACGTGGTCAAGGTGCTCGAGAAGATTTGGCACGAAAAGCCCGAAACCGCCTCTCGCGTGCGTAGTCGGATCGAAAGCATCCTGGGATGGGCGACCGTCAGCGGCCATCGGGATGGCGATCATCCGGCGCGATGGCGCGACCATCTCGACAAGCTTGCTCCCCTCGCGCACAAGCATCAAAAATCGCTATCTTATTCCGAGACGCCGGCGTTCATGGTCTAGATTCGCCAGCGGCGCGCTGTCGCTGCGCTCGCGTTGGAATTTAAGATTCTCACTTGCATTCGCACATCTGACGTCCGTAACGGCAAATGGAGGCAGATCGATTGCGCACAGCGAATGTGGACGATCCCGGAGATGTCTAAGATTCACTGCGAGCACGGCGTACCGTTCTCCCACGCAGCGTTGGCGGTCCTCGATAAGGTACAGCAGATCACGCGCGAGATTGGAGGTCATATCGCTCAATCCGAATATCCGAGAGCTCTCGATATGACTCCAGCACCTGAAAGCTTTCACTCTGTCACTTCAGGATCTTGATTCTCTCCTCAGCGCGCGTCAGTTCGGGTTGGATCGAGGCCGAGCTTTCGAACATCGACTCTAAATCGCGTTCCTTCACCGACTTCCTGATCTTTGCCAAGATCTCACGACGATCCTTTGAATTCTTGATGGCGAGCTGAATGTGCCAGTCGAGACGAGTAAGTACGAGAGTGCTATTGTGACTCGCTCTTGGCCTGCTGCCGACGAAACGGTCCGGGTGCGCGGAGCCCAAAGCGCGGCTGCGCCGAGCACAGTACTCGATCAGCTTCCGTAATGTCGGAGTTCCTCGCTTCGAATGTTGAGCCCTCGCAATGCCGCGGGAGACGGAACCAAGCGTAACCGAGATATTCTTTCCAATCGCCGACGGCTTTCGTCAGCACCTTGAAGAGACCAAACAGTATATTACGCGCCTGGGAGAGGTGTTTCGCCAGTGCGGGGAGGACCCGAAAGGGGTCGATTGTCCCGCAATCGACGGAATCATCGAAGAGGCAAACGAAATCGGTGGTGAGGTCGCGGACAACGCGGTGCTTGATGCCGCCCTGATAGCAGCAGCGCAGGCCGTCGAACACTACGAAATTACCCGATACGGACACAGATGGCTTGCTTATGCGCGCAAGCAGGAAAACCTTGGCCAAACCATCAAGGTCAGCGGTTATCTCGTTGAGATGGGACGCGATACACGTGAAAACTGGCAGTCGGAATTTCTGCAATTGATCTGGCAGGTAGCGGGCCTCGCAATATTACTCCATGTGGGCTCTCCTCAATCGAAAGAGGGTGATGACCGTATGGAGGCAAAGATCGATGCAATACTTCTCGCCGTTGAGCCAGAGAAAGCTGAAATGCTTCTG
>NZ_DATMRV010000253.1:0-1568 GCF_035565795.1 Pseudorhodoplanes sp.
CGACTTCTCCCCATTGAGGGCCTCTCTCAAGCCCGATTTTTCATGACTTCCGACATTCGTGCTGGCGGACGCGCGCGCCGCATCGCGGGCCTTGGCCAGCACCCGATACCGATGCAGCACCGGCTCGGTGTACCCGTTGGCTTGCTCGGTTGCCTCGAAGACCAGGGCCAGCGCCGCCTGGAAGGCCAGGCTCTCCGCTTCGCGGCCGGCCATCGGCCGATACGACGGATCCCCGGCGTTCTGGGCATCGACCTTTGCCGCCATGGCCGTGAACGCCGAACGCACCTGATCCTCGCTCACCAGACCGGCACCGAGCCAGTTGGCCAGCGACTGCGCCGATATGCGCAAGGTTGCCCGATCCTCCATAAGGCCGACATCGTGGATGTCCGGCACCTTGGAGCACCCGATCCCCTGGTCGATCCACCGCACGACGTATCCCAGGATGCTCTGGGCATTGGCGCGAAGCTCCGCCGCGATGTCCGTGGCGCGCAGTTCGTCCGGCGAAGCGACCGGCACGATCAGAAGCTCGTCGAGCGACGGCGTCCCCGCCGCCGCGATCCGGGCGTGCTGCGCGGACACGTCGATCAGGTGATAGTGCTGCGCGTGCAGCACGGCCGCCGTCGGCGACGGCACCCAGGCGGTCGTCGCGCCGGCGCGAAGCTGTTCGCCCTTCTGCGCGATCAGGTCCGCCATGCGATCGGGCGCCGCCCACATGCCCTTGCCGATCTGCGCCTTGCCGGCGAAGCCGCAGGCGAGGCCGATCGCAACGTTGCGCCGCTCGTAAGCCTGGAGCCACGCGGCGTTCTTCATCTGTGTCTTGGGGACCATGGCGCCGGCACGCGTCGAGGTGCGGATCTCGTCCCCCGTGCGATCGAGGAAGCCGGTGTTGATGAAGAAGATGCGGTGCTTGAGCGCCTCTATGCAGGCCGCGAGGTTGGCCGATGTCCGGCGCTCCTCGTCCATCAGGCCGATCTTCACCGTGTGACGATCCAGCCCGAGCAGGTCTTCAACGGCGGCGAACAGGCGATCGGTGAAACGCGCCTCCTCCGGGCCATGTTGCTTGGGCTTCACGACATAGATCGCGCCGGCGCGGCTGTTGCGATGGGCCCCGAGGCCGAGCAGATCGTGCATCCCGCAAAGCACGGTCACGATGGCATCGAGGATGCCTTCGGGCGCTTCGCCGCCATCGGGAAGGCGAACCGCCGGCGTGGTCATCAGATGTCCGACATTTCGTACCAGAAGCAGGCTTCTGCCGGGCAAGGTGAAGCTCGATCCATCGGACGCCGTGCAGGCCCTGTCTTGAGCGAGCCGGCGGGTCAGCACCGTGCCGTCCTTGTCGAAGCGCGCCTGCAAATCGCCGCGCAGGGCCCCGAGCCAGTTTGAATATCCCAGCACCTTGTCGGCCGCATCGACCGCCGCGACCGAATCCTCGAGATCGACGATCGTGCTGGTCGCGGCCTCCACGACGATATCGGCGATGCCAAGTGGATCGGTACGCCCGATCGGATCATTGCGATCGATCACCAGCTCGATGTGCAGGCCGTGATGCCGGAAGAGCGCGCTCTCGC
>NZ_DATMRV010000254.1:0-45964 GCF_035565795.1 Pseudorhodoplanes sp.
GCACCCGAGATGGCTGAATTTGCATCGCCGATACGTTGCGCCACGACAGCTGGCTTCTGCGTCGCCTGCTCGAGTTCTGCGAGGATATCGCTGGTGTCGAGCTTCGCATGCGGCCCGTCGTCCCATTCGATCGCCAGCGCCACTAGGCCCTTTTTCGCCGCGCCCATGTGGTCGGCGACCACGGCGACGGCATCGTCAAGCCGCACGATCTGACGCACACCCTTCACGGCCTTGGCGGCGCTATCGTCGACACTTTTGACGCGACCACCAAACGCGGGCGATTGCGCCAGCGTCGCGAATGCCATGCCTGGCAGCCGCGCATCGATGCCGAAAGTGGCCGTACCATTGACCTTGGCAGGAAGATCGAGCCGCTTTGCCGGCGTGCCGATCAGCCTGAAGTCCTTCGGCTGCTTCAGTGCGACATTCTCGGGAACCGGCATCGCAGCCGCGTCGGTGACCAGTTCGCCATAAGCGATGCGCCGGTTTGTCGAGGAATGCACCACTTCGCCGCGCTCCGTGCCGCAGCTCGATGGCTCAACGCCCCAACGCTTAGCTGCGGCGGCGATCAGCATCACGCGCGCCTTAGCTCCGGCCTCTCTCAGAGGCTGCCACGCGCCTCGGATCGCGTTGGAATTGCCTGTTGCCTGTACGCCAAGCAGCGGATTCGCATAAAGGTTTTCGTCCGGTGGCGCGTGTTCAAGGCGGACCTGGCTCAGGTCCAGGTCGAGCTCCTCGGCGATCAGCATCGGGATGGAGGTATACGTGCCTTGACCCATTTCGACATAAGGCATGGTCAGTGTGACGGGTCCGCTCGGCGGAATCCGAATGAACGCGTTGGGCACAAAAGCGGCTTCAGGCTCGGCTGCAGCGTTGGTTTCGGCAGCGCCGCCCGGATCGGGTTGAAGGCGCTGAGCGAGCGTCGGCAATCCGAACACAAAGAAGAGCGCGCCGCCGGTGCCAAGGCCGACCTTCAATATGTCGCGCCGAGAAGGTGAATACTTGGTGGAGGAATCGTTGAGGGGGCCGACCATGATCAACCTCCCTGGCGGCTCGAAGCCGCTGCTGATTTGATGGCTTCGCGGATGCGGACATAGGTTCCGCAGCGACAGATATTCCCGGACATGGCGTCGTCGATCTGGGAGTCGCTTGGGTTAGCGTTGCCCGCAAGCAAGGCTGCGGCGGACATAATCTGTCCGGATTGGCAGTAGCCGCATTGCGGCACTTGATGATCCAGCCACGCCCTCTGAATGCTAGCGCCGGCGGGTGTTGAACCGATTGACTCGATCGTCGTGACCGCCGAATTACCCACGCTGTCGACCGGCGTGATGCAGGATCGTACAGGGGTCCCGTCTATATGGACGGTGCAGGCACCGCACAGCGCCATGCCGCAGCCGAATTTCGTGCCGGTCATGCCGAGAACATCCCGCAGCACCCAAAGCAGCGGTGTGTCGTCGTCGACATCCACGCTGTGCTGCGTTCCATTGATCCGAAGGGTAAATGCCATGGGGCTGTCTCCTGTATAGCGGGTCGGACAGATCAGGTCCGGTCAAACGAGCCGGATCGACGCGTCGATATTGCCGCGTGTCGCTTTCGAGTATGGGCAAATGTTATCGGCTTCGTCGACGAGCGCTTGAGCGATATTGCGGTCAACGCCCGGGATCCCGACGTTGAGCCGCGCGCTCAGCGAGTAGCCGCCTTCGGAGAGGTTGAGGTCGACTTCGGCCTCAATCGTGACTCCCTCGGGGAGGGCGACATGTTTCTTCTTTGCGATGAGCGATATCGCGCTCTCGAAGCAGGCTGACCAGCCCGCAGCGAACAGCTGCTCAGGATTGGTTCCGATCCGGTTAGAGCCCGGTGTTGAAAGCCTGACGTCCAGCTGTCCGTCGGAGCTTCGCGAAACACCATTCTCGCGACCGCCTGTGGTATGGGTCTTTGCTGTATACAGGACTTTTGAGCTCATCTTTTCTCTCCGTAATCTGAACTGTTCTCGCGACGTCCGATCACGCTTTGGACACGTCGACGATTGCCTCGGCGAAGGCCCTCGGTGCTTCCTGCGGGAGGTTGTGACCGACGCCTCCCTTGATCAGGCGATGCTGGTACTTGCCGGTGAACCGCTTCGCATAGGCGCTCGGATCCGGATGAGGTGCGCCATTCGCGTCGCCCTCCAGCGTGATGGTTGGCACAGAGATCGAGGGGAATTGCGCGAGCTTCTTCTCGAATGCGGCGTACTGCGCCTCGCCGTCGGCGAGGCCCATGCGCCAGCGATAGTTATGGATCACGATGGCGACGTGATCGGGATTGTCGAATGCTGCAGCGCTACGATCGAAGGTGGCGTCGTCGAACTTCCATTGCGGCGACGCAAGCTGCCAGATCAGCTTCGAGAATTCGCGCCGGTACTTGTCATAACCGACCTGCCCGCGTTCCGTAGCGAAGTAGAACTGATACCACCATTCGAGCTCCGCCTTGGGCGGCAGAGGTACCTTGCCGGCCTCCTGGCTCCCGATCAGGTAGCCGCTGACCGAGACGGTGGCGCTGGTCCGCTCCGGCCAGAGCGCCGAGACGATATTGACCGTTCGTGCGCCCCAGTCGAAGCCGCCGAGCACGGCCTTCTCGATCTTGAGGACGTCCATGAGGGCGATGGTGTCCACCGCCAACGCCGACGGCTGGCCGTTTCGTACCGTGCCGTTCGACAGAAAGCGGGTCGCGCCATAGCCGCGCAGATAGGGCACGATCACACGGAAGCCCGCCGATGCGAGCAGGGGCGTGACCTCGGCAAAAGCGTAAATGTCGTAAGGCCAGCCATGGAGCAGCAAAACGGGCTGACCGTCCGAGGGACCAGCCTCAGCATATGTGACGTTCAGGGTTCCGGCTTCGATCTGCTTGAGCGGAGCGAACGAGGCGGTTGTCGCCGGTTTGATGCCGGCCTGCTTGGTGGGTTCAGATTGAGCCACTGCGGGAGCAATCAAGCCAAACTGCGCTGCCGCTGCGGTCATCGCGGCTGTGCTGAGAAAGTCGCGTCGGTCAATGCTGGATCGGAGGTCGGAGATGTCCATTGTGAAGCTCCTGGGTTCGAGAGGTGTGTCGTGATCAGCCGAAGGTGAATGCGAAGGCCTCGGCACCCGGATCGAGGAATTCGATTTCGAATTGCCGGTCTCCAATTGGTCCAGGTTGTCGGATCAACTGGAACAGTCGTTGCTCGGAGAGTGTGCCGTTGCCTTGCCTGTCAACGTCGAGACCGTGAGCGTCGTGCGGCGGATGCCCATCGATCAGCACACGAAATCTCACGGATGTGCCAGGCGCCACCGGTCCCATGACGAGATGGAGATCGCGGGCATGGAAGCGGTACGCGATCCGGCCGCCGGGCTTGTTCGCGACCGCCGCATTGCCCTTGACGGTCCAGTCACCGGACAGTGCCCATTCGTTGCGACTCAGTTCAGTCGGGATGGCGTAGGTGTGCGGACGGTTGCGGATCCTCGCGCCGGGCGACGAAAAGTTCTCAGCGCGATCATAGCCGAGGTAAGTTTCGGGTGACTTCAGGTTGCGCCAATCGGCAGCTTGTTCGATGCCGCGGGCCTGCACGGGAGCGGGCCCGGAAGGGATGTCTGTGGCGCCCGCCTCGGTCAACAATTGGCGGATGATCATCTCCGACTGTTCGTAGGAGCCTTCCCCGAACTGACGATGCCGAAGCCGGCCCTTGGCGTCGATGAAGTAAAGCGCTGGCCAATATTGATTCTGGAATGCGCGCCAGATGGTGTGGTCACTATCGACCGCGACCGGAAAGCTCACCCCCAGTTCCCCGGTCGCACGTCGGACATTGTTGAGGTTCTTTTCGAAGGCGAATTCCGGCGAGTGAGCACCGATCACCACCAGACCGTGCTTGCTGTATTTCTCGTGCCATGCACGCACATAAGGCAGCGTGCGCAGCCAGTTGATGCAGGTGTAGGTCCAGAAATCGACGATAACGACCTTGCCGCGCAGAGCTTCGGGTGAAAGCGGAGGCGAATTGAGCCATTCGGTTGCGCGTTCGAGCGAAGCGAGTTCCGATTGTGCCGAATCTCCGGCCGAATAGCCGTGAACAAACGGGAGAGGGGACGTGACGGACTGTTGCATCTGCGCTTCTCCCAGAAATCCGGCGACCGGGGCGGCCAAAGCCATCGTGAGGACGGCGGCGATGAGGAGTTTGTTCTTCATGGCAACACATCCCGTTCGAACTGCGCGAGTTACTGCGCGGCCATAGCTACGGTGTCGAACGATTTGAGTGCGTCGACGATGTATTTCGTGTCCACGATGGCGCTGGCGTAATTCGGCATGTTAATGTCGAGCGCGGCGTGCATCATCTCGTCCGAATAATCGGCGACGGCATCCCGCACGACGGTCACGTCGTAGCCGAGTTCCGCTGCATAGCGCACGGTCGCCTCGATGCAGGTATGAGCAACGAGGCCAATGACGATCAACTGATGGATCCCGTGTCGCTTGATCTGCAGGTCAAGGTCGGTATTGGCGAAACCGCTCGAGCACCAGTGCTCTTGCGCGACGATGTCTCCGGGGGCGGGTACAAACTCGGCGCGAAACTCTCCGCCCCAGGTGCCGTATTCGAAGCTCTTGCGTTTCCATGCGGCACGCTGGATCGGAGCGATATATTTCCAGGAGGCGTAATCGCCCGGCCGATAGCGGTGATGCATGGCGTAGAAGACCTGCACCTTTGCCTCGCGCGCCGCGTTCAGGATTCGCGACATGTTAGGAACGCAGTTGTTCGCTTCGGCCACGGCCTTGATGCGCGGCCAGATCTTGCCGCCCTCGGAAATGAAGTCGTTGTATGGATCGACCACCAGAAGTCCGGTGATTTCTCTGTCGAAAGAGGGACTATGAGTCATGGCACGCTCCATCGCGGCATCGGCCGCGCTTCTGTTCAGCTATTTCCCAGCGCGGCACGTTCGATGCTGGCGGCAAACAACGGCGTTTCGCCCTTGTTGTGCGCGATGGACGCCGGCTGGCGCTGCGCGCGGAACTGATCGAAGGGGATTCCCTGCCGGGCGAGGAAATTCATCATCTCCTCGGTCGCGTAGGACCTCACCCGATTGGTGAATTCGCATCGCCCCTTGTCCAGCTCCTTCACGCTCAATTCCCAGGTGACATGGATGCTGGTCCGGCCGGTCGGCGTGAACACGTCGGATTCGGATTCGAGGACGAGATGGTCCTTGCGGCTGAGAGTCTCGACATAGTGCTGCACCATCAGGCTTCCGCCGATGACCTCGACATTGATGGACATTCGCTGCCCGTCCTCGGCCGTCGTGACTCCGGCGGATACGTGCGCGGGTGAGCAGCTCTGATACTCACGCTCTGCCAGATTGAAGCACCATTGCGGGATATCGATGCGATCAATCGGCGCGTTGATGATGGCGGTGAAGGCGGAATCGACGATTTGGTTTTCGGTCACGGTCTTTCTCCTGAGGATGCAAGGTTTCGAGCTAGCTGCGCCCCAGCGCGCCGACGTAATGGCCGAGGCGTGTTTCGACGTCGCCAGGCTTGTGGAAGCCCTGGTCGAGAAGCTTCTTCAGCCGGATCTGCGCCGCAGGCCGCTGAACGGATGCGGCGAACGCATCCCATTCCGGGATCATCTCCGCGTCGGATGGCAGGCTCGCCAGATTGACGAGATGCTTGATCTCGCCGATCGCCTGCTTGTCGAAAGATGCGATCCGGGTCGCGAGTGCCTCGACAAAGCCGTCGAGTTCACTGTCCGGCATCGACCGATTGACGTAACCGTAGAGCTCAGCGAGATCGCCGCCAATATCGTTCGCGCTGAGCAGAACCTCGAGAGCGCGTCCGCGGCCAATGAGACGCGGCAGACGGGCCATCGGTCCGCCGCCAGGGACCAGGCCGGCACCGAGTTCCCACTGCGAGAGGATGGCCTTTTCGCGGCTCGCAAAACGCATGTCACAGGCCAGCGCAAGCTCGCTGCCGACACCGGTAGCCCGTCCCCGAATCGAAGCGATCGAGGCTACCGGGGCGCGGCTGATGCGCGCGAGCATGTCGGGAAGGGGTTGCAAGCCCGTTTTCCCGGCGGGGAAAGATTTTGGCTCGGCGAGAAAGTCGTAATGGGTGATGAAGAAACCGTCGATGGCGCTATCGAACACGACGACCTTCAAGTCTCGATCGCTTTCAATGGCTTCGACGATCGCCTCGAGTTCGGGAATCGTTTCGGGTCCGAAGATGTTGAGCGGCGGATGATCGAAGGTTACGCGCCAGTAGCTGGGAGACACCTGAGTGAGACGCACACGGTGTGTCTTTGTTGAATGGGTCATCGGATCGGTCTTTCGTAGTTCGTGTGTCGGGATGCTTTGGGTCGGCGCGCCGAGCTGGCGCGCCGGCTTTGCTCGGTGTGGATCAGAGCGCCCGACGGACGGACCGGAACGAGGCGCGCATTTCCTCGGTGAACAGCTCAGGCTGCTCCCAGGCGGCGAAGTGCCCGCCCTTTGCTGGCCGGTTGTAGTGGATGAGCTTGGGGTAGGCCTTCTCGGCCCAGCCTTGCGGCGCCTGATAGATCTCGTCGGGGAAAGCGCTGACGGCGACCGGAATTTTTAATCCACGGACGTCGAAGAAGCCGCCACCCGTCGAGGCTTGCGCTGTGTCCCAGTAGAGACGCGCGGAGGAGATCGCTGTGTTGGTCAGCCAGTAGAGCGTGACGTTGTCGAGGACATCGTCCGGCGTAAGTCCTTCCGGCTTGCCGTCGAATGAGCGCGCAATCATCCGATAGCTGCGGATGTCGTGATCGAGCATCCAGGCCGCGAGACCGACGGGCGAGTCGACGAGCCCATAAAGCGTCTGCGGGCGGTTGTTCATTTCGATCGCGTAGCCCAGACCCTTCTTGTAGAAGTCATCGAGCTGGTCCCAGGCGCGCTGCTCGTCCGGAGACAGGCCCGCCGGAGCGGGGCCGCCGGCCGAAAGCGCCTTCAAAATTTCGGCCGGCACGGTCGCGGCCATGTTGGTGTGGATCGCGAGCAGTCCGGCCGGCTGCTGCAGAGCCATGATCTCCGAGACCGCATTGCCCCAGTCGCCGCCCTGCGCGACGTAATGCGTGTATCCAAGGCGCTGCATCAGCGTCGCCCAGGCGCGCGCGATGCGGACTGGCGTCCATCCCGGCGCGGTCGGCTTGGCGGAAAAGCCGTATCCGGGCAGCGATGGGATCACGAGATGGAAGGCGTCCGAGGCGCTCCCGCCATGCGCGGTGGGATTGGTCAACGGATCGATGATTTTCATCTGCTCGATGATCGAGCCGGGCCAGCCATGGGTCACGATCATCGGCAGCGCGTTGGCATGCTTCGAGCGAACATGAATGAAGTGGATGTCGAGACCGTCGATCTCGGTGACGAACTGCGGCAACGCATTGAGCCGGGCTTCGACCTTCCGCCAGTCGTGGCTGGTCTGCCAATGCTGCGCCAGTTTGCGCATCGTCGCGAGGCGCACGCCCTGAGAATCATCGGTCACGGTCTCCCGGTCGGGCCACCGGGTCGCGGCAACGCGGCGGCGCAGATCAGCCAGGTCGCTTTCCGGGAATTGAACCTGGAAGGGCCGGACGGCCTCTGCGGCGGTCGCTGCTCTGAGCTGAGTGGGCAGAAGCCCCGCGGTTCCTGCCACGGCGATGCCTAAGGTTGCGGCACTCAGAAGCCGCCGCCGGTCCTGGTCGATCCCTTCGATGACATTCCTGTTATCCATGGCGCTCTCCTCGGTTGGGGCTGTGTCGTCAGCACTTGCGTGCCGAAAGACGTACGGCAGGGACCGGAGAAACACCCGTTATGCGTCGTTAGAATGCGTTAGGTTTTCGCCGCGTATAGCGCCCGCGGTGTCTCTGGCCTATTTTGCGGCGCGGAAAAGGGTAGTTGCGGCAAGCACATGGCGGCGACGGGCAGCGAAACCAGGGATGCACTGACGTTCGGCCCCTTCACGCTGGCTATGAGCGAGAGGCTACTCGAGCGAGACGGTCATCCTGTCGAGCTTGGGGGCCGCGCTCTGGACATTCTCATCGCGCTGGTGACAACGCCGAACGAGGTGGTCACTAAGCAGAAGCTGATGTCAGAGGTCTGGCCCGACAGCATCGTCGAAGAGGGCAGCCTGCGTTTCCACATGAACAGCCTTCGCAAAGCTCTCGGCGACGGCAAGGATGGCGCCCGCTACATCACAACGGTCCCGGGACGCGGCTATTGTTTCGTGGCTCCGGTGGTGCGGACAGGTTCTGGGCGCGGTGGTGCGCGGGTTCCGGCTCATTTCTCGCACGCCAATTTGCCCGCGCGCGTCAATCGCATGATCGGCCGCGATGACGATGTCCACGAATTGGCGGCTCGCCTCACCGACAAGCGTATCGTCACTATCGTCGGTCCGGGCGGCGTCGGCAAGACGACGGTCGCGCTCGCCGTCGCCCATCACATCGCGGAGGCATTTGGCGGCTCAGTGCTTTTTGTCGATTTCGGTATGATCGGCGACGCAAGTCTCGCGGCGACTGCGGTGACCTCAATGCTGGGAGTGTCTGTCCAGTCGGAGAATCCGACGCCTGCACTCATTCAGTTTCTTAAAGACAAGCGCATTCTCTTGATCCTGGACACCTGCGAGCATCTCGTCGACGCAATAGCGCCGCTTGCGGCTACTATCGCGGAGACGGCTCCCGGAGTGCATATACTCGCGACCAGCCGCGAAGCACTCAGAATCGAGGGTGAGCATGTCTACCGGCTGGAGGCGTTGCCCTGTCCGCCTGATGCCCCAGGGCTTTCCGCGTCCGTTATCCAGCAATTCCCGGCGGCGCAACTATTCGTGGAACGGGCGTTAGCTGGTGGCGCGCGAATCGAAATCAACGACACTGAGGCAGCAATTGTTTCGGATATCTGCCGGAAGCTCGACGGGGTGGCACTGGCCATCGAGCTTGCCGCGAGACGCGTCGAATCTCATGGTCTTGAACAGACCGCGGCGTTGCTTGACCAGCACCTGACACTGCTGTGGCGCGGCTCCCGCACAGCACCGCCGCGACAGAAGACATTGCAGGCGATGATGGACTGGAGCTACGAGCTCCTGTCCGACGTTGAACGTACGGTTCTGCGTCGTCTGGCGGTGTTCGTCGGTTTGTTTACGCTCGAAGCGGCTTTGGACGTGATACCAAGCCCATCGCTCGACCGTACAGCGGTGTTTGAAGCGATCGATAATCTGGTCGAGAAGTCGATGGTTGCCGCGCGCCCGATCGGGGCGATGATGCGCTACCGGCTTCTCGACACGACCCGCGCCTACGCCCTTGAGCTTAGCGTGGACCAGGATGAACGAACCGATCTGTCTCGACGTCATGCAGCCTATTATCGGCGATGGCTCGAGCAGACCGGAAGCGAGTGGTCTTCGCTTTCGACCGGAGCGGAGCGCGCCCCGCACTTTGCAGCCATAAACAACGTCCGCGCGGCCTTAGAATGGTGCTTTGGCGAAGGCGGCGATGCCTCCATCGGGATCGGGCTTGCCGCCGCGGCCGCGCCCGTTTTTCGCGCCATGGGCCTGTTCCCGGAATGCCACCGTTGGTCAGAAAGCGCACTCGCTGCTTTGAATGACAAAACGCGAGGTGGCTCCGATGAAATGCATCTTCAGGCGTCGCTTGGCTTGTCCCTGATGCTGATGCGAGGCCATGACGGAGTGGCTATCGCGGCACTGAACAGAAGTCACGATATTGCAAGATCCACTGGCGATCACCTCAACGAGATCCGCCTGCTCGGAACCTTGCACTTTTATCATTTGCGAGGCGGCGACTTCAGAGCATGTTTCAGATATGCAGAGCGCGCCCGGGATATCGCGGCGATGGTCGAAGATCCTGCGGTGACAGCGCTGGCCCAAACGCTGATGGGCGTCTCGCTCAACTTCATGGGCGACCTTGCAGGAGCCCGTGTCCAGCTGGAAGCGGCGATAGCAGCCGGGCGGGCGTCCGAAGCCAACCGGAAGACGCATTTCGGCTTCGACCATTACAGCTGGGCTGGAAACGCTCTGATCCGAAATCTGTGGCTTCAGGGCTATCCGGAGCAGGCGAAGGCCTCCATTGACCGTGTGTTCGACGAGGCTGTCCGCACGAAACATCCGATGGCGCTGGCTATGGTCGTGAATTCGATCTCTGTGCTGTTTTGGCTTGGCGACCTCGATGCCGTTGAGAAGCAGTTGGACTGGTTCGTCACGCGTGCGGAGGCGGACGATTTCGGGCCCTATCTGCATCTCGGTCATGCCTTTCGTGCGGAACTCGCGATCCGCCACGGCGACGCCGACGCCGGCATCCAGGTGCTGCAAAGCCGCCTGGAGAATCTTCATGCGATCGGTTACGAGCTCCTGACCGTTCGCTTCAATGTGGAACTGGTGAGTGGTTTGGCAAGCATTGGCCGTCATCAAGACGCATTAAAGCTCACTGACGAGATCGCTCAACTGATCGAGACTCAAGGCTATCTGTCGTACCTTCCCGAGCTTCTGCGCGTGAAGGGTGGCGTTCTCCTCTCCATGCCTAAGCCGCCGGCCGGTGATGCGGAGGCTTGCTTCACGCAAAGCCTGGAATTAGGCCGCGTGCAGAAAGCTCTAGCTTGGCAGCTGCGAACGGCGACCGATCTCGCTTCCTTGTGGGTTCGCCAGGGCAGAACCAACCAAGCGCACGAATTGCTGCGGCCGATTCTCGAACAGTATACCGAGGGCAAAGACACAGCCGATGTCAGGGCAGCGAGACGCGTGATCCCAAGGCTGGAGTAATCCCCGACCGCGGCTACTCGATCGGTTCTATGCCCGCCTTCCGCAGTATTTCACTCCAGACCGTCTTCTCGTCGGTTATCATTTGTCGGAACTCTGATTGCGAGCCGCCGATGGGTTCAAGCCCCAATTGAAGCAGCCAGTCGCGTATGTCGGGTGCCGCGATGATAGCCCGCATTTCGGTACCGAGCCGGTCGACAATGGCTTCCGGCGTGCCGGCCGGCACGAACAGCCCAAACCAGACGCTGACCTCGAAACCCGGGAATCCTTCTTCTGCGATGGTTGGCAGATCAAGAGCAAACGGCACCCGTCTGAGTGACGTCGTTGCGAGTGCACGTATTTTACCTTGATTGGCGAGCGGTACAGCGGTGGACGGCGGTATGAACGCCATATCGATGCGCCCGGAAATCACGTCCGAGACCAGCGCTGGCGCGCTTCGGTAGGGTACGCCGCGAAGGCCGACATTTGCCCTTAGCTTAAGCAGCTCACCGGCCAGTTGAGTTACCGAGCCTTGCCCCAAATGACCGAACGTGAGCCCGTCAGGTGTATGCCTTGCGCGTTCAATTAAAGTCGGCAGGTCTTTTACTTGCGTACCCGCTCCAACGACGAGCACGTTCGGAAAACGCCATGCGACGGTCACCGGTACAAGCGCTTTCGAAACATCGTATGGGATGGTCCGATAGAGCAGGGGCCGGAGCACGATGTTGGCGCCGGTCAGCATTCCGATTGTGTAGCCGTCCGGCGCTGCATGGGCCGTTTGATCCGCTGCGATATTGCCCGCAGCGCCAGCAACGTTTTCGAAAACGATGGGCCTTCCAAGTCGATCCGCAAGCTTCTCAGCGATATGCCGAGCGCCGACATCTGTTCCAGGCGGAAATCCGTAAAGCATCCTGATCGGCCGAGTTGGATACGCGTCCTGAGCGCGTCCAAGATCCGCCGGCGCAATGAACATAATTGCAATCAGGATTGCTTTGAATTTGAACGGGTTCATTTTGACATAATGGCTTGAAAAGTTCGACCTGTCCGTCCGAAGACCTCGAATGAGGTTACCACAGACGCCGCGCGCCCGTTTGGCAGTCAGCTAGAGGTAACACGAAATTCAATAAGTGATTTAAAACGCTTTGCAGACGCCCGCTTATTGAATTGCCAGGATCGCCCGCAACAGTTTGACCGGGTCTGATTTCAGAACCTTCGTAACTTCGATGAATTCGATTAAATCGAGTCTACGTTCGCCGCCTGACCAGTTCGAACACTTCACCGGATTTCGTCACCTTGAACATCAGCTTTTTAGCCAGTTCGCGGAGACGACCCTCACGCGCCGAAGCATCTGCCTGTTCGCTTGTTTCTACCTGTGCGCGGCTGATCATCGGCCGGATGGCTCCTCGGGATCCACGAGCGTCGCAAAGTCCTCAAGAATCTGCCCGTAGGGCGCGTCCCGCCTTGAGGGCGGGCGGTGGTTCAACAGCCAGAGCATCTTGCTCGATACGGCCTGCACAACTTCGCCGCGATCGAGGATGTCCAGTATGGCGTTCAGAGTATCGTCCGCGTCCAGTTCGCGGTGTGGTTCGACGTAGCGCGCGAGCGAAATTTGTGCGGCAACCATGGCGAGGACGATGATTTCGTCGTCGGAGAGGTGAGAACGGTGCCAGACACGGCGCACGATCTCGCGCGCCATGTCGTAATAATATGCTCGAACTCCTCCGGTTTCTCGGGGACGTTGCCAGGCACGAGGTCCGGCATCACGATGCCTTGCGACGGTTATACGGGGAGCGATTGGTCGGCCGCAGGGAAATGCCCTCGCGTTGCGCTTTGCTGCGGATGGCGGCGGGAGGCCGTTCGAGCTTCATGCTGATCACCCTTGTGGGGGTGTTCTGCTTCGCCAGTGCGCGAAGTTCTTTCACTTCCGCCGTTTCCCAGGGCTGCCGGGATCGCCGCTTGTACTTGGGGTTTGCCTTGCGCGGACCCTTGCGACCGATTGGAGAGCCCGGACCCTTCCAGCTTGCTTTCGCCATGTGTCTTTCCGGAACCGGAACATTTGTTTAAAGTTTTAAAGCGTGAGGATGCCCGCAGGTTCCGGAGCGGTGATGGATGTACGAACTGAGTCCCGATGAGGCAGAGGTTGTGAACCGTGCCACACGGCTGGCGCTGCATGCCGCCCACCGCATCAACGTGCCGGATGATGTCGCCGAGCGGTTCCTGACGCGGGAGATTTTGAAGCTTCGGCCCGACGGCGTCGACGGCGACCGCCATCTTGCGGAGACCGCCCTGGGGCGGTTGCGCGACCACGTCCAGGTCACCGAATCCGCGCGACGCCTCGCCACACCTTCCGGCGACTAGGACCTGAACGGCGACAGGTGCATTTCAGTTCCACCCAAACGGGCGCGTGGTCGCTTGCCTCGGGCTCGCCGCGCACCGACCTGTCCACTCCCGCTTTGATGAGCTGGGGGCGGAGCGAGGGACTGAGCAGCAGGTGATCGAGCCGCAGGCCCGCGTTGCGCTGCCAGCGATTTCGCATGTAGTGCTAGAACGTATAATCTGCAAATTCGGATGCCGCTCCCGCAAGGCATCCGTCCAACCCTGCTTCACAAGGCTGGCAGAGGCGGCGCGGCTTTCGGGTCGCATCAGCGCATCGTTGTCCCACGACTTCGTTGGGTAAAGGTCGAGTTCGGTCGGTGCGACGTTGAACTCCCCGGCGAGGGTGACGGGGACCTCTTCCTTCAGCAACTTCCGCGCATGTGTGCGGAGCCGCTTGAACCAGTCGAGTTTGTACTCAAACTGCGGACCGGGTTGCGGATAGCCGTTGGGTAGATAAATGCATCCCGTTCATCGCTGCCTCGATGTAGTGCGTCGCCTTGTCTGTCGGGTCGCCAAGAAGTGCCGTGCGGGTCACGACCGGCTCACCAACGCGCGATAGGATGGCCACGCCGTTCCAGGCGCTGGCCGCGCCAGGCCGACGCGTAGCCCGCCGCCCGGATGGCTGCTTCGGGGAACTCTTTGTCGGTGCATTTGAGTTTCTGAAGGCAGGCGATGTCGGGGGCGGAGTCCCCCAGCCAACGCAGGAGTTTCGGCAGGCGGCGATTGACGTTGTTGGTGTTGAAGGTCGCGATTTTGATGGGGCGGCGGTGATTTTGGTCGATCGAATGCTTATCTAGTGACGAACAAGGTGAAGGTCATGGCTGGTGGTTGGTCCCGCGACGGCGCGGTGCAGGAACAGATCGATGACACCGTATCCGACGCGGTGGCGAAGGCGCGTGGCCGCCTTGCGAACGGTGCGGGCCGCAAGGACTGCATAGAGTGCGGCGAAGACATTCCGGAGGCGCGGCGACTCGCGATGCCGGGTGCGACCACCTGCGTGGCTTGCCAATCCCTCAGGGACCGGCGGCCTACGGCCGCTGGCATCAACCGCCGGGCCAACAAGGACAGTCAGCTGCGTTGAGCGCAGGCGCGTTGCATGTCGGTGACCCAGTTCAACATGTTTGCCGCGCGTCGCCCGCCGATCTAGTCGCACTCGTTGATCTGGCTACTGAGAGTGCCTGGCTATTCTCTCACGCAGAGCTCAATGCGTTCGCGCAGCAAAGATCAAGCGGCCGCCTTCATTTTTACTTCTACCTCAATCCGAGGTGCGCGCTCGGAGGGCGAACTGCCATGCGACGGACTTCGAACGCTATCGCCTGCAGCACCGGATTGCAGAGTTGTTCAATGCTGCGGACGAGGCCTCTGCAAAAGGCTGACCCATCGTCACACCCAGCTGAGCGTGCTGTCGTAGCCCCAATCGTCGAACGCGAGCGCCTGGCTGATGCTGTCGACGATGTCGTCGGTCTTGCCCTGCGGAAAGCTCAGCAGTTCCTTTTCAACCTCCGCCATGAAAGGTTGGTCCTTGGGAAACTGGACCTGCCCGCGCTCGAATTTGCCTTGCTGAACATATAGGCGACCGATCTTGTCGTGATGGACTGGAATCAGGCGGACCGGGTAGAGGCCGGCCAGTTTCAGTTCCTGGGCCAGCGCTGTGCCGGTCGAGGCATCTTCGATCAGGATCGCAAAGGGCTTATACCGTTCTGCTAGCGCGATCGCTGTGTCCCGCAGCTCGGGGTATTCGTAGCGGCCGCGGACCATATCCAGAAGATAATAGACCTTGTCTGCCAGCAGCCAGACGGTGCAGACTGACCAGTCGTTCTGCGCTCCGTTTTTTGCTGCCGTGTCCCAGGACATGATGATGCGGTGGCCAAGCTGCCGCTCGGGCAGGGCAGGGTAGTATCGGAACCATTTCTGCTTGATCATTCCGCCGCCGGGTGGCACCGGCGATTGCTGATACTGAGCAGCAAAAACGTCCGATCCTAGCTCGAGGCGCAGCTTGTTAAGGGTGTCCAGGGATTCATGCTCGGGGTGCAATGCCTCGCCGGCAAGGCGATAGTAGGAATCGTCATTGCCGATCGCGATCTGCTCATCCTCTTCAGCTATGGCTGCAAGGCTGAGGTGGGTCCAGCCGCCAGACTCCAGCAGATAGCCTGTCAGGTCGTGGAGATTACGACCGCTACCGCGAGATGGTACAGCCGAACGGGTCGCACGCCATCTCGATCAGCCGTTTCCGCGAAATCTTGAAGGAGGCTTCTCAGCGCAGCCTCGTCGACATCGGAGACTTCGATCCCGACGAGCAGGACTGCGAAGTCGCGATCAGGCCGATGATCAAGTTGATCAGCGGTGGCGACGCGCTCACCCGCATCGAGCGCTACATCCGACAGGAGGAGAGCCGGTCGCCAATGCAGGATGGAGACGAGTCATGATGGAGCTCCGCCACCTCGCGATGGTGAACTGGCACCTGTTCGAGCTCGAGGACATCGAGATCGGTGGCCACGCCGGGGTCTTCGGCGAAAACCGATCAGGCAAGTCGACGATCCTCGACATGGCGCAGATTGTGCTCACCGGCGGAAACCGCAACATCTACCGTCTCAACGCGGTCGCCGGCGACAAGGGCAAGAGCCGTGGCACCTCGAAACGGAGCGTCCTCAACTACTGCCTGGGGACGCTCGGAGAGGACGAGCGACGGCGTGACCAGGCGCGCACATACATCGCGCTCGGATTCGCGGACACTGAAGGCCAACGGCCGCCGGTCACAATCGGCATGGCCATAGAGGCGCGGAAGTCGGAGAGCAACGAGACGGTGCTCGCCCGGTTCGTCGCAATCGGCAAGATCCTGACCACGCAGGACTTTATCGAGATCAGGAAGGAGGGCCGCTTTCCAGCAGACTGGGACGACGTCCGTGGACGCATTGTGCATGCCATCGGTGCAGAGAACTTCGTCAACCACCGCGACAAGGCCATCGATTTCGTGCGGGAGTACATGCGCCATCTGGTGCCACATGCCTCGTTCGTCGGCGAGCAGAACGCCAATTCACTGCAGAAGGCGGTTGTCAATGCGATGACGCTCGACCATGACCAGACCGCGACCGAATTCGTCCGCAAATATATTCTCGAAGACAACAAAATGCGGGTGGGCGAGTTGCGCGAGTCGATCCAGACGTACCGCAACATCAACGATACTATTCGCAAGATGCGGGAGAAGCTCGAAGCGCTCAAGGCGCTGCAGACCGTTCTGACGGAGCTGGAGGAGGTCCACGACAGGACGTTCAAGGAACGTTGGATCGCCCGCCGCGCGGAATGGCTTTACGCCAGAGCCGCGAACTGCGACCTCCGACGCAAGCTCAAGGACGCACGCGCGAAACGTAATGCCGCGGGTGAGGAGCTCAAGATTCTCAACGAGGACCTCAGGGCCATTCAGCACGAGATCGAGCGGCTGAGCGCCGCCATCGTCGAGCACGATACCAAATCCGGACGGCGCGCCGCCGCGGAAACCCTTCGGGCCGCCGAGGAGGGAGCCGCCCGGGCCGCGGCCGCATTCCAGAAGCGCGTCGAAGCGATCGGGCTTCTGGAACCGCTGTCCGCTATGAAGGGTCAGGGATTCGACGCGCATCTTGCCACCCTGGCTAAGGTCGTTAGCGCCGGCGTTGGCGCGAAGATCGGGAGCGTCCCCGATTCGCTGACTGCAGCCGAAAAGGACCTCGCGGCCGCCGCCCCCGAACTCGCGAAACGCACGGACGAGATGAGGCAGAAGCTTTTCGCGGACGCGGGCGCGTTGCGCTCCGAACGCGACGCGCTCCGCGAGCGCGCGAGCCGCCACCGGAGCGGCCAAGCAAACGCGCATCTTTCAGAGGTCACGCAGGAGCTCTGCCGCAAGCTGCGCCAGGAGAGCATGGCCCCGCGCGTCTTGTGCGATCTCGTCGAAATCTCGGATCCGCAGTGGACGGCCGCCGCCGAGGGGCTGCTCGGCCGCGATAGGGAGGCGGTGTTTGTAGACCGGCCGCACATTGCAAAGGCGACCGCCGCCTTCAAGGCCGGACGGCGCGAGTTCAGAGGAGCGTCGCTGGTCAGCCTGAACAAGCTCGACGCGCACCGGGGCCCGCCCGAGACCGGCCGCTTCCCGTCGATCTTCCGCACGCAGGATGCGGACGCCAGGGCGTTCCTGGTCCGCCGCTACGGTACCGTGCGCCTCGCCGAAACGATGGACCAGTTCAATCTGCCCGGACGGGCGCTGATGAAGGACGGCCTTTACGACGACGGTCTCGTCCGCACCCACCGCGCCGCCGACCCCACAGAACACAAGATCGGCAAGGCTGCGCAAGCGAAAGCGCTGCGGGATCTCGAACAGAAGATCGAAGAACTCGACGAGCTGGTGGAAACCGCAGTCAAGGAAGCGCGCATCGTGGACGCGGCCCACGGCGCGCTAAAAACGCTCTGCGAGGATCCGGCGGCATCGGCCGCAGCTCTTGCGGCGCAATATATGAAGACGGTCAAGGAGCGAGCCGACGCGGAGGAGCGAATCAAGGCGCTTGATGGAGCGGGCGACGGAGGGCTGAGGACCAAGCGGACGGCGCAGGCGGAACTTTGGGAGAAGCGCACCGAGGAGCGCGACGCGCAGCAGGATCTGTTCAATAACAACGACGTCGAGGTCAAAGTCTGCGAGCGCGATCTCGCGAAAGGGGAGAACTCGCCCGGCTCGGATCTCAACCTCCGGCTGGCTTGGTCGATCTGGAAGCAGAACCGCCCGCTCTATGCCCGCCCCAAGGGACGGACAGCCTACCGCGAGCGTCTCGCGGCGGCGACACAGAAGAACGATACGGAGCGCCACCGCGCGATCGCGTCCAAGGCTGTCGCTGCCGAAGCGGCCGCGAATGAAGAGAGGCAGAAGACCGAACAGCGCGTGCGCAGAGGGCTTGGCGAGTACTTCGAGACCTTCGGCGTGAGCTCACAGGTCGGCACTGAAAGCGAACCGCTCCGGGAAGTTAGACCCTGGGCCGAACAGCTCATCCAGGAGATCGAAACGAACGAACTGCGGCGGTACGAACGGCAGGCGCGCGAAGCCGCCGAGAAGGCCGCGACTCTGCTGCGGGGCGAGTTCATTAACGCGCTGACGTCGCGCATTAGCAAGATGGAACGCGATCTGCAGGCCATGAACCGCAGCCTGCACGACCACCCCTTCCATAACGAGCGGTATTCGTTCCATCATACCAGGGTTGCCGACTTCCAGCCGATCCTGAAAATTATCGAGATCGGCAAAACCTCGCCGGAAGCGTTGGACATGCTGTTCCGCGGGGATCAGGTCCCGGCGGACTTCCCACACAAGGATACGATCGCGGAGCTTGAAGCCCTGCTCGAAGATCCGGACAAGGACTTTACGCAATTCGAGGATTACCGAAACTTCTACACCTTCGAGATCCACATGGAGGATGTGGCCACGGGCCGCACGACGCGATGGGAGACCAGGCGCGGCATCGGCTCGGGCGCCGAGCAGCAGGTTCCGATCTACGTGGCAATAGGTGCCTCGCTCGCCTCCGTCTACGGCAGCGCTCAGCGACGCCCGGGAAGGCCGGCTGGCATGGCGCTCGCGATGTTCGACGAAGCGTTCTCCAAATTGGACGGCAAAAACCAGCGGCAGATGATGAGTTTCTACAAGAAGTTGGGACTGCAGATCATCATCGCAGCTCCGAACGAGAAGCGCGTCGCCGTTCTGGAGCATATCGACACGGTCGTCGAGGTCGACCGGATCGGCGACGGCGCACGCACGACCGTCGTGCAGATCAAAGAACGCGCGCGCCGCGAGCTGCGCGCAATTGACCCAGACCTGATGTCGGACGCCGATCTGCAGACGCGCATCGCGGCGGAGTGACTCGTGCCGCGCCGGTTCACCGACACTAAGGAGCTGCTCGCGGATCTGCTCGACCGCCACGAAGCCGGGGCGGCGAACCCGTCGCATATCCCGATTATGCAGGCTTTGCTTCGGTGACGGCGGCGGACGCCTTCATCAAAGAGCTCAGGCTCGCGCAAGATGCCGGGGCGGTCCGGCTAGCGAATGGTAGGGGCAACCGTCGCGACCAAGTCGCTCACGTGAAGCTGGAGTCCGCAGACGCGCTCTATCGGCACCTCGGCCGGGCTCCAATCTCGGGCGTCGCGCGCGAGGCGTACGCGATGGTGGTCGACGGATTGGCATTGCATCCGCGCCTCAGCGCGGCCGCCGAGGAGATCGCGTCCGCATGGACGCGCGCGAGAAAGTGGAATGGGTTCTCGCCCGGCGATGCCGAGAAGGTCCGCAGCGCGTTCGTGCTGGCGCAGGCGATAATCGACGGGCGGCATGCAGGCATGGATTACCGGACCTTCTCGCGAAGGGTATCGGGCAACAGCAAGAGCCTGGAACGGTTGGAGGGATCGATCGTAAGGCTGCTCGGCGGGATTCTTGACCTGCCGCCCGACGCGAGGCCGCGCGAGGCGCTACGAACGCTCGGGCTCGAAAAGTTCGCACCACCTCTGCTGATCTCGGGGCAGGTGAATCTCACGGATGTTGATCTCTCGAGCGCCTCGCTTCAATACCTCGGAATTCCGCCAAACGAAGCTGATCGCGTTCGCTTTCGCAACATGCCGACGTATCTGCTGACCATTGAGAACTTCGCATCCTTCAACCGCCACGTCATTGAGGCTGATCCAGATCGCATAGGCGTGACAATATACGTGGGAGGATATCCGTCGCTTGCGACACAGAAAGCGCTGCGGATTTTGATAGGCAAGCTCCCGGTTGGTGTTCCGCTGTTTCACTGGTCAGACATAGATGCGGACGGCACGTGGATCTTCCGCACGATTGAAAAGGCCGTCGGCCGCGTGGTCCAACCGCATCTAATGTCTCCGGAAATTGCTGAGCGGTTCGGGCGGGCGATAACCGCGAAATCCGTCCCGCGTGAGTGCCCACAAGATTCCGGAATAGCCGTCCTCACCGCGTATCTCGCGCGGGACGGAGCGAAAGTGGTCGAACAGGAGGAGCTCGATCCGCAACTGCCTTCCGATCTGACCAAGTTTTGTGTCCATACAGGCTCAGATCGAGATATGACGCCGAGCCCACTTAATACTGTGAAGACGCACCAAGCTTCCGCACGCGATGACTCTTGAGATGAGCGGCAATCGTTTCTGTTCGGCGCCACTGCTGCTTTCTATAAGCTTAAGTTCTTTGCTCCGTACTGCCACGGATTGCCGATTCTGACTGTGAGCGGCCCTCCAGTTGTGTTTCTATCCGCAACCACGATCGATTGCCGACGATCTCCACTCTGATGCATACAAGCGTTGGCGGCCCGATGCCCAGCCGAGATGCGTTTGTGCGAGTCGTATGACCGTTCGACGGAGCCCCGACTGGACGCAGGCAGGTCCAAACGTGGAGCGTCTCGAACGGAAGAGGCGCCCTCTTGTGCTCAGTGACGGGGTGGGTTTGGAGAACGCTTGCCGATACAGACACATCCTTGTTCAGATTCCGGACTGAATCAACCCCAGAAGAAATCGCCCGCCGCCCAGAGGCTTCTCGGCTTTGCGACGCTGACATCACCTCGCTGCTCATGCCTGCACATTACGCTGTTCTATGAAAAAATTACCCTGTTCGGGCTCACAGGGAAAAGCGCAAGTTGTGGCCAGAAAATGGAGACTTTTCTGGTTCGCAGATCGCGTGGAAACCCCGAAAACCGCGAATTACCCTGTCTTTTTCCCTGTTATCAGGGAAATGCGCATGCAGAGACTGGTTCGCACGCTGATGCATGCGCCACCACACTAGGACATGGGTCCTAAATCTTCCTGGTCTCCGGCCATTTCACCGCAAACA
The DNA here is from genome assembly GCF_035565795.1 of Pseudorhodoplanes sp. Classification (GTDB taxonomy): domain Bacteria; phylum Pseudomonadota; class Alphaproteobacteria; order Rhizobiales; family Xanthobacteraceae; genus Pseudorhodoplanes. The sequence goes on from NZ_DATMRV010000254.1 coordinate 20,927, forward strand.
CAGCTCAGTTTTGCTGCCAGCAGAGTCTCTGCGGAGCCTTATTTCTTCGAAGCTCGCGCGATTCCGCACTGTGTCTCTGCTCCCCGAAAATGTTTTTCCAAGCTGTCTCGTGCTTTTCGCGCTGAGACCGGTTCGAATCCAACGCGCTGGGCGCGGATCCAAGCGCAAATTGTTCGTAGAGACGGGTTCGTATCGCGCGTGGCAGCAAACTGAATTTGTAAACCGGTCTCTTCAGGCCAAAAGCAGCGTAATCGGAAATTCCCGGCCGGTGCTTGCCGCTAGCGCGTGAGCTGAAATATTTGGGAGTAAACCAAAAATTCCGAAGGCGAGTCCTCTTCCAATGCCCCTTTTCGGCGTGTCAGATCGCTCACAACTCGTCTCACCACCAATTCGTCCAGCCCCTCGATAATCAATAGTGCTCCAAAGCTCCGATCACCTGATCGCAGACCTTTTTCGCTAGTTGCGACGGAACTGCGGTCTGAATCTGTCTCCATGATCCGCGCTGCGACAATACCTGCCGCCTTTACGAACGCCTTCAGCGTGTCTCGGTCATCAATGTTACTGCCGGCCTCGCTCAAAATTGGCACCATCGACGCACCATATCCCGCGCCAATCGCTGCCGTTATTGCGCCTCCACCCCGGACAAAATTCCCGAGATGCGGCATCATGCGTATTGTCCATGGCGTTGGGTTGTTCAGACGTTCTAGATACGCCGGGCTGTCCACGACGCTGCTGTCGGCGAGTTCATACAGGATGAAGTAGCGTCCAAACCCGGATTGCTGTGACCGAAAGATTCGTGCGGACATAAATCCATCGATGCTCACACGCTCAATCGTGTGCTCCCTGGTGAGCCATTCCAAATATTCCTGTTCGACCGAAGCCTCTATATCGCTTCGGATCGCCAGTAATGCTTTAGGCGGCATGTGTCGCGCCCGCCTTCGCTTTTTTTTCCACGAGTTGTGCCGCAGCCTGCATGGCGATCAGATAGCCCGCCGGGCCGAGCCCGCAGATCACGGCAGTTGCGGCTCGTGACATGATAGAATGCCGGTGCAGTTCGTCGCGCGCATGGATGTTCGACAGGTGAAGCTCGACGATCGGTCCCTCGAACGCCTTCAGCGCATCGAAGATCGCCACTGAGTAGAAGGAATATCCCGCAGGGTTCAGGATGACCGCATCGGCGTCATCGCGTGCCGCCTGGATCCAGTCGACGATCTGCCCCTCGTGGTTGGACTGCAGGAAGGTAAGCCGTGCCTTCAATTCCCTCGCCGTGTTCTCGCAGCTTCTCTGGATCTCGGCGAGCGTCGTCGTGCCGTAGATGTGCGGCTCGCGGACGCCGAGCAGATTGAGGTTTGGTCCGTTGATGATCTTGATCCGCAGCATAAAATCTTCCGCTTACCCGCCGAGCCACTTGGCCGGCCCCGTGACCAGCCACGGAAACAGCACCAGCAGCAGCAACACGCCGAGCTGCGCCAGTAGGAACGGCCACACGCCCTTGATGATCTCTTCCATGCTGATGTTGGAGACGCCGCATACGACGTTCAGCACCACCCCGACGGGAGGGGTAATAAGTCCGATCGAATTGTTGATGATGAACAGCACGCCGAAATAGACAGGATCGATCCCAGCCTCGCGGATCACCGGCATCAGGATCGGCGTCATGATCAGGATCGTGGGCGTCATGTCGAGCGCGGTGCCTACGATCACGACAATGACCATGATCGCGAGCATGAGCAGGATCTTGTTGGCCATGAACGGCCGCAGCAGTTCCACGACCTGCTGCGTGATTTCCGCGACCGTGATCAGCCAGGACGAGACGAGGGCGGCGGCCACCAGGAACATCACGACGCTCGTCGTCACCGCGGCATTCAGGAATACTTGGTAGAGGTCGGACAGCTTCAATTCGCGATAGACGCAGGTCGCGACGAACAGCGAATAGACCGCGACTACGACGCCCGCCTCGGTCGGTGTGAAGATGCCGAAGCGCAGGCCGACGATGATGATGACCGGTAGCATCAGCGCCCAGGAGCCGTCGACGAGGGCGCGCAGCACCTGCATCCAGGAGGCTCGCGGCGCCCGCTTGGCATCCTCGCGCTTGGCTACCCACCACCAGGCGACGCAAAGGCCCGACGCGAGAAGCAGTCCGGGGAAAATGCCAGCAAGGAAAAGCTTCGAGATCGAAACACCGCCGACCACGCCGAACAGCACGAAGCCTATGCTCGGCGGGATGACAGGTCCGATGACGCTGCCGGCGGAAACGAGACCCGTCGAATACATCTTGCTGTGGCCAGCGGCGACCATCATCGGCACGACCAGTGCCGCGAGGGCGGCCGCATCCGCCGCGGCGGAGCCGGAAAGCGAGGACAGGATCACCGAGGCAAGGATCGCGACATAGCCGAGGCCGCCGCGGGCATGGCCGACGAGCGTGAGCGCGACATTGACGATGCGCCGCGCAAGCCCGCCCTTGGTCATGATCTCGCCGGCGAGCATGAAGAACGGCACCGCCATCAGCGGAAAACTGTCGGCACCGTTGATGGTGTTTTGGGCTATGATCTGTGCATCGAAGATATCGAGCGAATGCATCAGCGCGACGCCGCAGATCAGCAACGCGAATGCGATCGGCATCCCGATCGCCATCGCGCCGAGCAGCGACAGCGTAAAGACCGCGATGGTCATGGATGGTGACCCGTCCTCGTCACGTCACGCCTCTTCCGATTCGCGCACGGCCACGAGTTCGTCCTCGCGGACATGGCCGAGCAGGACGCGCGTCAAGTCGTAGAGAAGAATGACGGCCGCGGACACGCCGAACACCACGCCCGCTGCATAGAATATGCCGACATGGAATCCCGCCGCCGGCGATCGGTCGGACCAGGTGATCAGCATCTGGCGCCAGCTGCCGAGCAGGAGCAGCCAGTTTGCGTAAAGCATCAGCGTATAATTGATGACGAATACGAAACGCTTGGCGCGCGGAGATAGCTTGCGCACAAGGGTGTCGATGCCGAGATGCCGGTGCTCTCGAAGTGCCACGATCGCGCCGAGAAAGGTCAGCCACACCAGCAGCCAGCGCGACGCCTCTTCGGAGACGACGATTCCGGAATTGAATCCGTATCGCAAAACCACATTACCGAAGACCAGGATCACCATGCCGGCGAGGCAGGCGACCGCAAGCACCTTGATCAGCCCGCAATACCAGTCAAGCACGCGCTGCATGGTGGTTCGCCGTTGTCGGGGAATCGCAAAGCGGACGGAGCGCCGGTTTCGGCGCTCCGTGCGCGCCGGACGTTACTGAATCTTCTGAACCCGATCGATCTCGGCCTTGAACAGCTTGACCGTCTCGGGGTCGTATTCAGCGAGGAATTTGTCCATCACAGGCTTCGTCGCATCGCGCATGCGCGCGAGTTCCGGCAGGCTGATATCGGTGAAGGTCATGCCTTTCTCCTTCAAGCCGGCGAGCGATTTGTCGACCGCGAGCTTGGTCTGCTCCATCTGGTAGCCGCGGGATTCCGCATAAGCTTCGCGCATCAGCTTCTGCTCAGTGGGCGAAAGCTTGTCCCAGAATTTCTTGCTGACCAGGATGATGTTGTAGGAATTGGTGTGATTTGTCGACGAGACGTATTTCTGGACTTCATAGAATTTGTTGGAGAACGTAACCGAATAGGGGTTCTCCTGGCCGTCGACCGTACGAGTTTCCAGCGCGCTGTAGAGCTCCGCGAAATTCATCGGCACCGGATTGACCTTGAACGCCTTGAAGGTCTCGACATAGACCGGACTCGGCAGCACGCGCAGCTTCAGCCCCTCGAAATCCTCGAGCTTTGCGATCGGGCGCTTGCTGTTGGTGACGTTACGAAAGCCGAGCGTCCAGTAGCCGAGACCGATCAGGTCTTTCTCGGGAAGCTTGTCGAGCAGCATCTTGCCGAACGGGCCGCCGACCAGCGCTTCGCCCTGCGCGAAATTCGCAACGATGAAGGGCAGGTCGAGCAGGCCGAAATCCTTCACCACGGAGGCGAGCGAGGCGGTGGAGGCGGACACGATTTCCTGGGTGCCGCCACGGGCCGCGCTCTGCATCTGCATCTCGTTGCCGAGCTGGGAGGCCGGGAATTCGCGGACCTTCATCTTGCCCCGGCTCTTGGCAGCGAGGATTTCCGCGAATTTCTGCACTCCGAAACTGACCGGATGGTCGGTGTTGTTCAGATGGCCCCAGCGGATCGTCCGTTCCTGGATGTCCTGGCCCGCGGCCGGCGAGGCCAACGCCAGCGTGACGGCGGCAAGGGCCGCAAACGACATGACCTTGGTGGATTTCATCTCGCATTCCTCCCGTTGATCTTGCGGCTCGCTGTCCGTCTTGCGGAAAGAACAGCATACTAGGAAAATCCAGTCAAACGATGATTGGGCATTTATCATACGATGTTAGTAATCTAATATGATGCTGGGTTCTGGCTTGCCGCGCCGGAACACGGCTGCCAAGAAGATGCGATTGCGGAGAATCGTTCGATGACCATGGTCGAAACGCTCGAAGTCACCTCGGTCGCCGACGAGGGCTATGTCCGCATCCGCGGCGACATCATTTTCGGACGGCTCAAACCGTCGCAGCGCCTGCGTCTTGAAGTGATGCGCAAGGATTACGGTCTGAGCGTTACCACGCTGCGCGAGGTGCTCAATCGTCTCGCGTCTGAGAAGCTCGTGGTCGCCGAGGGCAAGCGGGGCTTCGAGGTTGCGCCGATTTCCATCGGCAATCTCAAGGAACTGGCGGATCTGCGCCTGCTGCTCGAGTGTCATGCCATCGAGCAATCATTCGAGCGCGCGGATGTCGAATGGGAGGGGCGGGTGGTCTCGGCCCATCACAAGCTCGCGGCGACCGAGAAGCTTATGAAATCGCAGATCGGCTCATCCGAGCAGTGGAAGCAATACGACAGCGAATTCCATCAGGCGCTGATTTCCAATTGCGGGTCCGCGACCCTGATGGAGGCGCATGCCGCGGCGTTCGACCGTTATTTCCGCTACCAGATGATCACCTTCAAATTCCGGGACGAAGCTCCGGTTCGCCAACACAGGGATCTTTTGGATTACGCGCTCAAGCGGGACGCCGCGAAGGCGAAGAAAACCCTGAAAGAGCATGTCGGGGATTGTGTGCATCACACGATCTCGCATTGGCCGAACAAAAAGCTCTGAGACGGAAGCGCTCGTTCAGGGCGCATTTGGCAGCTAAAGGTTTGTCCGCGGACTGTAGCCAGAAGAATTCGCGAAGATTCGCTCGTGCTTCGCGCCGCAGTTCGCATAATCCGTTACCCTCATTCTCGGTGAGGTTCTCGGGGGCCGACAAAGCATCGCTGAGAATGCTGGCGTTCTTCCAACCGGCTTCCTGATCTGGCGGCTTCATGGCGAACTCCCCAAGCTGGGCATCCAGAATTGCAGAAAGGTTCACTTCCGGCCGACAGCTGTTCGGACCGAATGTCTCCCATCTATATTAACGCCCCACCTCGCTCCTTGAACCCTATTCCGCTGTACAGGACAGGGATCTCACCCATCGATTTCCGGCTGGTAACGCGTCGCTACGCGGAGCGGACTTCAGCGGGTTGTCCGGCGGAGAGACGCAGCGTGTTTCGATCGCGCGCACGCTGGTCAATGACCCTCAGGTTCTGTTGCTCAACGAGCCCACAGGCTCAAGAAAGCTGCTTGAGCTGGTTTCTGGGTTTAGCGTTGAGAAGGAGCCGAGAGGCCCCTTCTTTATGTCTGCTTTGACCAAAGCGGACGCAACTCAAGTCGGATGTCGAGCCACCAGCAAGGCACCCCGTCCAAGTTCGGCCAAAATCAGAACGAGCGAAACCAATGTTTGCTGCTGGGACCGCGCACTCTGCTGGCACTGCCGTGTCCTTTGAATTCCGTCTGTCGCGAACCCTAGGTCCCGGGCGGTGCGCAGTTCAAACCTTAACAGTATAGTGCCATAACGGATCGGAGCAGGTCGCCCGATGCTTTGCAGTTTGTTGCCAGTTATCGTCGGCGTATAGTTCCGGTGCAACGCAGCGGTGGAAGAGAATGGTGAGCGGCGCATCTGCGAAGAAAAAGTCGGCTAAGGCGGCTTCCGAGGGACGGGAGCGGATGTTTCACCGACCAGGCCATCTCGTCCGGCGGCTGCACCAAATCTGTGTATCGGTCTTTCTTGACCAGGCCGAGGACTTGAACCTCACCTCGCTTCAGTTTGCCGCGCTGAAGGGCATCGAGAAATCGCCGGGAATCGAGCAGATCTCGTTGGCACGTTCCATCGCGATTGACAGACAGACCGCCAGCAACGTACTCGGCCGACTAGAGAAGCGCGGCTTGATCCGCAAGCATGACAAGGACAAGCGGACCAAAGCCTTGTTTCCGACTTCGAAGGGCAAGGAGATTATCAGCGTCATGGCCGGGCGGACGGAGAAGATCGACGAACTCATCCTTTCGCCACTCAACAAGGTCGAGCGGGCGCAGTTCCTCGACACGCTGCTGCGGCTCGTCGAAGCCAACAACGAGTTGAGCCGCGCGCCGATGGGCGACCAAGGCAAGGGAAAGACGGCCGTTGGCTAGCTTGTACCGCACTTCGAAGGACACTTCGGCATGGGCATGCTCTGCTTCGCACACCAGCCATGGCGCCGGCGGCGGGACTTGCGATTTCGTGGTCGCGTTGCATCTAGCCGATGATAAGCCTTCCGGCAGCCACTCCGTTGATTTCGCAGTCAAGAATGTCGCCCTTCGCCACCGGGCCAACGCCCTCGCAGGTCCCGGTCATGAAGACGTCGCCGGGGTGTAGCGTGTAGAACTGCGATGCCCACGCGATCTGGCTTCAGTGACGTGATCATATGCCGGGTGTTTGACTCCTGCCGCGTCTCGCCGTTCACCCTCAGCCGGAGATCGAGGGCTTGCGGTTCCGCCACCTCGTCTGCGGTTGTCAGCCAAGGACCGAGCACTGCATAGGTGTCCGGAGATTTCCGGAAGCTGCGATCCTCGGGGCCGCGCACTACGAAGTCCAGCGCAATCGTATAGCCGGCTACGTGCTCAAGCGCGTCTTCCTCCGCGATATGGGAGCCCGGTCGGCCGATCACCATTCCGAGTTCCATCTCGTGGTCGTTGCGCCGGTGGGGGAAGCGGATCCGCATGCCCTCGCCGAATCCCGTGAGCGCGCTGTTTGCCTTCAGGAACAGTCCCTGGTCCTCCAGGCCCCCCGCATAGCGCGTAGTGAATTCGTCGCGCTGCTCGTGCGCCTCCTCGACATGTTTGAGATAGTTCACCGGCACGCCGATGATTTTCGTCGGGCTGGCCACCGGGCTCCGGAAGTAGACATCGGCCAGCGGCTTGCGTTTGCGGGAGCCGGCGAGCGACCTCGCTGCCGGCACCACCTTGTCGAGATGCGCAACTAACAGGTCGCCAGAAAGGCGCGGCGGGTAGACAGCCCGCGGCAGTACGTCCAGCGCGGCGGTGACGTCGGCGACGCCGTCGCCCTCCACCACGTCCAAGCGGAAATTATCAAACCAGCACAGTCTCACGTTCGACTCAGCCCTCGTCGACCTTTAGATTGGAGTGATAGACGCGCAGCCTACGGAACACCTCGCGGTCGGTCACGAGAAAGATCCGCGCGGGACCCTTCGTGCAGCGGTGCGAGACGTAGTTCCATTGCGGCAGTGTGATAATGTCGAGCGGCTTCCAGGCGATGCTGGTGCCACTGATCGTGCTCTCGCCCTCGCCTTCGACGACCAGCATCAGCGCGTTTGCGTTCTCTCGGAACGGCTCCGTCTGCTGACCTTCGTCGAGTTGCATCATCAAGCAGTCGAGCAGCGTGATCGCCGAGCCACCGTCCAGCGGGTTAACGTAGCGCACACGCCGCGCCCCATCCGGGGAGCGCGGCGCGCCGGAAAGCGCGCGGACTACGTCGACATAGGGATAACGAAAGCGCGGCGAGTGATCTCGCCGGCCGACGTGCGCTTCCGGCAGGATGTTGGGCACCGAATAGACCGTGTCGTCCGTCGTGGGGGCACCTCGATCATAGGCGGCGGCTCAAAACGCGCGGTGCCGAGATAGTTGTGCAGCGGCACGTCCAGAACGTCGAGCCACATCGCCTCGCGCTTGCCCTCGTGGCGGTGTCCATGCCAGCCCCAGTCGGGCGTGAGCACGAGGTCGCCAAATTTCATAGGGCAGTCTTTGCCATCCACTGTAGTGGTGACGCCGTCGCCCTCGACCATGAACCGGATTTGCCGCCATCGAGTGCCGGTGCGCACGCGCGGTTTCGCCAGGCTTCTACGCGTCGGAGGAAGAGTTTCTCTACGCCCTGGCCGACGCCCTCGCCATCGAATACCGAGCTATCGCCGACGCCGGCCTGATCCTTCAGGTGGACGACGCTTGGCTGCCCGCGCTTTGGGACCGTATCGGCATCGGCATGGGCCTCGAGGCATTTCGCAAGCGCTGCATGATGCGCGTCGAGGCGCTGAATTACGCGCTGAAGGGAATCCCGCAGGAGCAGGTCCGCTATCATTTGTGCTGGGGCTCGTGGCACGGCCCTCACGCCTTCGATATAGGCCTCAACGAGATGGTCCCGATCCTGTTAGCGGTGAATGCCGGCGCCTACCTGATCGAGGCCGGCAACGTGCGTCACGAGCATGAATGGGAAGTGTGGAAGGACTGCGCCTTTCCCGACGGCAAGATACTTATTCCCGGCGTAATCAGTCACGCCACCAACGTTGTTGAGCATCCTGCACTGGTGGCGCAACGCATTGGTCGTTTCGCGGAGGTGATCGGAAGGGAGAACGTGATCGCCGGCGCCGATTGCGGCGTTGGAGGCCGCGCGCATCCGCAGATCGCTTGGGCCAAGCTGAGGGCCCTCGCCGAAGGTGCCGCCATCGCCAGCGTTCGCTATTTCAGCTGATTGGTTTGCCGGGGCCGCGCTGGCGACACATACCTGACGTCCTTTTCATCGTAACGCTGCGCGAAATGACTGACGGGAGAATGTGCGCCGCGCGGCTAGTCCGGTCAATCGGTGAATTGTCCCGTTCGAGCGACAAACACCGAAGCCCTCGGGCAGCAAGCGCGCGTATAGATTTTCGATCTGCTTAATGAATTTAAGCGCGTCGGAATGTTGCTTCGTGGGGTTCTGTAGCTTGCGCTGTCGCGACTTTCATAGACTTGCATACGGTCACAACGGCAGAAACTTAAGGGCTGCGACGGCGGAGTTGCTCGTCGTACTCGTAGATATCAAAATTCGATCCCACCTGACGAGCCTTGATGCGCCGCAAGCTGACTTCATAAACGCGTATCGGGCCGCGAGCTCTCGCTGTGCAGTCCAGTGCGAGTTGCCGATTATGGGTTCTTTCCCAAAAAGGTTTGGACAAGGCCTCTCGATGAATCAGGCCACCACGCTGTTAACCTGCTCGGCGAACAGACTCTCATTATAAACGAGGGTATGTCGGGAAGTAGGTCAGTCCAGATCTCCGATTAACGATTTCCGATGTCATCGTCGCTTCGCATCGCCATTCCGAGGAAGCTTTCCACCACGCGTTCGTCCCGCGCAAGTACCTGTGCGGGGCCTGAAATCGGTACGCGACCAAGCTCCATAACGTAGCCATAGCTTGCCAAGTCCAGTGCTGCGCGCGCGTTTTGTTCAATCAGGAGGATGGAGACCCCAGTCGCGCCGAGGTTAGAGATAATCTGAAAGGTTTCGCTGACGATGCGCGGCGCGAGCCCCAGGCTCGGCTCGTCGAGCATGAGGAGAGTTGGGCTCGCCATGAGGGCACGTCCCATCGCGAGCATCTGTCGCTCGCCACCCGACAGAGTACCGGCATGCTGCCGCCATCGTTCCTTCAGGCGAGGAAAGTTCGCGTAGACTGTGTCCAGCCGCGCAGAGAGTTCATCGCGTCTCGTCCAAAAAGCGCCAAGCCGCAGATTGTCATCGACAGACAATGTCGTGAATAATTCTCTTCGCTCGGGCACCAGCGTAATGCCGGCGGCAACACGCTGTTCGACAGAAAGTTCGCCGATATCGGCGCCATCAAAATGGATATCGCCCGAACTCTGCAGCAACCCCATGATGGCGTTGAGCAATGTCGATTTTCCTGCGCCATTTGCGCCGATGACAGTAACGATGCTGCCGCGTGCGAGATCGATTGATACTCTGTGCAGGGCCTCGGCCCGTCCATAGGAGACCGACAGGTCGCGCGTTGACAGGATCGTCTGGGTCACGCCGCGTCTCCAAGGTATGCCTCGATGACCGCGGGATTTCGCCGGATCTCGTCCGGTGTTCCCTCGGCGATCTTGACGCCGAAATCGAGAACGATAACGCGGCTTGCAAGCCCCATGACGAATTCGAGATCGTGCTCGACTAACAGAACGCCGACGCCTTCCTCGCTGACCTTCCGGATCAGCGACGAAAGGTCTTTCTTTTCGCGATAGCGAAGTCCAGCGGCGGGTTCATCAAGCAGCATGAGGGAGGGGTCCAGCGCCAGAGCTCGCGCGATTTCGAGTATCCGCTGTTGTCCCAGAGCGAAGCTGCCTGCCGGCCGATGGATTTGGTCGGCCAGGCCCACACGCCCGAGTTGCTGGCTTGCGTCGTAAAGCAGTTGCCGTTCCTCGTCCCTGTCGAATCTGAACATGGCTCTGATGGTACCTGCATGGCCGCGCAAGTGTGCGCCAAGGGCGACGTTGTCCAGCGCGGACATGTCCGGCGCAAGCTTGACGTGCTGAAAGGTGCGCCCAATTCCAAGTGCTGCAATCTCGCGCGATGACAACCGGTCGATGCGTTGGCCTGCAAACCACACCTCGCCCGCTGAGGGAGACAAAATCCCGGTGATCAAATTGAAGAGGGTCGACTTGCCTGCGCCATTCGGTCCAATCAGCGCGGTGACCGTGCCGGCTTCGACGGAGAAGCTGGCGTTTTCGACCGCCACGAGACCGCCGAACGTCTTTCTGATGCCCTTCAGTTCCAGTAGCGGGCCGGCCGATTGATGTTTCCGTCTGGTCAGTACCGGGGCAGGGGCCGGGTCCGGCCTCTTGGCGGCCGGAAAGAAACGTCGGAAAAGCGGGAGGATCCCGGTTGGAGCGGTCTGCAGGATTGCTATGAGCAGAATCCCAAAGGCAATGGTTTCAAAGCTCCCTGTTCGCCCGAGCAGTTGGGGCAGCAGATCTTGAAGCTGATTTTTCAGCAGCGTGACGAGAGACGAGCCGAGCAGTGCACCCACAATGTGGCCCGCTCCTCCGACCACCGCCATCAGCAGGTATTCGATACTTGCGTTTAGCCCGAAAGCCGAGGGCGCCAGAGCGCGCTGGAAGTGCGCAAAAAGCCATCCGGATAGTCCCGCTAATAGTGCCGCATAACAGAAAACAATCAGCTTGATCCGGGGGGTATTAACTCCGAAGGATTCGGCGGCGAGGCGACCCTGACGCAGCATGCGGATGGCGCGCCCGGTGCGTGACTCCAGGAGATTGGCAGACAGGATGAAAGCGAGGACGACGAAGACCCATAGGACGAGATAGAAAGATCGCACGTCATACAGCGCGTAGGACCCGATCGACAGCGGTGCAATCCCGGACAGGCCGTCATGGGCGCCAAGAATGGCGGTGTTGCCGAAGATGTAATAGAAAGCCACTGCCCAGGCGATCGTACCCACCGGGAGGTAATGACCCGACAGTCGGGTTGTTATCGCACCGATCAGCAGGGCGCCCAGCCCTGTGATCCCCAACGAAACCGGCAGGGCAAGCCACGGCGATAGACCGTATCGAACAGACAGCACGCCTGTCGCGTATGCGCCGAAACCGACAAAGGTTGCTTGCCCGAAGGACGTCATCCCTCCAACGCCGGTGAGCAGGACAAGCCCGAGCGTCACCAGGCCGAACAGCCCGATATAGATCGCGAGGGTGATCCAGAAGTCGCGGAATCCCGGAATGAATGGCAGTGCAAATGTGACAGCCGCGAATGCGATCGCTGCACGGCGCGATGTCGTCATTCCTCGTCCTCCTCGACGGTGACCGAGGATAGAGATCGCCAAAGGAGCACCGGAATGAGCAGGGAGAAAACGATCGCTTCCTTGTAGGCGCTGAGGCCAAAGGAAGCGAAGGCTTCGGTCAATCCGACAACAAGTGCTGCGCCGACCGTCACCGGATAACTGATCATCGCTCCGACGATCGAGGCGATGAAACCCTTCAACCCAATCATCAGGCCGGTATCGAAATAAACGGTCGTCACAGGTCCGATCAGCACGCCGGAGACAACGCCGATCAGGGCCGCGATTCCGATCGCAAACATGCCTGACAATGCCATGGGAATTCCCACCAGGCGGGCGCCAGTTCGATTGATCGCGGAGGCGCGTAGCGCCTTCCCGGTGAGCGTGCGGTCAAAAATCAACCAAAGCGCCACCAACAAGAGAAGGGTCGTGATCACCATTGCAATGTTCTGGCCGGTGATGAGAAGCCTCCCGAAGGAAACCGCAAAGTCGAGCAGCGACTCTGTACGCACGCCTTCAGGGCCGAAAAACAGCAGACCGAATCCGATTAGGGCGAGATGAACACCGAAAGCGGCGATGAGAAGCACAAGAACGGATGCTTCAGCCAGTGGCGCAAAAACCAGACGGTAGATGACAAGGCTGAGAGGAATAAGGATCGCCGCTGTGAGTACAACCTCGACAAACAGGCCGAGCTTCAGCGGCGCAAGGACCTGGACGACGAGCACCAGCGCCAGCGGGAGTACGACATCTACAATCGCAACTCTCCCAAACAGGCGGGCGGTCAGTTTCCGGCGCGCGCGAATTAAGTCGAATAGGCCCGCAGTGACTGACAATCCGACGAGTAGCCATACGATTGCTGGGAAGTCGCCTTGCTGAAGAGCTGTCAAAGTCAGGACAGTGAAGGCTACCAAGTCACCTTGGGGGATCCAGATGATGCGCGTGACCGTGAAGACAAGGACAAGGGCGATCCCGAGCAGCGCATAGACCGAGCCGTTCACCAATCCATCCTGGACGATGTAAAGGAGGGTGGTGGAGTCCACATCTTTCTCCAGAGAGGCGCGCCTTCGCCGCTGTCGTGAGCGACTCGCAAAGCATGATCGGGCAGGAGCCACTTGCGCGGTTCGTGCCCGATCAAAGCTCGTAATCGATATTAGCGGAGGAGCAGGAACTTCCCACCCTCGACCTTCATCATCGAGGCCGCGCGATGGTCGTATCCGTTGTGATCGGTAGGCGAGTAGGTGGCGAAGCCGTTGATGAGCGGCACTTCCTTGAGACTCTCAACCGCGTCGCGCAACGCGCTGCGGAATTCCGGCGTCCCTGGCTTTCCGCTTTTCAAGGCAATCGGAATGGCGCGGTTCAGAATGGTCGCGATGTCCCACTGATGGGCTGCGAAGATAAGTGCGGGTTTGTTGAATTTCTTCTTGTATTCCGCGATGAGCGCCTCGGCGGTCTTGCGGATTGGGTCGTCCCCCGGCAGCTGTTCCACCACAGCGAAGGGGCCGGCTGCGAGCACGGTACCCTCGACCGATTTGCCGCCGAGCTGGATGAATGCCGGCGTCACGACACCTTGAGTCTGGTAAATTGGCTTGTTGTATCCGCGTTCTCGAAGCGATTTCTGCGGCAAGACCGCGGGTGTGCCGGAAGCCGCAATCAGAATCGCATCCGGATTGGCGGCCAATAGCTTCAGGACCTGACCCGTCACGCTCGTGTCGGTGCGCGCGAACGCCTCTCGCGCGACGATCCGGATCCCTTTCGATCCGGCTACCTTCTCCAATTCGCGGAACCAGCCATCACCGTAGGCATCGTTGAAGCCGATAAAGCCGAGCGTCTTGACGCCTTGTTTGGCCATGTAATCCGTGGTCGCATTGACCATGATGCGGTCGTTGGGGACGATTTTGAAAGCCCAACGCCGCCTATCGTCCATCGGCTCGATCACCGCAGCTGTTGCCGTCGGAGACAGCAATGGCACCTTGGCCTCCGCCGCGATATCGACCAATGGAAGGGATGTCGGAGCGATCGTCGATCCGACGAGCACGTCGACATTCTGCTCGGTGATGAGCTTGCGGGCATTGGCGGCGGATTTCGTTCCGTCCGAAGCGTCATCCAGAACGATCCATTCGACTTTCTGACCGCCGAGTTCGGTCGGAAGGACCTCGAATGACTCCTTCTGAGGCGCTCCGAGCGCCGCCGCAGAGCCAGTCGCGCTGACGGTCGCGCCGATCTTGATCGTGTCGGCCTGCACCGCCGTCGCCGCTGTCACGAATGCGGCTGTGGCGACAATCGCCAGCCTTTGCCAAGTTGGCATTCCTCCCTCCTGCGTTATGTGAATTATCTGCGGTCACTTCGGACAGCTTTTCTGAGGCACATTCTCCCGTTGTCGGCTATTGACGGACGCCGGAATCAGCGGGCTGGCTGCGGATCTGACTTGCTACCTCCTGCGGTTGCCATAACTTGGATAAACGCGCTGTTGAGATGTCTCGTTCACAAATATAAACTAGTACAGTTATGAAAACAGTTGCCCAAACTGCTGTCAAGTCAGCCGACCGCGTGCTCGACGTGCTCGAGCTATTCGTGACAACTCGTCGACCGATGTCGCATTCAGAGATTGCCGGCGAGCTCAACATCCCGAAGAGCAGCCTCACTCAGTTGCTTCGAAACCTCGAGAGCCGCGGCTATCTAACCTTTACCCCAGGCGCCAACACCTACTCCCCAGGCCCCGCCATCGCCAAGCTGGCATCGAGCCTGCGCGTGTCCTTCGACATTGCGTCGATTGCCCAACCCATCATCGATTTGGTCGCAAAGCGCGTTCAGGAGACGACGTCGGTCTCGGTGCTCCGGGGCAATGAAGTAGAGCGGGTCGCGACAGCGAACGCGATCCAGAGGCCTCTGCGCTACTGGATGACAGTTGGCGAGAGAATGCCGCTTCATGCCACGTCAGCCGGCAAGGCCATTATGGCGTTTCTGCCGGCGAAGGACCGCAACGAAATCATATCGTCTCTGCCGTTGAGCAAGACGACGTCTAAGACGATCGGGTCGATTGCTGCGCTCAAGAGCGAACTAAAGCGGACCGCGGAGGAGAAGGTGGCTTATTCGAACGAGGAGTTTGAATTGGGAGTCTTTGGCATCAGCGTACCGATTCTCGATGCAAAACAACGCCCGGTCGCATCCTTGGGCGTCGTATTCCCATCGGTAAGGGATACGGCCGCCCATCGCGATGCGATCCTCAAAGCGCTACGCGATGGAGGACGACGGCTGGAGGATGAAGTCAACCATCTGGCCTAGTCAGGCTTGATTAAAACCTTCAGAGTGCGACCATCGAGCGCTTCCTCAAAACCGCGAACGGCGTCCTGCAGCGGGATGACATGGCTGATCAGTGGCCGCAGATCGACCTGTCCGGAACGCACAAGGCGCATGGCGTGAACCCAGGACGCGAACAGACGGCGGCCATGCAAGCCCCGAACGGTAACGCCGCGATGCAGCCATTTCTCAACATCGAGCGATATTGAGTCACCAGGCGCGGCGGCGAGCCTGATTTCACCACCCGCCGTTATCACTTCGGTCGCCAGCTGGACCGATTCCGCCGCAGCGGAAAAATCGATGAAAACGTCGGGGCCGTTGCCGTCGGTCAGGTGAGTGATAGAGCCGCGAGCATCGCGCTCAATCACATCGATAGTTTCGTCTGCGCCGAATTCTTTCGCCTGCGCAAGCCGCATAGGGTTCTTGTCAGCGGCGATAATCCGATTTGCGCCCAGTGCGCGCGCCGCCTTGACAGCCATCAGCCCGATTGGTCCGCATCCCGCAATTACGACGTTGAGCCCAGATACGCCCGAACCCTCCATAACGGCATGCACGGCGACGCCAAATGGCTCAAACATAGCCGCGACCTCGTGTGACAGGCTTGGGTCTAAGACGTACAGGATCTGCTCCGGTAGCGTAGTGTAACGGGCAAAGCCTCCGTTGATGTGAATGCCTGGATAGCGCGTATGAGGGCATACATGAGCAAAGCCACGCAGACAGGTGTAACAATGCCCGCACGGAATGTGGCTCTCGACGGACACGAGATCGCCAAGTTTGACGCGCGTCACGCCCGGCCCGACGCTGTCGACCACGCCTGAAATCTCGTGGCCGAGCACAACGGGCAACGTCATGGTTCGCAAGAAGGGCAGCCAATTGTAAATTGCAAGGTCAGTGCCGCAAATGCCGGTGGCGCTTACACGGATCCGCACCTCGCCAAAGCCAGGGGCCGCCGGCACAGCGATCTCGTCCAGGGATAGACCGCCTGTTCCGGGTTGAGTTTTGCGGAGCGCCAGCATGGCTTTCAAATGTTGTAGATATCCATGACAGTCGGGATCACGTCATTAAGCACCGTGATTTTCTTTTTTGCGATCAGCCATCCCGGCTCCGATGGTCTGAGAAGGTATTCGTAATAACCGTAGAACGTGGTGGATTGCTGGAGCCGATATGAGTGCGTTTGCCAGTTTGCCTTGACCTCGCAATATCCGTCGGCAAGTGCCGCGACGCGGATATTTGTCACAAGATGGCATGTCCGGGGAAGAGGGATGGACGCCGACGATTGATTAAGTCTCAGTCGGAAGATGCGATCTTCCAGCCCTGAGCGGCTGTTGTAATAGATAAACGAGATTTCCGTATTGGGGTTGTTGGTCAGCTCGTGCTCGGAGTCCCAGGCAGGAACCCAATACTCGACATCTTCCGCAAACAGCTCGAGCCAGTCATCCCATCGCTTTTCGTCCACGGCGGCGGATTCAGCAAACAACAATGCTGAAGCCGACCTCGACAGGCTGTCAGTCATTCGCTCTTGCGCTCCATTCCGCGGACCATGAGTTCTCGCCAATAGGCGTACTGCCCAAGGTAAATGCCTTCGTCGCCTATCCAGCTGCCACTGCTCAGCGGGTTGATACCAAGTTTGTTGGCTTCATCGTTCGGTCCCGAGATTTGATGCCCGGCTCCGCGGCTGAAATCGCTGCGGGGCACCGCGCGTGCACTGAAGCCGATCTGTGAGGCGTCGAACTCGGAAAGGTCATCGGGTGTGGCCATACCGCTCGCATTGAAAAAATCTTCGTAATAGCGAATCCGCTTGCGGCGCTCTTCAGGGGTCTCCCCAACCGGCGCAAGGCCGTAAACAGTGACTTTGGTCTTGTTGACGCTGATCGGCTGGATAACGCGGATCTGCGAGCTTTGCTGATCCATGAGAAAAACACTTGGATAAAGCAGGAGATTACGAAGTCGCCCAATGACCCAGTCCGCCCGCAAGGCGCCCATTCGACGCGCGAATTCCTCGCGGCGATTGTAATTGAAACGATCCTGCGGGTTTGTCCAGTCTCCCCAAATCATGGTGTGTCCACGACCGAAATCGAAATATCCGCCCTTGACCTTGCTGGGATCTGTCACGGGGTTCATGCCCCTGGTCTTGTCGCCCTGAGTATCCATCTTGGCGCGATGCTGCTGCGTCGCGATGAAATTCCAGTGCACCGTACTCGGGTGGTAGCCGTCGACGCCGTTCTCGGCCTGCAGCTTCCAGTTTCCATCGTAGGTGTAAGAGCAGACGCCTTTGATCAACTCCACGGCGTCGCCTTGGTCGACAAGCATGTCGATGAATACCTTGGCGTCACCGAGATAATCGGCGAGTGGCGCTATATCCGAATCGAGGCAGGCGAAAATGAAGCCGCGATAGTTTTCGACTCGTGGCACGCGCTTGAGGCCGAGTTCTTTTTTGTCGAAGGCCGCCGGATAGGCGCCGACCGCTTCTTCCTTTGGGGCGATCAGCGACCCATCCGAGTTGAATGTCCAGCCGTGATAGGGACAGGCGATGATACGCGCGTTTCCCCGGCTCAACCGGCAGACCATTGCACCCCGGTGTGGGCAAGCATTCAGGAATACGCCAAGATCCCCCGCTTTGCTGCGCATCGCGAAGACCGGCTGTCGTCCGATCGATGCGGTTACATAATCTCCCGGCCGCTGCAGTTGACTTTCGTGTGCGACGAAAATCCAGACGCGTTCCCAGATGAGTTCCATCTCGAGTTCGAAGATGGCCGGGTCCAGATAAATTCGTCGGTCGATCCGGGTAACCCCGTCCGGACGAAAGTCAATACACGCTGCCAGCTCTTGCGGCGTCAGTGTCGGGCGCTTCGCCTCCTGCCGACCAAAACGTAATCCGAGATCTTCTAGCTGCATAACTAGTCCTTTCGTGCCGGCAGCATCGCGGCCACATCGACCTGAACATCATTGCCATCGATCCGAAGCGGATAAACGGCAAGGCAGCCGGCACCTGGCATCAGATTTTCGCCGGTCTTCGCATCGAAATCCCAACTATGCGCAGCACAGGTAAGGACAGCTCCATCGAAGTCGCCATCGATTAGCGGGATGCCTTCATGCAGGCACAGCGCCTGGAACGCGCGTGGCTCGCTGTCATCAGGCCAGACGACTAATATCTGGTGACCCTCGTGCTCGAACTCGCGCATTTCTCCGACTTTCAAATCATCAAGACCGCACAGTCGCGAATACGCCACGATCACCTCACGATAAGCTTGCTCGCAAGAAATCGAACATGTCATCGATGTTCACACTTGCGAACGTGATCATAATCATGAATATAGCGAAGCTGCTCCGCGGGCAAGCCCTTGCTCCTGTTCCAGACGCCCGTGTGTTGAGATTCTCCATTCGTACGATCGACCCGTGGCAAAGCTTTCAGACTTCACCAACAGGCTCGCGCGCAATCAGCATGGTGGGATCATGGGCTACCTGCGTCGTGACAACGGCGCGTTTGAGGGCCCAATGCTTCTTGAGATTTTCGTGAAAGATGGGCGCCTTACATGTGCGGACATCGAACGGTGTCGCCGCCAGTCAGATCTTGCTATTGATGAAGAAATGGGATTTCGCGGAAAGATCATCGGTTTGAATGGTCCGTTACCGCGAGTGCTCGACTGCGGTGATATGTTGATTGCGCTCGACGACTAGGTCGGTCTAAAGCCTTTACGACAACGTTCTATCCATTCGCAGCTACGCGCGAGCGGACTTTACTATAGCGTTCGTGCAGCGCCGCCCATGCGCGCCCGGAGCGCCTCGCGCCCTCCAGAAACGATTCAGGCGCAAGGTGATAAGGCGGACGGCAAGGGCCAGCATTCATCCAGCCAGCGGCATTCATGCGTTCTTTTTCGAGGCTGATGTTGTACTTGGAAAATTCGTTGAAATCGCCATTCGGAAAGAAACCGGCTTCGGCAGCGCGCATCGCATCCGTGACTTCCTTGGCGTTGCTCCAGTCGCCGGTCTGCTTGGCCTCGGCAACGGTATCGCGAAGTCGAATGACGGTCGCCGGGCCGTTCACTGCGCAACTGGTCCAAAATGCAGTGCAAGCGTCAGGCGCCATGCGAGCGGCGCCATAATAGTCCACATCGATTGGCAAGAAGCGAATTCGATTTTTGGTCACGGCCAGGTCGTTGAGCAGCATGCCAATGCCGAGATACTTGCACGCAATGACCTGAGGGATTTGCGCGACCTGCTCCCAGAACGGGCGAGGGAACATGAACTTGAAGGCCGCGGGATTGGCGTAGACACAGATCGCCATTTCAGGACAGGCTTCCGCAACGTCACGATAGAATTGAATCGCGGTAGGCAAGTCGACCTGACACCACATGGGCGGGCCAAGCATCGTTCCGTCAAGGCCAAGATCGAACGCAGCAGCCGTCTGACGTATGGATTCCCTCGTATTCAGGCTGGTTGTGCCCCCGAACACCGGTACACGTCCGCGCGCCGCTTCCGCGCATGTCGCCATGAAAGCGCGCTTCTCGTCCCACGTCAGGGTGGCGCATTCGCCGAAGGTGCCGAGCGTCAGAATTCCGTTCACCCCAGCCTTGATCAAGGCATCGACGGCGCGGGCAGTCTCGTCCAGATTCACGGTATTGTCGTTTCGCCAATCCGATGCACCATCGAGGGCGGGCGTGGGTAGAATGGCCCATGCGCCTGTCACGTCAGCAGCTGACAGTCGATCTCGCCGCACTCTCATCTTTCGCCTCGTTCATAGCTGTGAACAGAGTTGGTAATACGAACATAGCGAAATTATTCGACGTTGAAAACGGGTGTCACGTGCCCAATCGGGTGTGCGCCTAAATGAACCAATTTGTATTGACGAACATAACAGCCGCCCTATGCTGCCGACAAAGAGCGGAAGCGATAGTGCTGGGATTAAACTGGCCGCAGTCTCCGCCAATAATCGGATCGAGGAGGGCCGCCCATGTCGTCACGTCTCAAGCCACCATTCCGGGCGGATCAAGTTGGTAGTCTGCTTCGTCCCGAAAGCCTCAAGGAGGCGCGGCGTCAATTTGCTGAAGGCAAGATCAGCGCAGCCGATCTGAAAGAGAAAGAAGACAAGGCCATCCTAGAAGCGATCCGTGGTCAGGAAGAAATTGGACTTCAGGGTATCACGGATGGCGAATTTCGACGGGAGGCCTGGCAGACCGATTTTCTTTCACATCTCGATGGAGTGGAAGCTGGTCTCGCGCAACTTCCGATGCCCGGCGGAAAGGTGGAGTCGTTTCGCGTTGCCAAGGTCGTTGGTCCGGTCGGATTTTCGAGCCATCCGATGATCGATCATTTCAGCTATGTGGCGAAACACACCACGCGCACGCCTAAAATGACGATTCCGTCGCCGACCATGATGGTGTCGCTCATGCGCGACTGGCGGGGCATCGTCAGTGCCGACGCATATGACAATATCGACGATCTCTACAGAGATCTTGGTGCAGCCTATCGCGGAGCGATCCGGGCGTTCTACGACGCCGGATGCAGGTACATTCAGCTGGATGACTGTAATCTCGCGTTCATGTGTGATCCTGAACGGCGTCAGGCGATGGAATCGCGTGGTGACAAGCCGGCGCAGGTGCTGGGTCGCTTTGCGGAATTGATCAACTCGGCTCTCGAAGGGCGGCCCGACGACCTTACCGTCAGTATGCATCTTTGCCGGGGAAATCTTCGCTCGAACTGGATGGCGAAGGGCGGGTACGAGTTTGTCGCCGATACGCTGTTCAACAAGATCAATGTGGACGCGCTGTTTCTCGAATATGACAGCGAAAGAGCTGGAGGCTTTGATCCGTTGCGCGTGGCTTCCTCCAATGGAGGTCCCCTTATCGTTCTCGGACTGGTAACGACGAAATCCGGTCAGCTTGAGGACCGGGAGATGGTCAAGCACCGGATTGATGAGGCGGCGCGCTATGTCGGGCTCGAGCGATTGTGCCTCAGTCCGCAATGCGGTTTCGCCTCGACTGAGGAGGGCAACCTTCTGAGCGAGGACGAGCAGTGGCGCAAGCTCGCTTTAACACAGCAAATCGCCGCGGACGTGTGGCACTGAGGGCACGCTCATTATTGGACTTTCGACATGTCGGTGAAAGTAATAAAACTTGGGTTTCTCGGGCTGAATGTCGTGAAGCTCGACGAAATGCTGCATCATTATGGGAAGGTTCTCGGGCTCTCGACTACGGCGGATACGGGGGCAGGCGAGGCGTACTTTTCGTGCGGTAACGAACATCACGCCATTTCGTTTTTCCGTGGTGATCAGCCCGGCCATCGACACGTCGGGCTCGAGATCGCCCCGGAGCAGACACTGGAGGAAGCCTCCAGGGCTTTGACTGCAGGTGGCGTTCGTAACGAAATTCAAACCAGTCGCTTTCATGGCATCGACAAAGTCATCGAGCTTCACGACCCGGACGGCTATCCCGTTTATCTTTATTCCGGGATGACGCAATCTGACGTGCCGTTTTCCAGTAATGGAAGTGGAATTGCGCCACGCAAGCTCGGTCATGTTGCGATGCACGCAAATGACGCCAGGGTATCCACAGAGTTCTTTACCGAACAGCTGGGCTTCCGCTGGTCCGACTGGATGGCGGATTTTTTCGTCTTTCTGCGATGCAATGCAGACCATCATTCGCTGAACTTCATGACGTCGCCACGTCGCGGCATGTTTCATGTCGCCTTCGAGGTGGCGGATTTCTCGCAGATCGGCCGGGCCTGCGACATTCTCGGTACGCACGGAATTCCGTTGATCTGGGGACCCGGCCGTCACGGTGTTGGCCACAATATCTTCACCTATCATCACGACCCGGACGGCAACATTGTCGAAGTCTTCGCGGATATGGATCGGATTTCGGACGAGAGGCTTGGCTATTTCGATCCGCGCCCGCATCATCAGGACTTCCCGCAAAAGCCCAAGGTCTGGCCGCGCGAACTCGTCGCGGCCAACATGTGGGGCATCCCGCCGCCGCCCGGGTTTGAGGCGTAGCGCCGTGCGGTGAGCCTCTCGACGCAGAGAGCCGCCAGAATTTCAAAAGATTGCGCTGTCTCTACACGGTCGGGAGGATTGGAATGAGCAATCGCATCTTGACGACCCATGTCGGAAGCTTGGTGCGACCGAACGACTTTCTCGAAGTTCTTCGTGCCGCGGCCTCTGACAACCCCCCACCGCCTGACGTCTACGACGCATCACTGCGCCGGGCCATCGAAGAAGTGGTCAGGAAGCAAGCCGAAGTCGGAATCGATATCGTCAGTGACGGCGAGTTCGGAAAAGGGACAAACTGGGCGTTTTATGTTCATTCGCGCCTGACCGGCATTACGTCGCGGCCCCTTACCAGCGAAGAGGCAGCTGATCCGCTCGCGACGATGACCGGTGGCCGTGATCGTGAGGCGTTCCCGGAATATTACGAGGAGCAAGATCGCGCCACCGGAATTGCCGGCCGGCTCAACAAACGGTTTGTCTGCAATGCTCCGATCAAGTATGTCGGCCAGAAGGAATTGCAGCGCGACATAGCCAATCTGCGCGCGGCGGTCGAGAAGACGAAGGTGCACGGTGCCTTCCTTCCAGTCGTCGCGCCGGCGAGCGCCTTGCCAAGCGCGAAGAATGAATATTACCCGGACGAGGAAAGTTTTCTGTTCGCGCTCGCCGATGCGTTGCACGAGGAATACAAGGCCATCGTCGATGCCGGGTTGACCGTGCAAATCGACGATGCCTTCTTTCCGTTCATGCACGAGAAACTGGTTCCGCCGATGTCACTCAAGCAATATCGTGACTGGGCGCAGCTGCGCATCGACGCGCTCAATCGTGCGCTCCAGGGGATACCGACGGAGCGAACGCGCTATCATGTCTGCTGGGGAAGCTGGAGCGGCCCGCACATGTTCGATGTGCCGCTGCAGGACATCATCGATATTATTCTGCAGGTGAATGTTGGCGGCTACAGCTTTGAGGCGGCCAATGTTCGTCACGAGCACGAATGGAAGGTATGGAAGGCCGCCCGGATCCCGGCAGGAAAAAAGCTCCTGCCGGGGGTGGTTAGCCACGCTACGAATGTTGTCGAACATCCCGAACTCATTGCCGATCGTTTGGTGCGCTTTGCCGGGATCGTCGGCAGGGAGAACGTCATCGCTTCCACGGATTGCGGCTTCGCGCAAAGCCCGTTTACTCGTCGCGTTCATCCAACGGTAATGTGGGCGAAGTTGCAGTGCATGGCCGAGGGCGCGCGCATTGCGTCACGCGAATTGTGGAATGCGGCGGCATAAGCGGGATGTTAATCGGCGAGGGAAGCTAGCTCGGATGTCATCCCCAGAAAATACAACGTTTACAGCCCCCAATTACATGCGCTCGGCTTCTTGACGATGTCGCGCCACACCGGAAAGTCACGCTCGATAATTGCAGCCAGCTTTCCACTGTCCTGTCCGACGGGATTAAAGCTCTGTCCGCTCAAGCGGTCACGGATCGCCGGCTCGGCGAGAATCTCTTTGATCTCCTTCGATCTTCGCCGCTACGTCTTTGGATCTTCGCTGGTCCAAAAATGCCGTACCAAGCGTTGACACGATATTCTGGGAGAATCTTCTCGGCGATCGTATCTCAAGTGCGGTGGCGGGCGCTTACGCCCTGCGCACGATTTGGTGGCTGGGGTTGCGTTCAAACATCCTCGCAATTTCGTCGATCTTGGTTGCGGAATAGGAAATGAACCAGGGCGCCGAGTTTGTATCGCGTAATCTAGACCTGGGGCGTATCAGCATGGGCGTGATCCTCGACGTTTCCCGGCCGAGGTAAGCCGACGGACGGAGCTTATGAGTGTACAAATGTGGTCATCTGGCCGACATGCGTCACTCTTCTCCTAAGAATGTCGCCGGGATGAACGGGGCCGACCCCTTCCGGGGGCCCCTGTCATGATCACATCACTGGGATATGGCCTGTAGCCACATGACGCATAAGACAGCTTTGGAATGCTGAAGAGTAGGGATCTGGTATTGGAGGCTTGGCGCTTCGTGCCGTTATTCAAGGTCTAGATAAAAAGTTCTGGGCGTTCGCTGTTCGGTTCGCTGTTTCAGCGAAAAAATATGCTGTTATGGGTCACAGGGAAAAATGCGGGGTTGTTCCCGGAAAGCAGAGACTTTTCTGGTTCGCTGTCCTTATGGGAACGTCGAAAGCCGCGAATTGCCCTGTTTTTTTTTCCCTGTTATCAGGGAAACCCTCATGCAGCGGCTCGTTCGCGCGCTGCTGTATGTGCCACCACACTAGGAAGTTTGTCCCCGGGTTTTCCTAATCTCCGGCCATTTCACCGCAAACACGGCTCAGTTTTGCTGCCAGCAGAGTCTTTGCGGAGCCTTATTTCGTCGAAGCTCCCGCGATTCCGCGCTCTTTCCCTGGCCCCCGAAAATACGTTTCGAAGTCATTTCGAATTTTTGGCGCAGAGACCGGTTCGAATCTAACGCCGACGTCAGCCCGATCACGCGCCCGTCAGTCCGCCTCATCGCGAAGGACCGCCGTCCGATCAAAGCCGAACACACGATGCCGGCAGGCCCGAGACCGAGCTTGCGATTCAGGGAGCGCGGCTGCGCGGCAAATTCAATGTGCTCGCGGGCGAGGCGCCTGGCGCCGAACGAGCCGGTCGGCTGCTGCAGGCCGGTCAAGACACTGGATGCGCAGCCGGATGCCGGCGCGACCATGCGGATTGCGGATGCCGGATAACGATTGTCAGCCGCATCAGCCGCTTTGCTTGCGGTAAATCGCAAGAGCGAGCGCAAGGTCGAGCGCGGTCAGCCCCTGGATGACAGCGAG
>NZ_DATMRV010000255.1:0-3941 GCF_035565795.1 Pseudorhodoplanes sp.
TTCGAACACCTCGTCGTAAGGGACGTTGGCTTCAGCCAGCAGCACGTTCATGTGGCCGGGCATGCGGCCGGCGACCGGATGGATCGCGTATTTGACCTCGACGCCTTCCTTCTTGAGATGATCGGCCATCTCGCGGAGCGCGTGCTGTGCCTGCGCCACCGCCATGCCGTAGCCCGGCACGATGATGACCTTGCTGGCATTCTTCATGATGTACGCGGCGTCTTCCGCGGAGCCGAGTTTCACCGGCTTCTGTTCGCCGCCGCCGGCGGGCCCTGCAACCTCGCCGCCGAATCCGCCGAGGATGACCGAGATGAAGCTCCGGTTCATGCCCTTGCACATGATGTAGGACAGGATCGCGCCCGAGGAGCCCACCAGCGCGCCGGTGATGATCAGCGCGGAATTGCCAAGGGTGAAGCCGATGCCGGCCGCTGCCCAGCCGGAATAGGAGTTCAGCATCGAGATCACGACCGGCATGTCGGCGCCGCCGATCGGGATGATGATCAACACGCCAAAGACCAGCGAGGCGATCACGAGCAGCCAGAACACCGAATGACTTTCGGTGCGTGCGAGCGTCGCGATCAGAACAAGGATCACAAGGCCGAGCGCAATGTTGATCGCGTGACGCGCCGGCAGCATGATCGGCGCGCCGCTCATGCGGCCCGACAGCTTCATGAAGGCGATGACCGAGCCGGTGAAGGTGATTGCGCCGATCGCGGTGCCAAGCGACATCTCGATCAGGCTCGCGCCCTTGATGGTGCCGACATTGCCGATGCCGAAGGCGGCGGGCGCATAGAGCGCACCGGCGGCGACCAGCACCGCGGCCATGCCTACCAGGGAATGGAAGGCCGCAACCAGTTCCGGCATCGCCGTCATCGGCACCTTGCGGGCGATCAGAGCGCCGATGCCGCCGCCAATCGCAATGCCGAGGATCACCAGCAGCCAGGCCATGGCGCCGGCGGGCGGATGCGAAGCGAGCGTCGTGAGAATGGCGATCGCCATGCCCACAATGCCGAACATATTGCCCTGCCGGCTGGTCTCCGGCGACGACAGCCCGCGCAGCGCGAGAATGAAAAGAACGCCCGCGACGAGATAGCAAAGCGCGACGAGGTTCGGGGTCATGCCGCGCTCACTTCTTTTCCTTCTTCTGGTACATCGCGAGCATGCGCTGCGTGACCAGGAACCCGCCAAAGATATTGATCGAGGCGAAGACCAGCGCGACGAAGCCGAGGATGCGCGCAACGGTCGTGCCTGATTCCATGATCGGCACACCCACCGCGAGCAGCGCGCCGACCACGATCACCGAGGAGATCGCGTTCGTCACGGACATCAGCGGCGTATGCAACGCGGGCGTCACCGACCAGACAACGTAATAGCCGACGAACACCGCCATCACGAAAATCGAGAACTGGAAGACGAAGGGATCGACGTGGTCCATGCTCTGTGCCCCTCAGGCCTTCGGCTGGAAATTCGGATGCACGATCTTGCCATCGCGCGTCAGCAGCGTGCCTTTGACGATCTCGTCGTCCCAGTTGATCGCAAGTTTCTTTTCCTTCTTGTCGATCATGCTCTCGAGGAAGGTCAGAAGATTCTTGGCGTAAAGCGCCGAGGACGAAGCGGCGAGCCGGCCGGGGACGTTGAGGTAGCCGACGATCTTCACGCCATTGATGGTGACGACCTCGCCCGGCTTTGCGCCCTCGACATTTCCGCCGCGCTCGACCGCAAGGTCCACGATGACCGAACCCGGCCGCATCGAGGCGACCATCTCGGCCGAAACCAGCTTGGGCGCTGGCCGCCCGGGGATCAGCGCAGTGGTGATGACGATGTCCTGCTTCTTGATGTGTTCGGCGATGAGTGCAGCCTGCTTGGCCTGATAGTCTTTCGACATTTCCTTGGCGTAGCCGCCTGCGGTTTCGGCCTGCTTGAATTCCTCGTCCTCGACGGCGATGAATTTCGCGCCAAGGCTCTGAACCTGCTCCTTCACTGCCGGCCGCACGTCGGTTGCGGTGACCACGGCGCCGAGGCGGCGGGCCGTCGCGATCGCCTGCAGACCGGCAACGCCGACGCCCATGATGAAGGCTTTCGCCGCAGGCACCGTACCGGCCGGCGTCATCATCATCGGCAGCGCGCGGCCATACTCGGCGGCCGCATCGATCACGGCTCGATACCCTGCAAGGTTGGCCTGGCTGGACAGCACGTCCATGGATTGCGCGCGCGTGATACGCGGCATCAATTCCATTGCGAAGGACGTAACGCCGGAATTTGCCAGCGCAGCGATTGCGGCATCATGGCCATACGGGTCCATGAGGGACACGACGATGGCGCCCCGCTTGTAGTCGAGCAATTCGTCGGCACGCGGACGCCGCACGCGAAGTACAATGTCCGCTGTCTTGACGGCGTCTTTCTCAACCGTAGCACCGGCAGCGACGTAGTCGGCGTCGGGAATACCGGATTGCACACCGGCACCCGGCTCAACCGCGACTTCGGCACCCAGCCCGATGAACTTCTTGACGGTTTCCGGCGTGCCGGCAACACGCGGCTCTGCCTTGTCGGACTCCGCCGCAACCGCGATTTTCATGCGCCCCCCGGCGGCAATTTAATGGACCAGGAAATAGGCCATAAGGATCAGGATGGCCACCACGATGCCGATGCCCCATTTCGTCATCGTCAGGAACGCGAGATAAGTCCGCTCGTGCTCCTTGTAGTCGTTACCGTCGGCGGTGGTATAGGCCACCTCGCTGTGGTCAGCCATTGCGATCCCCGTGAGAGAAAAGAAATTCTGCCCACCGGTTACCGCAATTGCGCTTTGGGGGCAACGGCAGGATAGCGGCAGGGGCCGCCTCATCCTCAGGCCTCGGGATGCGGCAAGTTCGCCCGGTCGAGCGCCGCGGCCTGGCGCGCGGCAAGCTCCGGAAGAGAGAAATTTTCGATCGCCTCGTTGAACAGGCGGTAGAAATTCAACTCGGCGTGGAGATGCAGGAAGACCCCGCCAAGTCCAATGGCCGCGCGGTCCATGAAGACAAATTCCCGCGGCACGGTGACGGGCCCCTTCTCCTTCAGCGCCTGATGCACGCGAAAGGCTTCGCGGCGTCCATATTCGGAGGGTTTGACGCCGTCAGCGATGCTGCGGACGCGGTCGTCCAGCAGCGGTCCATAGATAAACCTTGCCCAGATATTGAGGATCTCGATCAGCTCACGGGTGAGATTACGAAAGCCCCATGTCTCGTAGGCGTTGACGATGAGCGCGTCATTGCCATCGCGCAGCCCGTGATACAGGTCGACGACCCCACCCACGAAGCGCGGCGGGAAAATCCGGATGCAGCCGTAATCGAGGAGATTGATCCCGCCCGGCACGCCCTCCTTCTCGAAGACCGAGTAATTACCGAGGTGCGGGTCGCCGTGGATCACGCCGAAGCGGCTGAACGGAAACCACCATGCGGTGAACATGGCCTGCGCAAGAAGGTTGCGGTGCTCCAGCGCCGCGTCCTTGAAGGCGAGCATCCGTTTGCCCTCAAGCCAGTCGAGCGTCAGGAGACGCGTGGTCGACAGATCGGGCCACACGCGCGGCACGCGGATCAGATCGATATCAGCAAGCATGTCGCGATATAGCGCGACATGCTTCGCTTCGCGCACGTAATCCAGTTCTTCGCGAATGCGCGCGCCGATCTCCTCGTTGATCTCGGAAGTGTCGATCGCAGGCTCGATGCGGCGATGGAGCGCGAACAGGAGGTTGAGCTGCTTGAGATCAGCCTCGACCGCCGACTGCATGTCCGGATACTGCAGCTTGCAGGCCAGCTCCGTCTCGTCATGCGCAAGCGCCTTGTGGACCTGGCCTAGCGATGCAGCGGCGGCGGGCTTGTGCTCGAAGCTTGCGAATTTCGCCTGCCAGTCGACGCCTAGCTCGGCGATCATCCGTCGCTTGACGAAGGCCCAGCCCATCGGCG